>JBAQAB010000305.1:0-6168 GCA_049285535.1 Xanthobacteraceae bacterium
GTCGAAGGTGGTGCGCGAGATCGAAAGATCCTGCAGGCCGCCTTTGACGAAGCTCATGACTTCGTTCAGCCGCTCGCGCGGCAGTACATAATTCGGCCGCTCATAGAGCTTCAGCAGCTTGTCCTGATAGGCCGAGAGGCGGAAAAAATAACTCTCCTCCTCCACCCACTCGACCAGCGTGCCGTTGGGTCCGAGCCGTTGTCCCTTGTCGTCGAGGCGCGTTTCGCTTTCGTCGTAATAGGCCTCGTCGCGCACCGAGTACCAGCCGGCGTATTTGTCGAGATAAATGTCGCCGTTCGCTTCCATACGCTCCCAGATCGCTTCCGAGGCGCGGTGATGACGCGGCTCGGTGGTGCGGATGAAGGCGTCGTTGGAGCAATTGAGCATCTTCACCATGGCCTGGAAGCGCGGCACGTTGCGCTCGACCAGCTGGCGCGGCGTCAGATTTTCCTTGGCGGCCGTCTGAAGCATTTTGCTGCCGTGCTCGTCGGTGCCGGTGAGGAAGAACACGTCACGGCCGTCGAGGCGGGCAAAGCGCGTGATCGCGTCAGTGGCAATCACTTCGTAGGTGTAGCCCATATGCGGCGCACCGTTCGGGTACGCAATCGCGGTGGTGACGTAATAGGGCTTGCCGGCTGAATCTTGTTTTGCGGACATGGGGCTACGTATCAACCGCGCGTGGCCTCTGCAAGCAAGCCGAAGACGCTGAAAACCAGCGGCTTTCGCTCCAAATTGTAGGTTTCGGCGTCGCGCGCGGCGCGATTGATGCTCTCGGAAGCGCCGGCCAGACGGTGGGCCCGATCGAGCGCATTCTGCTCGAGGATCAGCCGCTGCGACAGCCAGTCATTGACGGTGTCAACGAAGGCGGCAAGCGGCTCCGGGTCGGTGCCGGCCAAAGCTTCGCCGAGCGCGTGCAGCGCCTTGGCGTCCAGCGCCGGCAGCCGATCAAGGAGCCCGAGCGCCTGCTGTCGTAAGGCCAAAGCGCCCTCGTCCAGAAAGGCCAGCGCTCGCGCCACCGAACCGTCCGCAGCCGCGGCGGCTGCGGTAATGTCGGGATCGTCCGCCGCTTCCCCGGTTGCCGCCGCGAGTGCCGCCGCAAGATCGGCCTTGCCAAGCGGCCGTAGCGTGAGGATGCGGCAGCGCGAGCGCAGCGTCGCCGGCACGCGTGCGGCGGAATGACTGACCAGAAGCAGCAGCGCACGTTCCGGCGGCTCCTCCAGGACTTTCAACAGCGCATTGGCGCCGGAACGGTTCAATTCATCGACCGCATCGACAATGGCGATGCGCCAGCCGCCCTCGCCTGCCGTCGAGCCGAAAAACGTCACTGTCTTGCGGATGTCTTCGACCGCGATCTGCTTGTGCAACACGCCTTTGTCGTTGAGCGTGCGCTCGATAATGAGGAGGTCGGGCTGCGCCTGGGCGGCAATCCGGCGCGCCACGGGATGTTTGGCATCGACGAAAAGCGACGTCGCCGCCGCAACGTCGGACGCCATGGGATCGGGATGCGCCAACACGAAGCGCGCCATGCGGTAAGCCAGCGTCGCCTTGCCGACGCCCAGCGGTCCGGCGATCAGAAACGCATGCGGCACGCGGCCAGAACGATAAGCGGCCAGCAAGCCAGCCTCAGCATGCTCCTGGCCGAACAGCACGGTGGTCGCCCGCGGCGGCGGCGTTTCGCCGATCTCGTCTTCTGTTGCGCGCGGGCTCACGATGCGCCGACGTCGCTGCGGCGGCGTTCGCCTTGGACCGGGAAAGTCAGCGGATCGAGCCGGGCCCCGACCACGTTCCAGATTTTCCGCGCCACCGCCTCTTTTGGTTCGCTGGCATCGATGACGATGCAACGATCCGGTTCGGCGGCTGCGATGGCGAGATAGGCCTGACGCAGCTTTTGATGAAAATCGAGATTTTCCGCCTCGAAG
Organism: Xanthobacteraceae bacterium; assembly: GCA_049285535.1. Lineage (GTDB taxonomy): Bacteria > Pseudomonadota > Alphaproteobacteria > Rhizobiales > Xanthobacteraceae > BOG-931. The sequence goes on from JBAQAB010000305.1 coordinate 1,920, forward strand.
CGATCCGGCTTGGCGCCGCCGCGGCGCAGTTTTACGCGCTCAAGTCCGAGTTCCGCCGGCACGTCGAGGACCAGAGTGAGGTCGGGTGCCAGATCGCCGACCGACACACGCTCGAGCCCCTTGATCAGCCGCTGATCGACCTGACCGAGGATGCCTTGATACACGCGCGTGGAATCGGTGAAACGATCGCAGATGACCCATTTCCCGGCATCGAGCGCGGGCAGGATAGTGCATCGCACGTGGTCGTCGCGCGCGGCCGCAAACAGCATCGCCTCGACGTCCGGACCGAACGGCTTTGCCGCCCCTGAAAGCAATACGTGACGGATGATTTCGGCCCCTGGCGAGCCACCCGGCTCCCGGGTCAGATGGACAGCGAGCCCCAGCGCTTCCAAGCGCAGCGCCAGCATTGCGGCCTGTGTCGACTTGCCGGTGCCCTCGCCACCCTCGAACGTGATGAACTTGCCTCGCATCGCCAATCCAAGTCCATAAATACAGAATATATCAACTAGTTACGCTAATTTCCGTAACGGCAACATGCGGAAACTGCCGCCCCCGTGACCGGTATATAATGACCTTCGGCAGGCTGCGCACGCGCCGCGCTCAAAGCTTGGCAACGCCCGCCCGCAAGAGACCGATGATCAGTTCGGTCGCCCCGTCCATGGCGCGTTGGGTCATGCTGCCTTTGCCGACGTCGTCGGCCGCCTGCAGCGGCACATCGAGCGCGAGATCGTCGCCGCGCCACACTTTCAGTTCGGCAATGATCTGGCCTTTGACGATTGGCGCCGGCACCGGGCCGGTATAGACGATGCGGGCATTGAGCCGCTCGCTGTTGTCGCGCGGTAGCATGACTTTGACCAGGCCGGGACCGACCAGAGGCACATAACCGCGCTCGCCGCCGAACACTTTGGCCTCGCCGACGGTCTGGCCTTCGGCGAACAGAACCCGCGACGTGAAGCCGTGAAATCCCAAATCGAGCAATTTGTGCGCTTCGTCGGCGCGCTCCTTGTCGGTCTTTGCTCCCGTGACCACGACGATCAGGCGCAGATTGTCCGCGACCGCCGAGCCGACCAGATTGAATCCGGCCTCTTTGGTCTCTCCGGTCTTCAGCCCGTCGGCGCCGATGCCCATGCCCAACAGCGGATTGCGGTTCTCCTGGTGGATATTGTCCCAGGTAAAATCGCGCTGCGCGAACAGCGGATAGAAATCGGGATAGGTCTGGATGATGTGGCGCGCGAGCTCCGCCATGTCGCGCGCCGTGACGCGCATATTGGGATCGGATAGGCCGGTGGCATTGGTGAAGGTCGAATTCCGCAGGCCGATTTCGCGCGCCCGCTTGGTCAACAGCTGGCTGAACGCGGTCTCGTTGCCGGCGAGCGCCTCGGCGACCGCAATGCAGGCATCATTGGCGGAATCGACGATGATGCCTTGGATCAGGTCGGACACTTTGACCTGGCTGTGAATGGCGGCAAACATCGTGGAGCCGTGCGACGGCGCTCCGCCTTTGCGCCAGGCGTTCTCGCTGATGGTGTAAGCGTCGTCGAGCTTGACGCGGCCGTGCTTGATCTCGTTGAACAGATATTCCAGCGTCATCAGCTTGGCGAGGCTTGCCGGCTCGACGGGCTGACTGGAGTTTTTCTCGTACAATATGCTGTCGCTCTCGGGATCGAGCAGGATCGCGGCGGGCACGCTGGTTTGAAACCCGCCCTCAGGCTTGGCCGGGGCAGCAGGAGCGACGCGCGCGGGGGCCATGACTAAACCAAGCGCAACCGCAGCCGATGCTGCGGCGACGAGATACCGTAGTCCCCTCCCCGGCGGTAAGGGTCGATATCCTACTCGCAAATCCGCCTCCAATTCGCGCTCGCCACCTGTTGTATCCCGCGCCCAATAGGGCATGCGCAAGCCCGCGTTGAGGCCCTGTGAAAATGCCGCGGCGCAATTTCACCTAAGACTTCACCTAGGAAGCCAATGGTCAATAAAGCCCGCGCCCATTCAGAAATTGGGCGGTGCCATCGGCGCCGTCGGGCGCATCGGCGGGCGACGTTTCTCGGCTCGCGCCGGCCGAGAACGAGGCATCGGAGGCGACAAAGCTCGGGACAGCACTGGCGAGCCGCTCATGCCGGATCGGCGGCGGCTGATCGGGGAATGTCGGCAGGAGTGGCGTTGCCGCGAGCCGCACGTCCCATGGCGCCGGCGCCGGCTCGTTGTCCCGAAGCGTTGACGCCAGCACGCGGTCGTCGGAGCCGTCGATCGGCGCGCGTCCAACATATTGCACGCGCACCCAGGCAAGCCCGCGATTGGTGAAGCCAAGCAGGTGCGCAGCCCGCATCGAGACGTCGATGATGCGATTGCCGTGATACGGCCCGCGATCATTGACCCGTACGATGAGCGAGTGGCCGTTGCTGAGGTTCGTTACCCGTACATAGCTGGGCAACGGCAGAGTCGGATGCGCCGCAGAAATCGAGTTGACATCGAAAATTTCGCCATTCGCCGTCTCGCGGCCATAGAAATCGTCGCCGTACCAAGATGCCAGCCCCACCGCGTTATAATTGGGGTCGTCGTGGGGGACGTAGACGCGGCCGCCGACCATATAGGGCGAGCCGACCCGATAGACGCCGCCACCCTTGGGCACCGGCTCCCCCGGCGCAACCAACCGCGCGCTCGGCGAGACGCCATAGCGTGAGTCGATATTGCCCTTGTCGGCGCAATTGGCGACGAGAAGGCAAAGCGCGGCACAGGCGCCATATTGCGCAAGCCACCGCAATGCCGAGCTGAGCCGACCCCGCATTATCCCCGTCCCCGAACGGAAATATATCGAATTCTAGCGTGGTCAGAATGTGGCGGAATTGGACAAGCCGACTGCGATAGTGAATGGACCCTTGCGGTAGCGGCGAGCCGCTGGCGCAGCGCGCATCCACCCCCTGCCCGGCGGTCGGAAATATTTCAAACTTTGCCGAACCTTGCAGGTAGCTTTATTCGCTAGCCCGTTCTAATTCGAAGCCGCTGCGGAAGGGTGGCCGAGTGGTTTAAGGCACCGGTCTTGAAAGTAGATGGGCTTGGTGCGAGCCAGTGTCGTCAGGTGTTAAACCGTCAGGCATTCCGGGCCTTCCGCTGCCCTGCCCGTCCAGCCGCTTCCATCTAGTACAATGAGTGTTTGCGCGTTTTGGCACAAACTTGGGCACAAGCTACCTATCTCTAAGTCTGGTGGACACATCACACGGCCAGAGACGCTGCCAAATCTGCATCGCATCAATCTTACTGGTGCCCGCAATATTCACTTGGTCGGGACCAAAGCGCTCGTCGAGCGCCTCGATGAGGTCGTCGCGTTTTACCTCAGCTGCGTTCTTTTTGATGGCTTCCGGATGGCGAACGTCGGCTGCGGCCATGTATCGGAACCGTGCCTGCCCTAGGTCCAGCCTGTGCACGGCAAACTTTCGGTTTATCGCTAATCCGAACTGCACGAACCAGACTCCACAAAATTCGTCCGGCTCAAAGTCGAGCGGCGCCACTACCGCTCCATCGCGATAACCGCTAGGAAGCTTAATCCTCTCAACTTCGATAGCGAATCCGTTTGCAGCCGTTTTTTCGCAGATTTCGTTGACGTACTCTCTCATTGGCGCCTCACGTCAGCAGTAGCCGCAATTCTATCACGTACCCGTCCAGGGATTTATATCGCCGTCGGGATGGGACGGCGTGCCTCGGGCGAATCGCTCGCGCGGACCGTTGTTGCGCACCGGCCGCGGATCGTATTGCGCCCCGTCGATGCCCGGTGCGCGGCCGTAGGTTTCGCAACCGTCCAGGGCCTTTCCGCTTCGGCGCATCATGAAGGCGTACCGGGTCGCCGATAGTAGGTCGTCGCGGAGCCGGACGATCTTGTAATCCTCGTCCCGATGGTAGCTCAGTATCTCCTCGGCCAATTCGCTGAGGTGGCTCGCGATGGCGAACTGCCCGCGCTTCATGAAGCCGCACATCTCTTCGACGGCCGGCTCGACGTGATAGCCGCCGCCCTTGTTCTCGGCGTGCTTGCCGAGCATGGGCGCACCGACGCGGCGGTAGACATCGGCGAGCGCAATGCCGCTGCCCTTCTCGTGCTGCAGGCCGTCATGGGGCCAAGCGATCGGGATGCGCAGCCCGCGGCACATCCCGGCGATTCGCTTCACATGGTATAGCGCCTCGCTCCGTTCCATCTTGAAGCCGTCGACAACGAAAAATTCGTCGATCTCAGGCACCCAAGCGCAGAGTGCGGCGGCAA
>JBAQAB010000306.1:0-24509 GCA_049285535.1 Xanthobacteraceae bacterium
GTGCAGGCGAACGGATTCTTCGTCGTCAACGGCGGTTGCGCGGCAAATGCGGCGGTGGCGATCGCGCGGCTCGGCGGCCGTGCCGCGCTCGCCGGCCCGATGGGCGGTCCTGCCGGCGAAGACGACAACGGCGACCGCGTGCTCAAAGCGCTGACGCGCGAAAAGATCGATTGCAGCTTCTGCCAGCGCATCGATGGGCTTTCGACGGCGCTGTCGGCGATCTTCATGAATGCACGCGGCGACCGCACCATCGTGACCTACCGCGACGAACGCATCGCCGCGACCGTACCGGCCGACGCCGCGGCCATCGTGGCCACGGCGGACGCGGTTCTGGTCGACAACCGCTATCCCGACTTCGTGCGGCCGATCTGCGCCGCGGCACGCGCTCGCCGCTTGCCGGTAGTGGTCGATGGCGACCGGCCGACTGTCGAGGACGATCCGCTGTTCCGCCTCGCCAGCCATGTCATTTTTTCCTCCGAATGTTTGCGGGCGACGACCGGGCTTGCCGATCTCGGCGCGGGACTGCAACGCATCGCCCGCAATACCGGCGCCTTTCTCGCGGTCAGCAACGGTCCTGACGACATCATCTATCGCGACGGCGGCACGCTGCACCGCGTGCCGGTGTTCAAGATCGCCGCCGTGGATACGCTCGGCGCCGGCGACGCTTTTCACGGCGGCTTCGTGCTGGCGCTGGCCGAAGGCCGTCGCGAGTTCGACGCCATGCGGTTCGGCGCCGCCGTCGCCGGCATCAAATGCACGCGGCTCGGCGGCTCATCCGGCGCGCCGACGCGGGCCGAAGCTGAGGCGTTATTGGCGGAAAACCCGCTTCGACCGGATTGCGCGGAGCGCAGGGACGAAGCATTACAATCTTAGGCGCTTGCCCGAGCGACCATCGAAAAGGGGGACCTATGCAGCAGATTTCCTCGAAATGCGTTGCGGCGGCTCTCGCATTGGGTGTCATCATCGCGGCATCGAGCGCGGCCCAAGCGCATCATCATGTTAGAAAATGGCGTGCCGCCCGGCAGCGCCCCGACATTTTACCTTACGATTACAGCTACTTCCCCGTGATAGGCTATTCGCTCTACGGCAACTGCTACCTGGTCGAGCAGTTTGCGCCCTACCGCCCCTATCTCGTCCGCGTCTGTCCGCCTCGCTGATATTTCCGCTCATTCCCGCGTAGGCGCGAATCCGATAGCGCGAGGGCCCCCCGCCCCCCTGGGGATGGCTGCAAAGCCGAAGCGGGCTCTTCCCTTGATTTAGAATATTTTTCTCTATAAATAGCTGTTCTCCTGGGTAATTGGAAGAATAGCTTTCATGGACACCATAGATCGAAAAATCATTGCTGTTCTGCAGGATAACGCGGCCCTGTCGGTCGCCGACATCGGGCAGCGCGTCGGCCTTTCGTCGACGCCGTGCTGGAAGCGCATTCAGCGGCTTGAGGCCGACGGCGTCATTGTCAAACGCGTCGCGCTGATCGACCAGGACCGCATCGGGCTCGGCATCAGCGTCTTTGTCTCGATCGAGACCGGCGATCACTCGCAGGACTGGCTCGACCGCTTCGCCAAAACCGTCACCGCCATGCCGGAGGTGATGGAGTTCTATCGCATGGCCGGCGACGTCGATTACATGCTGCGCGTGGTGGTACCGGACATCGCCGGCTATGACGCGTTCTATAAGCGCCTGATCGCCACGGTGCCGCTGAAGAATGTCACGTCACGCTTCGCCATGGAGAAGATCAAATCGACGACGGCGCTGCCAATACCGGAATTCAAATAACGGTTTTCACGACGCCGTGCGCGCGATCGAAGCCGATTCGCGCGGCAGCATGAAACTTTGGTCGCTCAGGGTCAGACTACCGGTCAGCACATAGCCATAGGCCGGATTGTAGCCGTACTGGACCTGGGCGAATATCAGATAGCTGTTCGGCGTGGCCAACGATGACGGCACGGCGATCGTCTGGCCGACGGTGAGCGCGGCGCCATTGAGGGTGTCGCTCCACACCACCGTGGCATTGCCCTGGGAATCGATCGCGATCTCCGAGATGGTTTCCTTGAGATTGGCGGCGGCGTAGGGTGCAATGATCGCCGCGCCGGCATTGAGAATGTTAGTCATGTCGGCGTTGGTGATGGCGGTATATTGGGTCGCCAGATCGGCCAGCGTGTGCGCGGTCAACTCGACCTTGCGGTCGGTGGCGATGCCTTGCGAGGCTTCGACGCTGCCGAGCAACAGCGTCAGCATCACCGGAAACAACAAGGCGAATTCGACGGCCGAAAGGCCGCGGCAGTCGGCGATCAGGCGCGTGCGGGAACGGGCAATAGCGGCTAAGAGGTTCATGGCGCGCCCCCTTCAAGACGATGCATAAGGTTCGTTTTTGAAGACCGCGGTGGCGGCGAACAGATTGTAGCCGCCGGTCAAGTCGCTCAGATTGAAGCCGAGCAGATTGACGAAGACCGGATACTGGTAATAGAGCCGCAGCATCACGATGTCGCCCGGACCGCCCGGATTGTAGCCGAGCGCCGAAGAATTGAATTGGCCGTTGGATATCGGCATGCCCGTATTGACCGCCGAAAACGACGGATACGTCTCAACGTCGACATAGACGCCGTTGCTGCAGTTGAAGACGCCGTGGATCTGATTGCAGACCTGCGATTTGAATTGCGCCGCGGTCCAGCCGGCGGTTTGCGCCTGGCCGGTGAAGATCAATCGCGCCGAGGCGGCCGCCGCGGTCTCGAGCGTCTGACCGGCAAAGAAGACGAGCGCGGTTTGTAGGATGGCGAACAGCCCGGCGACGAACGGCGCCGCAAGGAGAGCGAACTCGATGGTGGTGCCGGCCTCGCTTTGCGTGATGAAGCGGCGCAGAAGCGGCGACGCGAAAGTCCGCGCGTTAAATGCTTTACCGAGCCGCGTCAGTCCGGATCGCATCGATATCATCCGATTGAACGGGGCACGATTGGACTCAGCTCGACTGGACATGGCGCCCTCACTTAAAGAAGGCCGCAACGATGCGAAGCCTCACCGTTAAGCGATAGCAGCGGCGTGTTGGCGAATTCTTGCAGCAATCGCCGAGAAGGGTGGGGCAGGCTTTAAGCCGCCGCTAACCGTGCGACAGGCCGCTAGTGACCGGAGCCTGCGGCTACGGCCTGGGTGCTGCGGGTGACGCTTTGGGAGAGCGTCTTGCCGAAGAAGTCGGCCGGCAGACCGCTGTCCTTGTCGAAGTCATCTTTACTGGTGTCGCCGAGCGTCAGCCGCGGCGAGCAGTCGGGCGTGCAGCTATAGGTCTGGCGCGTCAGGCCGCGATAGACCACGACGATGGGTTCGTCGGGCCCTTTGACCTCGATGGTCTTTTCCATCAGCACGGCGCTGCTTTTGTCCAGAACCACGACATTGGTGGCGCCGTAAGCCTTGCCGGTAACGACCGCGAGGCCGCCCGGCTGGATCGAAAGATCGGCGATCAGCGGGTCGCCGATCACGACGGTGGTGGCGCGGTCGGGAAGCTTCAGGATCTTGGCTTGGTCGAGGTGAACCGAGATCGGCTCTTCGGCTATGGCCCCGCTGGCGGCGGCGGCAAGGACGACAGCCGCCAAGAGCCAAGCCAGCACGGTTTGGGCCGACCTGACGCGCAGGCAAAACGCCGTCATCGATACGCTCCGAAACGCTACGCGGATTCGACTGCTACAAGGCCGTCCACCGACCGGTCCACTTGACTGCAAATTCGTGAATGAAGTGCAAATTGGCGCGGCCGGCCGGTAATGGCTTTCTTAACGATGACAGGGAGGGGCAAGATCCGGCCGCCGGTCTCGCGGCCGGCCGTCACTGGGTGAACGGATGCACCAGCTGGCCGGGAAAGCTTACCGGAAATTCGCGCTCGCCGATCCCGTAATTGTCGGGCAATTGGCCGGCCGGCATGTAAAACGTCCCGAAGATCACGTCCAGGATCGGGAACGTCGCGGCGAAGTTCTTCTCGCCGCCGCGGTCGGCCGCCGTGTGGTGCCAACGATGGAACACCGGACCCGCGATCACGTATTTGAACGGGCCGAGCGTCCAGTCGAGATTGGCGTGCACGAAGGCCGAATGGGCGGTGGTCAACGGGCCGAGCACGACCAGCACGTTCGGCGAGATGCCGATCAGCAGCATCACCACGTCGGCGGCAACGCTACCGAGAAACAGATTGACCGGATGGAAGCGCGCCGCCGAAATCCATTCCAGCTCTTCGGAAGAGTGATGCACCGCGTGATAGCGCCACATCCGTTTGCCGTGGAACAGGCGGTGGGTCCAGTACAGGATGATATCTTCGCCGACTAGAAAAATGACCATCTGCGCCGGAAGCGGCAGTGCCGCCAGCGGGCCGTGACCGTTGTCGTAAAAAGCAATCAGCCCATCCGTCGTGGTGATCCGAAACAGGAGCGCAGCGCCGACGATGAGCATCCCGATACGCAAATAGCGGGCGATGATGGGGATAAAAAACCAGTAGCACAGGTCGGTCACGAGATCGCGTTTGTGCCACCACTGCCGTCCGGGATTGCAAGCCCAGAACCAGGTCAGAATGGTGAAAACCACGCCGAGCGCCAGCGAGATCGGGATGGCCTTCAAAAACGTCTGGCCGAAACTGATAACGAAGGACAGCAATTCTCGGGTCATGTCTCGGTTATGTCCTTAAGTCGTATTCTTATCTTGTTCTAATTTCGTCGCATCTAGTCATCCGCGGTTCTTCGCGGCTAGCGGCTGCAATTGATATCGCGCATGCGCTTAAGACGCCGTGAATGGCGGGCGATACAGTGTTGCGGAAAGTGACACGCTGATCCTTATTTGATGCAAGCTGTGCGCTTGCAATAACGTGCCGGCAGACGATTGTCTGCCATGTGGGCACAATGCTTTTGCGAACCGGTGGCCCGGGTTTGGTTTATCGATGGTAAAGAAAAAGCCGCCGTTTTCTGCCATATGCAGACGATGTTAACTACGACGCCGAAAGCAAGATTAGTTGCGGGTTTCGGCGAACGATTTAACCCCCTCGAAATTTCTCCTGGATAGGGTCTGGCACGATCCAAACGGCGCTCAAAAAGCCGCTGGGTCAGCTCAGACAGCCACGTGTGGACCTATAAGGAGCCAACTCATGAAGACCCTTTTCTCACGTTTCGTGAAAGACGAGTCGGGTGCTACGGCCATTGAATACGGTCTCATCGCCGCCGGCATCTCGGTTGCGATCATCGCCGTTGTGCAGGGCCTCGGCACCAACCTGAAGACCACCTTCAGCAGCGTTTCCACCGCCCTCAAGTAAGCGTCGAACTCTGTGCTGCGAGAGGGCTCCGGACGCACACCGGGGCCTTTTCGCTTTGCAGCGGCCGCCATTGCAGGCGGAGACGAACCGCACTCACGATCAGTGCAGGCAGGCCGTCAAACGGACGGCGTCGAGCGGTGTCATGCTGATTGAAGCGGTCAGATTGACGTTGTTCCCGGCAATGATGGCGTTTGCCGCGTCGAGCGATCTGTTGACGATGACGATCGCCAACCGCGTCTCGCTCATTCTCGTCGCCGGTTTTGCCGCGCTGGCGTTGCTGAGCGGTCTCGGCGGCGCCGAGGTGCTTTCACATGTCGAGGCGGCGGCCGTCGTGCTCGGCGTTGCCTTCTTCTGCTTCGCCTGCGGCTGGATCGGCGGCGGCGACGCCAAGCTCGCCGCGGTCACGGCGTTGTGGCTCGGCTTTGGCAATCTCTTTAGCTATCTTGTCTATGCGTCGCTGCTCGGCGGGGCGCTCACTTTATTGATTGTGCAATTTCGCACCATCCCGCTGTCGCGCCTGCTCGCGGGGCGGGAATGGGCGGAACGGCTGCACAGCCAGGGCGCCGGCGTACCCTATGGCGTGGCGCTCGCGGCGGCTGCGCTGCTGGTTTATCCGCAGACCGAGTGGATGACCGCAGTCGGACTTTAAGCTCAGTTAAGCCGGATTTGACGGTGCGCCGTCGCATGATGCGAGGCGCGCATGGGTGCGCATCAACGCAATATTAACGCGATTTGGATACGCCTCATTAACCATGCCTTGACGTTTAGCTGCTGAAATCCAACGCAGATGGCCGTTTTCGGCCGCGCCATCCCGTGGAAAGTGAAGCGTAATGAAAGCCGCGCGTCTTGTCGTACTCGGTGTCGCTGTCGCCGCCGGCGGCATCGCCGCGTATTTGGCCGCCGGTAGCAAGGCGCCACCGCCACCGCCGCCCGTGGCGGCTGCGCCGCCGCTCGAAACGGTCGAAGTACTGGTGACCAAATCGGATCTGAGCCGAGGCCAGGTGATCGAAGGTCAGGATATCGGTTGGCAGACTTGGCCGAAGGCTGCGGCCAACGCGAGCTTCATCAAGAAGTCGGATCAGCCGGATGCCGCCAAGAGCTTTGTCGGCGCCATCGTTCGCGTCGCGATGCTGGCGGGCGATCCCATTCGCGGGCCCTACGTGGTGATGGCGAAGGGTTCGGGCTTCATGGCGGCAATCCTGCCGAAAGGCATGCGCGCGGTCGGAGTCGACATTTCGGCGGTCACCAGCGCCGGCGGCTTCATCCTACCCGACGATCGCGTCGATGTCGTGCTGACGCGGCGCGACAGGGCGGCGGAAAAATCGACCGGCGTCGAGAAATTCGTAAGCGACACGATCTTGCGCAACGTGCGGGTGCTTGCGGTGGATCAGAGCATCGACACGAAGGCCGACGTCAAGGTCGCGCTCGGCAAGACCGCGACCTTGGAGTTGACGCAGTCACAGGCCGAGACGCTCGAGGTGTCGCATCAGCTCGGCACGATTTCGCTCACGCTGCGCAGTATCCGCGATTCCGGCCCGAGCACTCCCGAGGGCGAGGATGATGCAGACAACCACCAGCAGTCCATCAATACCGTGCGCTTCGGCGTGAGCACGGCCGGAACCGGGAACTGAGGGCGCGGAGGGGATGATATGACGCGAGCGAGATCGATCCGAGCGGCGGCGGCTCTCGCGCCGCTTCTCGTCGCCGCGTGCCTGGTGCCGCGGGCGCTTGCGGGCAGCGTCGTGTTCAACACGCCCCCCGCGGAGGCCGTCCATGTCGCGGCCAGCGACTATCAATCCCAGCCGATGTCCCTCGGGATCGGCAAATCGGTCGTTGTCGATCTGCCGCGCGACGTCAAGGATGTGCTGGTCGCCGATCCCAAGATCGCCAACGCCGTGGTGCGGTCGTCGCGGCGCGCATTCCTCATCGGCAGCACGGTGGGCCAGACCAACGTGTATTTCTTCGATGCCGAGGGCAAGCAGATCGCCGGTTTCGACATTGCGGTCATCCGCGACCTCGACGGCATCCGCCAGGCCATTCATCAGGTTCTGCCCGATGCCGACATCACCGTGCAGGGCATCGGCGACGGCATCATCCTCTCCGGCAGCGTATCCAGTCCGCAGGAGGCGGAGCAGGCCCAGGATATCGCCGGCGGCCTGCTGGGGCCCGGCAGCAAGGATGTTCCGTCGGGCAAGATCGTCAACGCCATCGTCGTGCGCGGCCGCGACCAGATCATGCTCAAGGTCGTCGTCGCCGAAGTCGAGCGCGACGTCGTCAAGCAGCTCGGCATCAATCTTTCCGGCTCGCTGAACTACGGTAGCGCGGTGGTGAACTTCAACAACACCAATCCGTTTTCCGCCACCGGTCAATCGCTCAGCGGTTCGGCCATCACCGGCAGCCTCAATTCGGTCAGCGCGACGTTGCAGGCCATGGAGCAGGCCGGCGTCATTCATACGCTGGCGGAGCCGAACCTGACGGCAATTTCCGGAGAATCCGCGACTTTCGTCGCCGGCGGCGAATTTCCGGTTCTCAACGGCTATAGCTGCTCGACCGCGAGCGCCGGCAGCACCGTACAGACCTGCCAGCCGTCGATCGACTTCAAGAAATTCGGCGTCAGTCTCGATTTCACGCCGGTCGTGCTGAGCGAAGGCCGGATCAGCCTCAAGGTGATGACCGAGGTGTCGGATCTGTCGTCGCAAAACTCGTTGACCATCACCGAGCCCGGCAGCAACGCCACCGCGACCATCCCGTCGATCCGCACCCGTCGTGCCGAAACGACAGTGGAGATTCCGTCCGGCGGCTCGCTGGCGATGGCCGGCATGATCCAGAACCAGACCAAGCAGGCGATCAACGGCCTGCCTGGCTTGGCGGAGCTTCCCATTCTCGGACCGCTGTTCAAGAGCCGCGACTATATCAATCAGCAAACCGAGCTGATGGTGCTGGTGACGCCCTACGTGGTGCGCGCGGTCGCGCAGAAGGATTTGTCGCGGCCCGACGACGGCTTCGCCGATCCGAGCGACCCCGAGACGATCTTGCTCGGCCGGCTCAATCGCATCTACGGCGTCGGCGGCAATCCGGCGCCGACCGACAATTATCACGGCAAATACGGCTTTATCCTCGATTGATGCGGCCACGGGAGACCACGATGCAGACTGTCAAGGCGATCACCGGCCGCCGCTCTGGCGCGGGCCTTGTGGTGCGCGCCGCCGCCGCGGCGGCCTGCGCGATCATGGTCTGCGGCTGCAATACCGATCAGCAGGTCACCACCGGCGCTCCCGAAGCCCCGACCGATTATCGCTTGCGGCACCCCATCACGCTTCAGGAATCCCGCCGCACGCTCGAACTGTTCATCGGCTCCAACCGCGGCGAACTTAATCCGACGCAACGCGCGCAAGTCTTGTCGTTCGGTCTGGGCTGGAAGCGCGCCGCGACCGGAGGCATGGTGGTGCAGCGGCCGGTCGGCAGCAGCAACGCCGGCGCCGTCGCCGAGGCCATGCCCGAGATCGTCTCGATCCTCGCCGCCAGCGGCCTGCCGCCGCAGAGCATCGCCGTGCAGACCTACGACGCCTCGACTGGGCCGAGCCCGGCGCCAGTCCGCATCGGCTATCCGAAAATCACCGCGCAGGTCGGGCCTTGCGGCATGTGGCCCGAGGATATCGGTCCGAGCTTCAATCGCGATTATTTCGAAAATCAGCCGCCGTGGAACTATGGCTGCGCCACGCAGCGCGCTCTTGCCGCCGAGATCGTCAATCCTTCGGACCTCGTCCAGCCGCGCAGCGAGACGCCGGCCTACACCATGCGCCGCGCCACGGTATTGCAGAAATATACCAATGGCGAAAGCACGGCGACCGCGGAGCCCAGCAGCACGAGTGCCGCCAAGATCAGCGACGTCGGCAAATAGCATGAGTGGTCATGCGACACGGAATGTCGGAACAGGATGAAACAGGGTAACCAAGCCACCGGCGAAGATTCGGGCCTTCCGGATGCCTCCGGCCGCGACGAACATATCGCGCCGGCGCCGCGCGTGTCGGTGCAGGCCTTCTGCGAGAACGTCGACACCGCCGCCGCCATTCAGGCAGCCGGCGATGACCGGCGCCTGGCCAAGGCGCATTTGCGCATTCAGATGGGCGGTTTGACGGCGGCGGTCGAAGCCTATCAAAGCTCGCCGACGCCGAACGTCATCATTCTGGAATCGGAGAACCGCAGCGACGACATCCTCGCTGGTCTCGATCAGCTCGCCAATTATTGCGACGCCGGCACGCGTGTCGTTGTCATCGGTCGTATGAATGACGTCACGCTCTACCGCGAGCTGGTGCGTCGCGGCGTCAGCGATTATCTGATTTCGCCGGTCGACGTGCTGCAGATCGTGCGCTCGATCTGCGGGCTGTATTCGGCGCCCGACGCCAAGCCGGTCGGCCGCATTATCGCGGTGGTCGGCGCCAAGGGTGGCGTCGGCGCGTCCACTGTCGCCCACAATGTCGGCTTCTCGATCGCGCACGATCTCAAGCTCGATGCGGTCGTGACCGATCTCGATTTGGCCTTCGGCACCGCCGGCCTCGATTTCAATCAGGATCCGCCGCAGGGCATCGCCGAGGCGGTGTTCTCACCCGACCGCGTCGACACCGCGTTTGTCGACCGCCTGCTCGCCAAGTGCACCGATCATTTGAATCTGCTGGCGGCGCCGGCGACGCTCGATCGCGTCTATGATTTCGGCGCCGACGCCTTTGAATCGATTTTTGACTCGCTGCGCGCCACGGTGCCCTGCGTCGTGCTCGACGTGCCGCACCAGTGGACCGGATGGACAAAGCAGACGCTGGTCGGCGCCGACGAGGTCTTGATCGTGGCCGCCCCCGATCTCGCCAATCTGCGCAACACCAAGAATATCTACGATTTTCTGAAAACCGCCCGGCCGAACGATCGTCATCCGCGCTATTGCCTCAATCAAGTTGGGGTTCCGAAGCGGCCGGAAATCAAGGCTGCCGACTTCGCCAAGGCGCTCGAGGAAGAACCGATGACGATCATTCCGTTCGAGCCGCAAATATTCGGCGCCGCGGCCAACAACGGGCAGATGATCGCCGAGATCTCCGCGGGCCACCGCAGCGCGGAGCTGTTCCGGCAAATGGCGCAGCAACTGACCGGCAAGTCGGAACTCAAGAAGCAGCGATCCGGCCTGCTCTCGCCGCTGCTCGAAAAGCTACTGGGCTAAGATAAAGTTTGGAGTTGCAGTGTTTGGCAAGCGTCCCACGTCCGGTAGTCCCAACGTTGCGGAGCAGCAGCGGCCGGTGACGGCCCCGCCGGTTGCCGCGCCGCCGCCTCCGGCCGGCGCGCCGGCGGAAGCTGGCCGTACGCCGTTTCCCTCGGCGGGTCTCGGCGCCCCAATCATCGGCGCGCCGACCAGCAAGCCGAACGTCGGCGGTCCGCCCAATCCTCCGCCTGTGCAACAGGTGCCCTCGGCGGTCGATTCGCGCCGCTCGGAATCCTATTACGAGGTCAAAGGCACCATCTTCGGCGCGCTGATCGAAGCGATCGATCTCGCCCAGCTCGCCAAGCTCGACGCCGATTCCGCGCGCGAGGAAATTCGCGACATCGTCAACGAGATCATCGCGATCAAGAACATCGTGATGTCGATTGCCGAGCAGGAGGATCTGCTCGACGACATCTGCAACGACGTGCTCGGCTATGGACCGCTGGAGCCGCTGTTGGCGCGCGACGAGATCGCCGACATCATGGTCAACGGCTCGGGCACGGTCTACATCGAAGTCGCCGGCAAGATTCAGAAGACGGGAATACGGTTCCGCGATAATCAGCAGCTTCTGAACATCTGCCAGCGGATCGTCAGCCAGGTCGGCCGCCGCGTCGACGAATCTTCCCCGATCTGCGATGCGCGCCTGCCGGACGGCTCGCGCGTCAATGCAATCGTGCCGCCGCTGGCGATCGATGGTCCATGCCTCACCATCCGCAAGTTCAAGAAGGACAAGCTGACGCTGGAGCAGCTTGTCAGATACGGCTCGATTTCGCCGGAAGGCGCGGAAATCCTGAAAATCATCGGACGATCTCGGGTCAATACCTTGATCTCCGGCGGCACCGGTTCGGGCAAGACCACGCTGCTCAACTGCCTGACGCGCTACATCGACGACACCGAGCGCATCGTCACCTGCGAAGACGCCGCCGAGCTGCAATTGCAGCAGCCGCACGTGGTGCGCCTGGAAACGCGGCCGCCGAACCTCGAAGGCGAAGGGCAAATCACGATGCGCGACCTCGTGCGCAACTGCCTGCGCATGCGGCCGGAACGCATCATCGTCGGCGAGGTGCGCGGACCGGAAGCGTTCGACTTGCTGCAGGCGATGAATACCGGCCATGACGGTTCGATGGGCACGCTGCATGCCAATACGCCGCGCGAAGCGCTGTCGCGGCTTGAGTCGATGATCACCATGGGCGGCTACTCGCTGCCCTCGCGCACCATCCGCGAGATGATCTGCGCCTCCGTCGACGTCGTCGTTCAGGCGGCGCGGTTGCGCGACGGTTCGCGCCGCATCACCCACATCACCGAGGTTGTCGGGTTGGAGGGCGACGTCATCATCACTCAAGACGTCTTCCTCTACGACCTGCTCGGCGAAGACGCCAACGGCAATCTTATTGGCCGGCACCGCTCGACCGGCATCGGTCGGCCGAAGTTCTGGGAGCGCGCGCGCTATTTCGGCGAGGAGGCGCGGCTTGCGGCTGCGCTCGATGCCGCGGAAGTGGCAAACGAAGCGGCGAGAACATAACACGCGGCTTGAGACAGCGAGTTGAGTTATGGGCGCTTACGGTCTGTTCTTTCTGGTGGCGATCGCGATCGGCGGCGTGGCCTGGGTCTTCCTTTATCCCTACCTGTCGGGGGAAAAGAAAGCGGAGCGGCGCGTGGCGAGCGTTGCACGCGCCGAGCCGATCGCGCGGCCGACGCGCGCCGCGGGTAAAACCCGGCGCGAACAGGTCGAAGGCACGCTGAAAGATATCGAGGAGCGGCGAAAAAAAGCCAGCCGCCCGCCGCTCTCGGTCCGGCTGCGGCAGGCGGGTCTGGAATGGTCGAAGCGGCGGTTCATGATCACGGCGGGCGTCCTCGGCTTCGGCGGCTTCGCCATCATGATGATCGTGCACGGCGGGCTGATACCGGCGCTCGGCGTGAGTTTCGCCGCCGGCTGCGGCCTGCCGTTCTGGGCCCTGTCGTTTCTCAAAAAACGCCGCGAGTCGAAATTTCTCGCCATGTTTCCCGACGCCGTCGACGTCATCGTTCGCGGCATCAAGGCTGGCCTGCCGTTGCTCGACAGCCTCAAGCTGATCGCCCAAGACGCCGAGGAGCCGGTGCGCAGCGAGTTTCGTGCGATCATTGAGACGCAAACCATCGGCATGCCGATCGGCGAGGCTGTTCTGAAGCTTTACGACAGCATTTCGGTCCCGGAAGCCAACTTCTTCGGCATCGTGGTCTCCATCCAGCAGCGGGCCGGCGGCAATCTCTCCGAAGCGTTGGGTAATCTGTCTCGGGTGCTGCGCGACCGTAAGAAGATGAAGGCTAAAATCCAGGCGATGTCGCAGGAAGCCAAGGCGTCCGCCGCGATCATCGGCGCCTTGCCGCTCGCGGTGATGACGCTCGTCTGGCTCACGAGCCCGGACTATATCGACCTTTTGTTTACCGATCCGTTCGGCCACGTGATGCTGGCCTGCTCCGCCGCCTGGATGCTGTGCGGCGTGCTGGTGATGCGCAAGATGATCAATTTCGATTTTTAGGGCGGCGCGGTCATGAACTCACTTATCACCCAATATCTCGACCTGCATGTCCTCACCGTGATGTTTGCGGCCGTCGCCGCCGGCGCGACGGTGCTCACTCTGGCGATGCCGTTCATGAGCTCGGACACGCTGGGCAAGCGCATGAAGGCGGTCGCCTTCGAACGCGAGAAGATCCGGCAGCGCGAGCGCGAGCGGCTGGTGCAGAGCAGCAAAGTGTCGCTGCGACAATCGCCGAAAGCCTACATGAAGCGGGCGGTCGACGACTTCAACCTGTCGAAGTGGGTCGGCCAGGAGGAAGCGCGACAGTTGCTGGTGCAAGCCGGCTATCGCGGCCAGGCGCCTTACGTCACCTATCTGTTCTTCCGCATGACCATGCCGGTGGCCATGCTGCTGGGATCGCTGTTTTATATTTTCGTCGTGCTCAATCTCGATTATCCACCGATGCTCAAGATCGCGATTTGCATCGGCTGCGCATATCTCGGCATGCACAGCCCTAATCTTTACCTCAAGAACAAAATCACGCGCCGGCAGACCTCGATCAAGCGCGCATTTCCCGACGCGCTCGATCTCTTGTTGATCTGCGTCGAATCCGGCATGTCGATCGAGGCGGCGTTCCGCAAGGTCAGCGAGGAGGTCGGCACGCAATCCGTGGCGCTGGCCGAGGAGTTCACGCTGACCACGGCGGAATTGTCGTATTTGCCGGATCGCCGCCAGGCTTACGAGAACCTGGCGCAGCGCACCGGGCTTGAGGGCGTCAAGGCGGTCTGCCTCGCGCTGCAGCAGTCCGAACGCTACGGCACGCCGCTCGCCACGACGCTGCGGGTGCTGGCGCAGGAAAATCGCGACATGCGCATGGCGGAGGCCGAGAAGAAAGCCGCGGGCCTGCCGCCGAAGCTCACCGTGCCGATGATCGTGTTCTTTCTGCCGGTGCTGTTCGTCGTCATTCTCGGCCCGGCCGCGATCCGCGTCATGGCGCTGCGGTAGACCTCGTTCCACTCATTCCCGCGTAGAGGGATCGAGGTTCTACGATTCGAATTACTGGTCCCCGCTTTCTAGGAACGAGCGGAGCGAGCTAGCTCGAGCCCTGCTCGAAATGCGCAGTCTGGTCGGTGAGCGCGTTCTTGCCCTTGTGCGCCAGCATCTGCCGCAGATAGGCGACATTAGCGGCGGCCTGGTCGGGCGGCAGATCGGCGCGCGCGATCTCTTCGGCTTCGCCGAAGCGGCCTTCCAATCCGACCACCAGCGCCAGATTCTGCCGCACTCGCGGATCGGTCGAGTGCTGCGCCACCGCGAGCCGCAACGTCGCTTCGGCGTCCTTGAGATCCTTCGACAGCGCGTAGGATAGTCCGAGATTGGACAGCACCGACGGCTCGTTGGGAACGATCTTCAGCGCGGTGAGATAATGGCGTTGCGCATCCTGGTGGCGGCCCAATTGATCGAGCACCGCGCCCTGTACGGACAGGATGCGCCAGTCGGGCAGTTCCGGCGTGTGCGCGCGGTCGAGCACGGTGAGCGCCTGTTCGTATTGGCCGGCGTCGGCGAGCGCTCGCCCGTATTCGCCGAGTACCATTTTGTTGTTCGGATTTCGCATCGACAATTCTTCGAGGACGGCGACCGCCTGTGCGCTCTGTCCGGTTGCGCGCAGCGCCTGGCCGTAGCGCAGCGCGGTTTCGACATTGGTCGGGTCGGCGCGATATTTCGCGCCGTAAATCTGAAGGTCCTGCTGCCAATCGGCGTCGGGTCGATCGGTGGCCGCCAGCGCGAGCGCGCCGGTCGTGGCCGTCGTTTGCGTCGTCTGGCATCCCGCCGTGGCGGCGCCGATCACGGCGACGATCGCGGTCGAGGCGAATAGGCGTGCAAAGCGGGATCGGGTCGGACGCATCTCGATCACTGCCGGTAAAGCGCTGTAGCGGGGGGCGCGCCGCTGCCCCAGGTTCGTTCAGCAATAAAACGTTAACCCTAACGAGCGGTTAATGGCGTATGGCGAACGGGCGCTGAACTTGTTATCGTCCAGGCCCGATCTTGCAGGGAATTCCGATAGATGACTGCCAAATCGTCACGCGCCGCGCCGTCCCGCCGCGCCCATGCATCGCACCGCCTCGATGCCGACCTCGTCGACGACCTCGTCGCCGCCAACCGCGCCCTGGCGCGGCTTGGCGTGCTCGATGCCTTCGGCCATGTCAGCGTGCGCGACCCGCGCGATCCCCGCCGCTATCTGATCTCGCGCTCGATCGCGCCGAAGTCGGTGACCGCGGCCGATATCCTGGTGCTCGATCTCGACTGCCAGACCGTCGATGCCAAGGATGACGGCGTGCTCCTTTACCGCGAGCGTTTCATCCACGGCGAAATCTACAAGGCGCGGCCCGACGTCAATGCGGTGGTGCACAGCCACTCGCCGACGGTGGTGCCGTTCACGGTGACCCGCGCCAAGCTGCGGCCGCTCTTGCACAACGCTGGTTTCCTCGGGCTTGGCACGCCGCTGTTCGAGATCCGCAAATGCGTCGGCGACGGCACCGATCTGATGATCCTCACCCCGGACCTCGGCAAGGATTTGGCGAGAAAGCTCGGCAAGGATGCCGCGGTGGTGCTGATGCGCGGCCACGGCGACTCCGTCGTCGGGCCGTCGCTGCCCAATGCCGTGTTCCGCGCCTATTACACCGAGATCAATGCGCGCCAGCAGCTTGCCGCCATCACCATCGGCGGTCCGATCAATTTCATGACGCGCGCCGAGGCAATGACCTCGAACGACGCCATGCTGCGCGCCTCGGCGCGACCCTGGGCGCTGTGGCGCAAGCAGGCGCTGGCGCAACGCTGACATTTTCGCAGGAGTGCTTGGAATGTTCCGGCTTGCGGTCGCCGATCTGGATTCACCCTCTTATTTCGTCGCGATCGCGGCGGTCGAGCTCGGCTTCTTCAAGGACGAGGGCGTCGACATCGTGCTGGAGCACAGCTACGGCGCCCGCAACGGGCCGGAACGGCTGCGTGACGGTTCGCTGCATTTCTTCGGCGGTCCGGCCTATGCCGCGACGCGGGCCTTTCCGGCCTGGGCGGGCGCTAAGCTACTCTGCGCGCTGGCGCAACATTCCTATTGGTTCCTCGGCGTGCGCGCCGACCTCGACGTCAAGCGCGGCGACCTCGACGCGCTCAAGGGCTTGCGGATATCGTCGTCCACGCAATTTCCGGTGCTGGGGCTGCGGCACCTTCTGGCCGATGCGGGAATCGATCTCGCGCGCGACAAGGTGGACATCGTGCCGCCGCCGCCGACTATCGACGGGCGTTTCATGGGCCATGCCGGCATCGACGCCATCGCGCACAATCTGGCCGATGCTTTTTGGGGCAACGGCATGCGGGTCGCGATCGGCGAAGCACGCGGCATCGCCAAACTGCATCTCGATCTGCGCCGCGGCGACGGGCCGCCCGGCGCACGCCGCTACAATTTCGCGGCTTTGACGACGACAGAGCGATTGATTGAGGAGCAGCCGGAAATCGCCGCCGGCGCGGTGCGCGCCATCGTCAAGGCGCAAGCCGCACTCAAGGCGGAGCCTTCCCGCGCCACCGCGATCGCGGAGCGGCTGTTCCCGGCGGAGGAGGTGCCGCTGATCGCAGGATTGATCGAACGCGATGCGCCATACTACGACGCGGCGATTTCGCCGGAAGCGGTCGACGGCTTGAACAAGTTTGCCCAGGCAAGCGGGCTTATCGCCGAGCCGGTAGGTTTCGACCGGCTGGTCGCCACGCAATTCCGTCCGCTCTGGCGGGCTTAGCGGCGCATCGCTGCCGGTTCATTTCCCGTGAGTGCGGGGGAGCCAGCAATCACTGTTCTGAGCAGTGAACTCGTGTGTCGAGCGGACGAAATTGCGCTACCCGTTTATTTTATTGGTGAGGTTGGCAGTCCTTATCACAGTGCGGTAGCGCAGCCGTGACAGCGCGGTTACCACTGCAACAGGCAGCGGTCTAAGAACGGCCTTACGCATCCGCCAAGCAAAATCGCCACCATTTTCGAGTCTGGCGGGATCGGCGACGCGGGCAGCAAGCGCGGCGGGGACAAATCGCTCAGCGCCAGCCGCATTGGCGTATAGGATTGTGTTATATCGGTACCAAGGGTCGATGGAACGGTGAGCAAGCCGTGGCCGGACGCAGTCGTACGCCACAAAGCCGTGCCCGTAGAACAAATGCGCCCAGTACGATAGCGGTTGCTCATTCACGTGCATTTCACCCCCTTGGCCCGGTTGAGCGGCTGAAAACAACACAATGTCGGCAAGTCGGCAGAGCTGGGCCACGAGGTGACGGCCGGCCGCGGCAGGAAGGTGCTCGGCGACTTCCAGAGATTGTGCGAGATCATAATGCCCGGTAAGCGACCACTCGGACGTCAGATCGACCGCGTCGAATTGATCTGCGGGAATGGCCAGGCGATTCCGGTCGACATGGGCGCCATCAAGCCCCCTGATGCGAGTTACCCCTTGCCTTGACCATACGCCAAGCCATGCGCCGCTCCCGCAGCCGACATCCACCACGCTGGTCGGGGCGGCCAACTTCATGACCACAGGTACAAGGCTATTTGCCGAGCGTACCGCGGTAAGGTCGACCCAGTCGAAAAAGGTGTCGTCGTAGGCTTGGCTCATGCGGCATTCCACTATCCGAGGTTGCTGTTAAGCTAAGTGAAAACTATTTCGGGTTTATTTCTTTAGATCATTGCACTCTCGGGAAATTGCGGCCATGTCCGACTGCCCGCCAGAGGTACTCTACCTCGACGAAACCACCGCCGCCCTTGTCCCGGACAGTTCGCCGTCTGGCGGCTCACAGGCGGGCACCCTGCCGCGCTTAGCGCTGGTGGTGCCTTGCTACAACGAAGAAGAGGCTCTGCCTCTGACTTCGGCTCGGATGCTGGGATTGCTCGACCATCTCGCCCACGACGGCCGTGCTAGCGCCGATAGTGTGGTTACTTTTGTCGACGATGGATCGAGCGACGGCACGTGGGCGTTGATCGAGAAGTTTCATGCCGCCGACGAACGAGTGCGTGGCATCAAGCTTTCGCGTAATCGCGGTCATCAGAACGCGCTGCTTGCAGGTCTTTTATTGACCACCGGCGGCGACATTGTCGTCAGCCTTGATGCCGATCTGCAAGATGACCTCGAAGCCGTTGCTCTCATGTTAGCGGCCCATGCTCGCGGCGCCGAGATCGTCTACGGCGTGCGGTCGTGCCGTGACACCGATACCGCCTTCAAACGCTGGACCGCGGACGCCTTCTATCGACTGCAGTCGCGGCTTGGCGTCGACACAATTTCCCACCACGCTGATTTCCGTCTGATGAGCCGCCGAGCCATTGAAGCGCTGCGAGGATTCGGCGAGGTCAATCTGTTCCTCCGAGGCATCGTGCCGCTGCTCGGCTTCAAGACCGAGATCGTTGCTTATGAGCGCAAGGAACGCATTGCTGGTGCTACCCATTACTCGCTCGGGCGTATGCTGGCCCTGGCGTTCGAAGGCATCCTCGCCTTCTCCACCATTCCGTTGCAATTCATTTTTCTCACCGGCGTCGCCATATCGCTGATCGCTGGCGGCTTGGCCGGCTGGGCGCTCGGCGTCCGTCTACTTACCGATGCCAGCGTGCCCGGATGGGCCTCTATTGTTATCCCGATGTATTTCCTCGGCGGCCTGCAGATGTTGGCCCTCGGCATCATGGGTGGTTATCTCGCGCGCATCTATGCCGAGACCAAGAAACGCCCCCGTTTTATCGTCGACAAGACGCTCTAGATTAGAGAGCGTTTATGGTCCCGGCCGGCATTGTGACAACGCGTCTACGCTCGTGGCTCACGGTTCTCCCGGACGAACTGTCGCTTAACCGATCCCTTTATGCAGTGACGGTTGCCGCGTCAGCGGGGCTGATTTGGCTGGCGCAATGGCCGCCCATGGCCGACATGCCGCAACACGTGGCACAGGTGGCGCTCTTGCATGATCTGCTCACAGGACAGTCACCGTGGGCCAGCGAGTTCCGTATCAATCCGCTGACCCCCTATTTGATCGGATACGGCTTGGCGCTGCCGCTGTCGTTCGTTTTCTCGGCCACCACGGCCGTGAAGATCGTACTGACTGGCGCCTTTCTTGCTTTCGTCGCGTCGCTGCGCCAGCTCGCGCGCGAAACCGGCAGCGACGAGCGACTCGATTGGCTGTTCATCCCGGCCTTCTTCGGCTTCGCCTACGACTGGGGTTTCTACACATTTCTAGTGGCGTGCCCGCTGGGCGTACAATTCATCCGCTACGCGTGGCGTCACGCCATCTCGCGCGACATTCGGTCAGGGCTGATGGTTGTTGGACTCGGTGTCGCGCTGCTCTTCAGTCACGGGCTCGTGTTTCTCTTTGCCGGCCTTATCGGCGGCGTCTCAATGCTGGCCGGGGTAAGGAACCGGGCTGAGCTCGGGCGAGGCACAATACCCTATTTGGTGTTGGCTTTGGCCTGCCTGTCCCACGCGGTCGCCGATCGTCTCGCCGATCCGGTGACCGATCTGTCGGGGTTCCAGTGGGCCGCCGACCCTCTCATTCGGGTGAACCGTATATTGAGAGCGATCCAGAGCCCGTACAACGAAGCGTTCCTGCCTTTGACTTTGGCTTTTCTTGCCGCCCCTTTTTTGCTCGGTCTACGCTTTGATTGGTCCGCGAGTAAGCCGCTAGTGGTTCTTTTAATCGTCCTGATGGTCGCACCTTTTACGGCGCTGTCCACCGACTTCGTCTATGAGCGCTTCGCCATTTTCGTGCTCCCGATGTTTGCATTGTCCTTAAAGCAATCCGAACAGCAGCCGGCTAGGCAGCAGCTCGCGGGGCTCGCCATAATAGTTGCTGCGACGTGGGCCGGTCTGGGACTGCACGTCCTGGACATTCGAGCTGCCGCAGTTGAGGCGGCGCACTTTGAGCGAGTGCTTGATGCCGCGGAGCCAGGCCGTCGCGCCGCGCGCGTTACTCCGAACCGCTATGGCCAGCCCCCCATTACAAGCTTCTATTTACCGTCGTGGTACGAGGTGGAGAAACGTGGACTCGTTGAGTTCAATTTTGCTCAATTTTACCCAGAGGTCGTGCGCTACAGCGAGCGCACGCCGACGAATGGTTTCGTGTTCGATCCGCGACAGCTGCTTTTCAGCTGGGACGACCCTCATGCGCGCGACTTCGACTATTATTTCGTTCGTGAAGACGGTGGACGCCTGCCGCCGGAATTTCTTGACGGGGCACCTTGCGGTTTACGACTTGTCGTGACCTCCAGTCCCTGGTCGCTATTCGAGCGAGGTACCTGTAAGCAGTGAAGTCGCCCGGTCCGCGACGACGCCGGCCATATCATTCCGATACGTCTAGGCAGAGCCGAGAAGTGCATGAACGCCGCCGACCATCGAAGGGACGGCAAACACACGGGAAAAGAGTCAAGGTCAATACGCTCAGATTAAGACTGCGGGCGCTGCGTCGTGATTGTTGCTCCCCATTCGGCCGGGCTGACGTCGCGAGCGTGGGTGGAGAAGAGCCAGTGGTGCCCGTCAAGATCGCGGGTACCGTATTGGCGCTCGCCGTAGATGGTATGGTGAAGGTCTTCAACAATCGTGGCGCCAGCCGCTTTCGCTCTGTTGTAGTGCGCGTCAACATCGGCGACGAACACGGTAAGCGACTGGGTGCCGTAACCCAATTCGCAAGGTGCGAAAGCGAAGCGTTGGCATCAGTTTTGGGCGCCGTATCTCTCGTAGACGGCCGCGGCGATTAATTTTTTCCGTCCTTCACTGCTCGATTTCGCGCCTTCGGCGGTACACCAATCGACGAATGTGGCGGGATCGATGCGGACACGCAGGACGACGTGTCCGTAGGATATAAGACCCCGTTCCATTTCCTCTGCCATCTTCAGCCACTCCCGCCAAGTGTTCGGCATCTTATTGCCGTCGTCGAAAACGCTTCGCACCGCGGGGTAGTCTTCTTCGTTGATCCAATAAACTCCGACCGCCGGAGGTCGTGTGTCTTGTTGGGTGGTCATGCCGATCTTTCTCGCCGGGGCAGCTTATGGCGTGCTCTGCATTAAACTACATCGCGAAGTGACTTGGCGTTGGTCCGCGACCGGGTGCGCGGACATGATTTCATCTCGCATGAAACGGATTTTGCCGTTGCCGGCAGTGTGTTTATTGGATCGACAGCTTTCGCGGTCGATGACAAAACGAAACTACACCGACGCGTGCGCGACGCCGCTCTTCGCTTTCAGCGCATCGCCGGCGGCTTCATAGAAACTCTGCGCCTCCGGCAGCACGATCGCCGCCGAGCGCACCGCATGCGTCGCCGGATCGAGGCCATCGGGTGCTTTGCCTTGCGCGACGGCCAGCGCCGCCTTGCGCAGCCGCTGCCGCGCCATGATCACGCCGTTGTCGGTCGACACCAGGTTCTCTTTGGTGCGGTCCTGGATCGGGCCGCAGCTTTCCTGGATCGCGGCGTCCTGCATGGCGATGCCTTTGACGCCGCAATAGGATTTGTGGTGCTTCTGCGCCGCGCGGTCGATCATGTAGTCGTTGTCTTTGTTGACCACCGGGCGGAACGAGCCGGGAATGAGATTGACATGAATGCCGCCGCCGTTGCGCATGACCTCAAGTTCGTGCGCAGAGAGCGGCCGCGCCGGATGGTGCGTGAAGCACCATGACATGCAGTTTTCGTCGTCGATCGGCACGAAGGCGTGGCCGTTGAGCGCGTTGTCGCCGTAGGGCGGGATCATGGTGTGGAACGGCATGATCCATTGCGTGATGCGCCAATAGAGCTTGCCGGACGTCGCCGGCCGGCGCACGCCGATGACCATGCCGCCCTTGGTCTCGATCACCTCGAAGCGGGCGTCGGTCTCGCGGGTGAATTCGGCGCCCTGGCCGACATGCAGCGGATCGCTGCGCAGATCGTGGCGGTGCAAAAACGAGACGTGCACGGAATCGATGCCGCCTTCGAGCGCCTGCAGCCAATTGCATTCCTGCGTGCGCTTTGAGACGAAACGCGACGCCGCAGGCACCGTCGCCCATTCGAAATTCGGCAGCGGCGGCTTTTGTGCGGCCGGGCCCATATAGATCCAGATCACGTCGCCCAGTTCGGCGCTAGGGTAGGCGGCAAGCTTGATCTTGTTGCAAAAGCCGCTTTCGAGCGGCTCCGAAGGAACCTCGATGCATTGGCCCGAGGTGTCGTATTTCCAGCCGTGATAAGGGCAGCGCAGTCCGTGCTCCTCATTGCGGCCGAACCACAGCGACACGCCGCGATGGGCGCAGAATTCGTCCATCACGCCGACCCGGCCGGCGGTATCGCGAAACGCGATCAGCCGCTCGCCGAGAAGCTTCACCCGCACCGGCGGGCAATCCGGTTCCGGAATTTCCGACGACAGCAGCGCCGGAATCCAATAGCGCCGCACGAAATCGCCCATCGGCGTGCCGGGGCCGGTCAGCGTGAGGAAGTCGTTCTGCGACGTTGTGGTCATGGCAGCACCATAGCAGATTACGCCATCACCCGCACCGGCTTGCCGTCGAGAAAACCGCGGATGTCCTCGACCACGCCGGCGAAATAGGCGCGGTAGTTCTGCTCGGAGACGTAGCCGAGATGCGGCGTGATGACGACATTGGCCATCTTGCGGAACGGATGGTCGAGCGGCAGCGGCTCGACGTCGAACACGTCAAGGCCGGCGCCGCCGATCGTCTTGTCACGCAGCGCCGCAACCAGCGCCGCCTCGTCGATGATCGGGCCGCGCGAGGTGTTGATGAGGAAGGCGCTACGCTTCATCAGGCCAATCTCGCTCTTGCCGACCAGGCCACGCGAGCGGGCCGACAGCACGATATGGATGGTGATGAAGTCGGACTGCCGGAACAGGTCGTCCTTGCTGACATAGCCGACGGCGGCGGCCTCACATTTCTCCGGCGTCAGGTTTTGGCTCCAGGCAATGACCTTCATGCCGAAGGCCTTGGCGATCTGCGCAGTGCGGGTGCCGAGCTTGCCGAGGCCGAGCACGCCAAGGGTCATGCCTTCGAGGTCCGGGCCGATGGTGATCTGCCACTTGTCGCCAGCGTGCAGCCGTGCGTTCTCGTAGCCGATATGGCGGGTCAGTTCGAGCATCAGCCCGATGGCGATGCCGGAGGTCGGGCTGCCGAACGAACCAGTGCCGCAGACCGTGATGCCGCGCGCTTTCGCCGCCTCGGTGTCGATCGAGGCGTTGCGCATGCCGGTGGTGATCAGGAGCTTCAGGTCCGGGAGCGCGTCGATCACGGCTTTCGGAAAGCCGGTCCGCTCGCGCATGGCGATGATAATCTGGAAGCCTTGCAGCGCCTTGATGACGTTATCCGGGCCGCCGAGATGCTCGTTGAAGACCTGGAATTCGACATCACCCTTGACCTTGGACCAATCGGTGACCTTGAGGACGACGTTCTGGTAGTCGTCGAGAATTGCGCAGCGAACCGCCATGATTTCCACCCCGATACACGCCTGTCGTTGGCCCTAGCCGTCTCATAACGGCCACGCTAAGACAAGCGGGATGGCGACTCGCCAAGCGCTGGCCGCGGATTCATAAATCCGGCTGGGTAAGCCAGCCTCGCAATGTCTGCTTCGTTCCAAAAGCGGCCGAATTCTGCGTCGTCACGAAATGACGCGATGGGCCAATCGCATCTTGATGGCATTGCAACAACCGTCACCCATGAAACGAGATTCAGTTGACACCACCGTTCCGGCATGCGGCCAGAAAGAAGCCGACGCTGCGTGCCACATGGGGTCCGATCTCGGCCTGCAGCGATTTGCGTTTCTCTCCGAACAGTGCTCGGAGAAACAGGGGCATCACGACCAGATCGACAAAGAAATGTGTCGTTGCCGCGAGCTGTTCCGGCCTGAATGCCGGCAACGCGTCGCCCTCGTCGGATTGCGCCACTTCGCCCAATATCCGGCGTATGGTGTCCTCGCCGCGCTGGCGCGCCCTGCGGTGCACACTGGTCGCCAGTTCGGGAAACCGGCGCGCTTCGGAAATTCCCACCCGGCACATGTCAATCGTGTCGCTGATTAGGGCCGAGTGCAGGAGCGTCGTGGCGGCGCTGGCAAGACGTTCTTCGATTGTCGTTCCGGCAGGAACAGCGCTTTCAAGTCGCTCGATGGTGGTCGCGACGTTTCTCATCACGACGGCGGCAAAGAGCGCCTCCTTGTCAGGATAACGGGCATAGATGGTCGGCTTGCCGGCGCGCGCGGTGGCTGCGATTTCGTCGATGCTGGCGCCGGCGAGGCCGCGTTCGAGGAAAACGCGGCGGGCTGCATCGAGAATGCGCTGGTCCACCTCGCCGGCGAACTCGCGCGACGGCCGGCCGGCCCGCACCGCAAGGCTCCCGCTGGATCGTTTTTTGCTGCTCGTCGTCGTGCTCATGGCCGACCTTCACATTCCCGCGATTGATTAGGCGGCGACGCCCGAGGATTAGCCTCAAGGCATTGAATTATCGCGTCGAAACCACCACCTAAATAA
>JBAQAB010000307.1:0-10248 GCA_049285535.1 Xanthobacteraceae bacterium
GTCGAAGGTGGTCCCCGACATCTCGGGTGCAGCGTTGTCGCCCGCGGGCTTGAACAAGCTGCGCAAGCTCAAGCCGGAAAAGCTGCCGCTGGTGAAGGGCAAGCCGCGCATCGGCTCCTGCGTCGGCGGCGTCGGCAATTTCATCGCCATCGGGCTCAATTATTCCGACCACGCCGCCGAGGCCGGCATGCAGATCCCGAAGGAGCCGATCATCTTCAACAAGGCGCCGTCGTGCATTTGCGGCCCGAACGACGACACCATGGTGCCGAAAGATTCGACCAAGCTCGACTGGGAAGTCGAGCTCGGCATCGTCATCGGTCAGCGCGCGCGTTATTTGTCGAAAAACAATGCACTCGACGTGGTCGCCGGCTATTGCCTCGCCAACGACGTCTCGGAGCGCGTTTTTCAAATCGAGCGCGCCGGGCAATGGACCAAGGGCAAGGGCTGCGAGACCTTCGGCCCGCTCGGCCCGTGGCTCGTCACCAAGGACGAACTCAAGGACCCGCAAAATCTCGAAATGTGGCTCGACGTCAACGGCGAGAAGCGCCAGCGCGGCAATACCAAGACCATGATCTTCGATTGCCGGCACATTGTCTGGGCCTGCTCGCAATATTTCGTCATGGAGCCGGGCGACGTCATCATCACCGGCACGCCGCCGGGCGTCGGACTCGGCATGAAGCCCGAACCGAAATTCCTCAAAGCCGGGGACGTGGTCACGCTCGGCATCGACGGCCTGGGCGAGCAGCGGCAAAGGGTGGTGAAAGGGAAGTACTGAGGCGCCGGCCACGGCGTTCGCTTGCGCTTTCGCCATCAGCCGAAATTCCGGTTCATCCGGTCGAAGAAAGAGCAGCGCCGCACCGTCCATTCTTCGATTTCGAGACGGAACTTGCGCGACTGGAAGCCGCGCGAGCGGGTTCATCCAGCCGCGTGCGCGGCGGACGATTTTCTCCTTCCCAACGCCGACTCCCACACCCCGTGGATGTGCGCCACCTCCTCTTCAAAGCGCTGCAGGAAAAGGTGGGCCTGCGTCGACAGGACCCGCCGCGTCGGCTCGATGACGACGAATTCGGCGTGCAGCTCGGGCGCCATCAAGGGGTTGACGGTCAATTCGCCACGGCCAATGTCATTCACCGAGATCACGCTCGGCAGGATCGTCACCCAGTCGGAGCGCGCGACGAATTCCAGAGTCGCGATCATGGCATCCATTTCCAGTTTGCTGTCCACGGCCACGCCCTGGCTTTGGAAATAAGTCTCGAGGTTGCGGCGGCGGATATTGTCCGGCCCCGGCAACACGATCTTGATCGGCTTGCAATCGGCGAGACGCAGCGGCGCCAGCGGCTTAAAACCGGCGCGTGGACCTGACAGCAGCATTTCCCGGTCCCGTACCAGCATGCGCGATTTCAATCCAATCGTGCCCTCGAAGGCGGGCACGACAGCGAAGTCGAGCTCGTTGTCGAGCACCATCTTGGTCAGGACCCCGCTATAGCCTTCGACAATGTGTAAGCGCACTTCCGGGCAGCGCGGCACGAAATCGTCGAGCACCGGCGCCAGCACCGCGCGGGTGAAGGTCGGCATCAGGCCAATGCGCAGCTCGCCGGTGACCTCGCCGGCCACCGCGCGCGCTTGCTCAACGGCTTTTTCGAGCGCGCTCACCGCACCGACGCAGCTCTTATAATAGCGCAGCCCCGCCGGCGTCGGCACAGCGCCCCCTGCCGCGCGTTCGAACAGCCGCACGCCGAGCTTCCGCTCAACCGCTGCAACATGCTGGGAAATACCGGATTGAGTGGCATTTTCCCGCTCCGCCGCACGTGTGAACGAACCCTCCTCGCAGACGGCGATCACGGCGCGGACTTGGCGCAAGGGGATGTCATGCATGCCGGAGCAATATTAGAAAACTTAATGGGGAGTGACAAATTATATCATTTCTTTGGCATGGCCGCTCCGCATAACATGGCGCGCGGTCGTCGCCGGCGCGACTGCCATCAGCCGGCCGAGGAGGAATCTCATGGGAGCGAATTTCGGCATCGCCGGCCTTGATTGGCAGCAGCGGGTCAATTGGGACCGCTTACGCAAATACCGCACCGAGCGGGCTCGCGCGATGATGAAGAAACACGGCCTCGGCGCGATGCTGTGCATGTACGACGAGAACGTCCGTTATCTCACCGGCACGCTGACGCCGGGCTGGAACCGGCTCAAGCCGGGGCTGCGCTACGCCATGCTGTGCGGCGACGGCGCGCCGATCCTGTTCGAGCAGGGCGATCTCGGTTTCCAGATCGAGCGTCATTCGCCGTGGATCCCGAAGGAGAACGTGCGCCATTCCTTCGCCTGGATCAAAGGCGCTGCCGGGCCGGCCTCGACGCAGCAGGTCAACAAATTCGTCAAGGCGGCGCTGCAGGCGATGAAGGAGAACGGTGTCGCCGGGCAAAAGCTCGGCGTCGACTTCGTCGACATCAACATGATCAACGTCTTCAAGGAGAACAATATCAACTGGACCGACGGCATGAGCGCCATGATGGACGCGCGCGCCGTCAAGAGTGAGGACGAGCAGGAATGCTTCCGCATCGTCGGCGCCATTGGCGACGCGACGCATTGGGAATGCATGAAATTCTTGCGCCCCGGCGTCACCGAGAACCAGGTGACCGCCCATTTGATGCAATATCTCTACAATATTCCCGGCATGGAAGACGTCGAGGACGTGATCGTCTCGTCCGGCCCGAATACCTGGCCGAACTGGCGCAATTTCTCCGACCGCATCATCCAGCCCGGCGACATCGTGTTCATGGATTTGGCGGCGCTGACCTGGAACGGCTACAAGTCCTGCTATTACCGCACCTATTGCGTTGGCAAGGAGCCCAGCCAGGAGCAAAAAGACACCTATGACACGGCGCTGAAATGGCTCTACGACTCGATCGGCGCAGTGAAGGTCGGGGCCACCACGCGCGACATCGCGATGAAATGGCCGTCGGCGATGGAAACCTGGGGCTACGAGGACGAGGATCAGGCCGCCGCCAATCTGTGGGGCCACGGGCTCGGCCTCGCGCAATACGATCCGCCGGTGATCTCGCGCATCTGGTCGCTCGATCATCCGATCGACATTCAGGAGGGCATGACCTTCGCGCTCGAAACGCAGCACGGCAAGAAATTCCGTTACGGCGTGCGCATCGAGGAAATGCTGATCGTGAAGAAGGATGGAATCGAGATCGTATCGAATTTCCCGGTCAAGCAGATCACCGTCGTCGATCCGCTGCCCGGCTACGGCGATCACGTCAGATAGTTATTTCACCTCTCCCCGCCGCGCGGGGAGAGCATAGGCGTCCTCCGTGCGCCGTTGTTAGGTTAAGAACGCCGATCGAAGGATCGGCTATGCGAAGCGAGGGTGAGGGGGCCTCCCCGCGATTCTGAGCGCCGCAATTCCGCGCCCAAGCGGAGAAGCCCCCTCACCACACCCTCTCCCCGCACGCGGGGAGAGGGTGTGCGCAGAGAACAGACCGAACGAGACTTGTATGGCGCGTTTCATCCTTCCGCTGAGTGACCCCGCCGCGACAAATCCCGAGCGCGTCGGGCCGAAGGCGGCGAATCTGGCGGCGCTGGCGCGCGCGGGCCTGCCCACACCCGGCGGCTTCTGCATCGCCGCCGATGCGTACCATCGCCAGGTGCAACATCTCGGACTCGGTGAGATGATCGGCGCCTATCCCGGCGCGGATCAGCCGACGCAACGCCGGCTTGCGGTCGAGATTCGGCTCAAGCTCTATCAAAGCGATCTCGCGCCCGACGTGCTCTCCGACGTTCTCGCGGCATGGTGGGAAACCGACAAGCCGGCCGCAGTGCGCTCGTCGTCGCTGATCGAGGATCGCCCGGAATCGAATTTCGCCGGCCAGTTCGAGAGCTTTCTCGGCGTGCGCTACGACGCCGAATTTCTCGTGAGCTTGCGCGCCTGCTGGGCGGCATTGTGGACCACCACGGCGCGGCGCTCGATGGCGCAGCACGAACAAAATCCCGGCGGCACCGCGATGGCGGTGCTGGTCCAGCCGCTGGTCGACGCGCGCGCCTCGGGCGGCGGCTTGAGCGAGACCGCCGACGGCCAGATGCTCATTTCCGCCACCTGGGGATTGGGCTCGGCGATCGCGCAAGGCGAAGTGGTGCCGGACCGCGTGGTGCTCACGCGCCACGGTTTCGTGCGCTCGAACGACGCCGGCCACAAGCATCACCGCGAGGCCTGCCTGCACGGCGCCGGAACTGCCGCGCAGAAAGTGCCGGAAGCGCTGGTGCGCGCGCCTTGCCTGGAAGCCGGCCAGGCGACCACGCTCGGCCGCCTGATGCGCAAATGCGAAGACGTGCTTGGCATGGCCGTCGAAATCGAATGGGCGTTCGACGATGCCGGCTTTAAGCTGTTGCAGGCGCGGCCGCTCCATGTCGCGCCGGCGCAGGTGCCCGACGAAATCTGGCTCAAGCATCCGGGGCTCAACGGCCATCCCGCCGGCATCGGCTGGGGCTCCGGCCGCGCCGTGGTGGTCAATTGCGAATGCGAATTAAGCCGCGTCGGGCCGGGCGATATTCTGGTCACCCGCGTCGCCGGTCCGGCCTTGAGTCACATTTTGCCGCGGGTCGGCGGCGTTGTTGCCGAGCTTGGCGGCTCGACCTCGCATCTGGCTTCGCTCGCCCGCGAGCGCGGCATTCCGATGGTACTCGGCGTGCTCGATGCGACGCGGCGCATTCCCGACGGCGCACAAGTCGCGGTCGATGGCGTCGCTGGCGTGGTGCGGTGGCTCGCCTGATGGCCAAAAATTCCGTCCGTCCGCGCGTTTTTGTGACGCAGCCGGTGTCCGAGCAGGCGCTAAAGCGCCTGCGCTCAGTGGCGCGGGTGACGCTGTTCGCCGATTCGAGCCGCATCATCCCCAAGCGCACGCTGATCGGCGCGGTGCGTAAGGCGGACATCCTGTTCTGCCTGCTGCACGACAAGATCGACCGCGACGTGATCATGGCCAATCCGAATTTGCGGCTGATCGCGGCGCAATCGATTACGCCGTCCAATATCGACGTCGAAACAGCCACGGCGCGGCGTATTCCGGTCACCGTCACCGCGCCGATCACCACCGAAGCCACCGCCGACCTCACGTTCGGCCTCATGCTCGCGGTGGCGCGGCGCATGATCGAGGGCGACCGCATGGTGCGCGCCGGAAAATTCCCCGGTGGCCAGTCGGCGCACCTGATGGGCTCCTTCGTCTGGGGCAAGACGCTCGGCCTCGTCGGCGGCGGCGGCCTGATCGGCAAGGCGGTGGCCAAGCGCGCCCGCGGTTTCTCCATGCGAGTGCTGTACTGGACGCCGCGGCGCAAGCCGGAGCACGAGGAGCGCGAGGCCGGGCTCACTTACGTGCCGTTCGATGAGCTGTTGCGCGAATCCGATTTCGTCTCGCTGCATTCGCCGCTCAACAAGGAGACCCGGCATCAGATCGGCGCCCGCGAGTTGCGCCTGATGAAGAAGACCGCGTTTCTCGTCAACACCGCGCGCGGCCCGATCATCGACGAGGCCGCGCTCGTTCGCGCGCTGCAGAAGGGGCAGATCGCTGGCGCCGGCCTCGATGTGTTCGAGCATGAGCCCAAGATCGATAAGGCGCTCGCCAAAATGGCGAACGTGGTGCTCACGCCGCATCTCGGCAGCGCCACGCCAGAAGTGCGCGAGGCGATGGCGAATATCGTGGTCGACAATATCCTGGCGTTGCTCGGCGGCCATAAATTGCCGAATTGCGTCAATCCGCAGGTGTTTGCGTTATAGTCGCTGCCGCCGGGCATAATGCGTCGAGAGAATTTGGAGTCGTCCTATGCCCCGTACCGTGATCGCCGTCACCGACAGCCCGTTCCCGTCGCTCGATCCCGCCAAGGCCGCGCTGGCGCGGCTCGATCCCGAATACCGTATGGCGAAAAGTCCGTTGGCCGAGGACATCCTTGCGGTAGCACGCGACGCCGACGCCATCCTGGTGACCTACGCCAAGCTGCCGCGCCAGCTTTTGGGCGAACTGAAGAGATGCAAGGCGATCGGCCGCTTCGGCCTCGGCGTCGACAATATCGACCTGCCGGCGGCCAAGGAGTTCGGCATCGCCGTCAATTACGTGCCGGATTATTGCCTGCGCGAAGTCTCCGACCACGCCATGGCGCTGCTGTTGGCGCTGGCCCGCAAGGTGACGTTCGCCAACAGGCTGGTGCAGTCCGGACGTTGGGAGGTACCGCCGATCGTGCCGCTGCGCCGCCTCGAAGGCCAAGTGCTCGGGCTGGTCGGCTTCGGCAACATTCCGCGCGCGCTGGCGCCCAAGGCCAAGGCATTCGGGCTTAAGGTAATCACCTACGATCCTTACGTGAGCCAGGACGCCCTCGCCTCAACCGGCGTCGAAAGCGTGAGCTTCGACGATTTATTGGCGCGCTCCGATTTCATCTCGATGCATGCGCCTCTGCAGCCGGCAACGCGCGGGCTGATGAACGCAAAGGCCTTCGCCAAGATGAAAAAGGGCGCCTACCTCATCAACACCGCGCGTGGCCCCTTGGTCGACGAGGCCGCGCTTGTCGCCGCGCTCGATTCCGGCCATCTCGGCGGCGCCGGGCTCGATGTCGTCACCAACGAGCCGCTGCCGAAGGATTCGCCGCTCATCGGCCGCGACAACGTGATCCTCACGCCGCACACGGCGTTCTATTCGGTCGAGGCGCTGGAAGAATTGCAGACCAAATGCGCAACCGACGTGGCGCGCGTGCTCTCGGGAGAGAAGGCGATTTATCCGATCTCGGCCTGAGGCGAGCCATTCCAAGGCGGACCGTGCTAGGGTGAATGATGCCGCCGGCACCAGGCAAGCCATCCGACGACGCAGCGGCTCACGCCGTCGCGGTCGATCTCATCGCGGTTCTGGTCGCAGTCACTGGCGACAGGCCGCGAGTCATGACAGTGCAAGACGGCCTCGCCCTGCCGTCGGGACCGTTCGCCCACGACGATCGCTCGCTGCAAGCGGGCCTGCGCTCCTGGGTGGAGCAGCAAACCGGCCGGCCGCTCGGCTATGTCGAACAGCTCTACACCTTTGCCGATCGCGACCGGGCGCCGCAGGGTGCCCGCGTAATCTCCATCAGCTATCTGGCGCTGACCCGCGAGAACGCGGACGGCCAAGGCGAGGCCGGTTGGCGCGACTGGTACGGCTATTTCCCCTGGGAAGACCATCGCGCCGGGCTGCCGCATTATCTCAAAGACGTCATCATGCCGCGGCTTCGCACCTGGACTAAAGCCGCGACGGGCCCGGCGCAGCAGCGCGAGCGCTGGCGGCGCGTCTCCGTAAGCTTCGGTCTCGACGGCCGGCCGTGGAACGAAGACCTGATCCTGCAACGCTACGAATTGCTCTACGAAGCCGCGCTGGTAACCGAAGCGCCGCACGGCCAAAAGGCCGGCCTCGCCTCGCCGATTCCCGGCCACCCTATGCTGTTCGATCACCGCCGCATCCTGGCGACCGGAATCGCGCGGTTGCGCGCCAAGATCAAATACCGTCCGGTGGTCTTCGAGCTGATGCCGCCGCGCTTCACCTTGCTGCAGCTGCAGCGCAGCGTCGAGGCGCTCGCCGGTAGGCTGGTGCACAAACAGAACTTTCGCCGACTGATCGAACAGCAGGAACTGGTCGAGGAGACCGGCGCGATAGCTGCCGCCACCGGCGGCCGGCCGGCCAAATTGTTCCGCTTTCGTCGCGAGGTCGTCGACGAACGCGCCGTCATCGGCACCAAACTGCCGCTCGCCAAAGCGTGACCATGCCGGACTAGACTTATGCTCAAAGAGTGCATATTATATATACTCATAATGAGTATAATGCCATGAACCTACAGTCCAGTTCCGTTGCGCGCACCGACGCGCTTTACGATCGCGTGCGCCGCGTCATCCCGCCGATCGAATGGCCCGCTTTCGCCGGCGACATCGAGGCGATCACCGCGTTGAAGCGGCGCCGCAATGCGGTCGTTCTCGCGCATAATTACCAGACGCCGGAAATCTTCCATTGCGTCGCCGACCTGGTCGGGGACAGCTTGGCGCTGGCGCGGATGGCGATGAAAACCGAGGCCGACGTGATCGTGCTCGCCGGCGTACATTTCATGGCGGAAACCGCGAAGCTCCTCAATCCCGACAAGACCGTGCTGTTGCCGGATCTCGGCGCCGGCTGCTCGCTCGCCAATTCGATCAAGCCGGACGATGTTCGTCTGCTGCGGCAAAGCTATCCGGGCGTGCCGATTGTCACCTACGTCAACACCTCGGCCGCGGTGAAAGCCGAATCGGACATTTGCTGCACCTCGGGCAACGCTACGGCGGTGGTGGAATCGCTCGGCGTCAGCCGCGTCATCATGCTTCCTGACGAATATCTCGCCCGCAACACCGCCGCCACGACAGACGTCGAGATCGTCGCCTGGAAAGGCCATTGCGAGGTGCATGAGCGGTTCACGGCCGCCGATATCCGCGACATCCGCGACAACCATCCCGGCGTGATCGTGCTCGCCCATCCCGAATGCCCGCCAGAGGTGGTCGCGCAAGCCGACTTCGCCGGCTCGACCGCCGCGATGTCCGACTACGTCAGCGCGCGCAAACCGTCGCGCGTCGTGCTGCTGACCGAGTGCTCGATGAGCGACAACGTCGCCGTGCAAAATCCGGACGTCGAGTTCATCCGGCCGTGCAATATCTGCCCCCACATGAAGCGTATCACGCTGGCCAACATCCGACGTGCGCTGGAGACGAACACGCACATCGTCGATGTCGATCCCGCAATTGCGGCGCGGGCGCGGCGCGCCGTCGAGCGGATGCTGGCGGTTCGAACGTGATGACCGAGCCGCTGCGGCAGGACTCTCCGCTCATCGGGCCGTGACAACGGAAAATGGCGTACCCGATCGACGCGTGAAGCTCACCAGCGCCGTCTATAGCCCCATCCGCCGCCGACCAGCCGCAGGATCAGCAACAGAACAACCGCGCCGATAAAGGCGTTTAAGATCAAAGATAGAAGTCCGGTGCCGAGGTGAATGCCGAGGCGCGGCAACAGCCAATCGCCGATGAACGCGCCGACCAATCCGACGATCAAGTCGCCGATCAGGCCGAACCCACCGCCGGCCATCACGCGGCCGGCCAGCCATCCGGCGACGATGCCGACGACGATGATGACAAGAAGACTCTGGTTGGAAAGGTACATGGCCACCTCTGCAAAATGAGGACCGCTAACCAATGCGTCGCCGCTTGGATAGTTCCTGTCAAGTATCGCGGGCCCAAGTGATGCTAAGTTATGGCGACTCGCGTTGCCACACGACGATGACTCGCACCGCCTTGTCATTGATATTCGGATGCGGCATCGGCGGGCTCTCGATGGTAAGCCGGTCGCCGTCGAAGCGGATATTGCGCACCTGCTCGCCGCCGACCCAGGCCTCGTTCCACGCCGCTTCGACCTTGGTGACGACCTGGCCGTTTTCGACGCGATAGCGGCCGGTATAGGCGATCATGGTTTTGAGCGCCTGCGCGCGATCCGCGTCGGTTTGCGGAACGCCGCGGCCGTCGGCGGTCATCAGCGCCAGCCAGCGGCCTTCCGGCGTCGCGATCTGGATGCCCTTGGGATGTTCGCCGTAGACCGGCGTGCGCTCCTTAGTCGCTTGATCCTCGTACTGGACCGAGACCAGCGTCCAGGTGCCGACAATCTGACGGCGCAGCGCGGCGTCATCCATGACGGCTCACTCCGCGGTCCAGCCGCCGTCGAGAACGAGCGCCGAGCCGGTCATCAGCGACGAGGCGTCGGAGGCGAGGAAGATGATGGCGCCGGTGAGCTCTTCGAGCTGGCCGAGCCGGCCGAGTTTTATCTTCGCCAAAACTTCGTCGCGGAAAGCCTTGTTCTCGAAGAACGGTTTTGTCATCGGCGTCTCCAGGAAAGTCGGACCGAGCGAGTTGACGCGGATATTGTGCGGCGCCAGCTCGATCGCCATCGCCTTGGTGAAGCCCTCCATCGCGTGTTTCGACGCGCAATAGACGGTGCGGCGCGCGGCGCCGACATGGCCCATCTGCGAGGAAATGTTGACGATCGAACCCGGCAGCTTGGCCTCGATCAGCCGCAACGCCACCGCCTGCGCCACGAAGAACGCGGCGCGGACGTTAAGCGAAAAGATGGCGTCGAAATCCTCGACCTTGACGTCAGGCAGCAGCGCGGGCCGATTCATGCCGGCATTGTTGATGAGGATTTGAAACGGCGCGGCGGCTGCGATCGCCTGCCG
>JBAQAB010000308.1:0-2200 GCA_049285535.1 Xanthobacteraceae bacterium
GTTGATAAGTCCGCCGATGTCGTCCGCCGCGAGCCCAAGCTCTGCGAGAATCTCGCCGGTGTGCTCTCCGATGCGCGGCGCCTGCCGGCGCAACGCGAAATCGTGCTCGCCCATCTCGATCGGCAGCCGCGGCAGTTTTGCGCGCTTGCCGTTCTGGAATGCGACGTCGAGCATGCGCCCGCCAGCATTGAGCTGCGGATCGTCGAACAGGTCGCAGGGTTTGGCGACCGGCGCAAACGGAATATCGATGCGGTCGAACAGTTCGGCAAGCGCGGCGAGCCTATGCTTGGCGACGATTTCGGCGACCAGCGGCCGCAGCACCGGCCGCGCGCGCACGCGGTCCTCGTTGGTCTTGTAGGCTGGATCGGCCAAGAGGTCTGGCCGCGCGAAATGCTCGCAGAAGCGGCGCCACTGGCCGTCGCTGGTGATGCCGACAAAAATCTGCTCGCCATCGGCGGTTGTGAAGGGCTCGTAAATCGCCCAGGCGCCGTCGCGCGAAGGCATCGGCGGCATCGGCTTGCCGGTCACCACCTCGCCGGCCATGTGCGACATCATCAGAAACGCGGTGGATTCGAACAAAGCGGATTTGATCGCCTGGCCGCGGCCGGTGTGCTCGCGCTCGCGCAACGCCGCCTGGATGCCTATCACCGCGAACATGCCGCCCATGATGTCGACCACCGAGGCGCCGGCGCGCAGCGGCTGGCCCGGCGGTCCCGTCATGTAAGCCAAGCCCGCCATGAACTGCACCACCTCGTCGAGCGCCGGGCGATGCTCGTAGGGTCCGCTGAGGAACCCCTTGAGCGCGCAGTAGATGAGGCGTGGATTTTTGGCTGCCAGGTCGGCGTAGCTGCAGCCGAGTCGCTCCATGGTGCCGGGAGCGTAGTTTTCCAGGACGACGTCGGCGGTTTGCGCCAGGCGATAGAGCAGCGCGCGTCCGGCATCGGACTTCAAGTCGATCGCGAGGCTGCGCTTGTTGCGGTTGAAGGTCGGAAAGAATCCGGCGGCAAAGCCGTAGAGCCGGCGGGTGTGATCGCCGGCCACGGGCTCGATCTTGATCACGTCGGCGCCGAGATCGGCGAGGATGAGGCCCGCCGTCGGGCCCATGATGGTATGGCAGAATTCGAGCACGCGAATGCCGGCAAGCGGCAGGCTGGCGCCCGAATTTGGTCCCGCCTCGGTCATTGCCATGCTTTATAATGGTGCAAAGCAAAGGGAGGAAGCCATGCAAAAATCATTCGTGAGCGGGCCACGCGCGCAGACGCGCGCTTATTCGCCGGCCGTCATCACCGAGGGCGGCAAGACCATCTGGCTTGCCGGCCATACCGGCGCGGTGGACGATGCCGGCAAATCGCTCGCCGGCGATTTCGACGCGCAATGCCGGCAGACGTTCCGCAATATCGAAAAGACGCTGGCCGAGGCCGGCGCAAAGCTCGCCGATCTCGTCACCATGACGGTCTTCCTCATCGACGCGCGCCACACCACGCGCATGACCGAGCTGCGTACGGAGATTTTCGCCAGGGATTTTCCGGCCAGCGCCGCCATCACCGTCGCCGGCTTCGCCCGGCCGGAGATGATGATCGAGATCCAGGCCGTGGCGGTTGTTTGATCCGCTATACGAAGTGTTTCGCGCAGTCGCGACGCGACCAAGTCACATGGTGACAAGATCCGCGCCCAATTGGAATTTTCCGGAAATAGCCTTGATCTGCTCGGACGGCAGCATGCCAAGGCCGGTGCCCGCCGAGCCCTTGATCACGGACGCGAGCAGCACCTTCTCGTTGTCGTCCAGGCTCTTCTGCAATTGATCGAGCTTGGCCCCAAGCGACTCAACGGTCTTCTTGTCCACGGTGTATTCCATCGCGGTGTCTCCCTGTCGAACGCAGCTAGCGGCTGACGAGAATAGGCCAACTATACCAGTCCTGCGTGTAAGCTTCAAGACAATGCGCTAACCGCCGCGCGCCTCATGGATCGCCCGCCACAACACTTCCGGCGTTGCCGGCATGGCGACGTGCTTGATGCCGAGCGGCGAGAGCGCGTCGACCAAGGCGTTCGCCACCGCCGGCATGGCGCCGACGCAGCCGGCCTCGCCAGCGCCTTTGACGCCGAGTGGATTGGCCTTGGTCGGCACCGGATTTGAGTCGACGTGGAATGCAACGAGATCGGTGGCGCGCGGCATCGCATAGTCCATGAACGAACCGGTGAG
>JBAQAB010000309.1:0-5506 GCA_049285535.1 Xanthobacteraceae bacterium
TCGAAACCAGCACAACCTCGGCCTCGATCAGGCCGGCATTGCCGACCATGCCGCGGCCCGGTTCGATAATGGTCTCCGGGATGGCGTTGCCGAAATGCTTGCGCAAGGCGCGGAAGATCGAACGGCCATAGGCCTCGACAGCCGGCACGTCGCGCAGGTACTTGGTCGGAAAGCCGCCGCCGAGATTAACCATCGACAGGTTGATGCCGCGGTCGGCGCAAGCGCGAAAGATCGCCGAGGCCGACTTCAAGGCTTCGTCCCAGGCCGCCGTGCGGCGCTGCTGCGAGCCGACGTGAAACGACACGCCGGCCGCCTCAAGCCCCAGCTTGTGCGCATGGTCGAGGACCTCG
Source organism: Xanthobacteraceae bacterium (assembly GCA_049285535.1). Classification (GTDB taxonomy): domain Bacteria; phylum Pseudomonadota; class Alphaproteobacteria; order Rhizobiales; family Xanthobacteraceae; genus BOG-931. Next base: position 351 of record JBAQAB010000309.1, read on the forward strand.
ACCGCCATCTCCGGATCGCAGCCGAACTTGCGCGACAGCGGCCATTCCGCTCCGGCGCAGCCAAACAGGAAGCGGCAAAAGACCTTGGCGCCGGGAGCGGCGCGAGCGATCTTTTCCACTTCGGCCTTGCAGTCGACCGCGAACAGGCGAACGCCGAGCACGAACGCGCGCGCGACATCACGCTCCTTCTTGATCGTATTGCCGAAGGAGATGCGCTCGGCGGTAGCGCCGGCGGCGAGCACCATCTCGATCTCGGCGACCGAGGCGGTGTCGAAGCAGGAGCCGAGCGAGACCAGGAGCGACAACAGCTCGGGCGCCGGGTTTGCCTTGACGGCATAGAACACCCGGCTGTCCGGCAACGCCTTGGCAAAGGCGCCGTAGTTGTCACGCACGACGTCGAGATCGACAACGAGACACGGACCATCGTCCAGCCCCTGTTCGCGGCGGCAGCGCAGGAAGTCATGGATGCGCTCGGTCATCGGCGCGCTCCTTTCCAGTTCAAGGGGCCAAGCGGCTTAAAGCCGGTTGGCCCGCGTTGAACGCACGCACGACCGGCGTCAGCGGCTGCGGCGCTTCGGCGTTGGACCGTGCGTTGGGGACACGGTGCAGACGCGTGGCGCTGTCGCCGAGATGCTGCCTTGGATTGGAGCGGGAGAACCCGTTCCGCGCGGCCGGCAAGACAAGATGGACAAGCCTCTTCGGTGCTGACCTTTGGACGGCCAACCAAAAAAGCCCGCTCCGTCGTTGCTTTAAGCCGCGTCCCCCGTTGAGCGCGGGGTGCGCCGGTTTCGCCTCCGGCTGCCGATCACGTAGTGAGGCTCTAACTTTGCGAACCTCAGGCGACTGTCCGGCCTCTTGTCCGGATGCCTACCGATCGACACACGGCCACAGGCACGTGCGAATTTGGGCGAGCGGCACATAAGCGTATCGCAAACGCATTGCAAGAAAATTCGTCACGCGCCGCGAATTTTTTCCGGCAGCGTCGCTCGCGCACGAGCCGCGCTCGCCGCTTTCACTCCTCGCGCGGTGTGCGATAGTGCGCGCGTCTTGTCCCCAAGCTTCATCGAGAGGTGCGCGATGCCTTCCCTGCCGATCACTTTCGCCTGCGGTCTCTACGACCGCATGCTGGCGCTGCAAACCGGCGACATCAAACCTGACGGCATCGACCTTAACTTCATCGCAATCGACAATCCGCGGGAGATTTTCGACCGCATGTCGAACCGGCTGGAATTCGACGCCTGCGAAATGTCGAGCTCGGAATTCGTCAGCCGCTACGCGGCAAAGAAGTTGCCTTTCGTGGCGCTGCCGGTGTTCGCCTCGCGGGTTTTCCGCCACGGCTTCATCGTCGTTAACCGAAAGTTCATCACCTCGGCGAAGGACCTCGCCGGCAAGCGCATCGGCGTTCCTCTCTACACCCAGACGGCGGCGATCTTCGTCCGCGGCCTGATGCAGCACGATCTCGGCGTCGACCTTTCGACCATCGAGTGGGTCCAAGGCGCGGTCAACGAGCCCGGCGCCTACGGCAATCCCTCGGTGATGCCGCTCCTTAAGCCGATCAAGATCACGCCGAACCAGAGCGGCAAGTCCTTGAGCGACCTCCTCGCCGCCGGGGAAATTCACGCCATCATCGGCTCGAATATGCCACGGGCGCTCAAGCGCCATCCCGACGTGGTGCGGCTGTTTCCAGACTACCGGGCGCGCGAGAAGGACTACTACCGCCGCACCAAGATTTTCCCGATCATGCACCTGGTCGTGATCCGCAACGACATCTACGAGCAGCATCCCTTCGTCGCCACCAGCCTGTACAACGCCTTCGGCGCCGCCAAGGACTGGGCGCGCGAGAAAATGCGTTTCCCCGGCACGCTCCGCTACATGCTGCCGTGGCTGCCCGACGACATCGAGGAAATCGACGACTTGTTCGGCGGCGATTGCTGGCCCTATGGCGTCGAGCCGAACAGGCCGACGCTGGAAGCCCTGGTCAGTTACATGGTCGAGCAGGGCCTGATCGCGGAGCCCATTCCGATCGAGAAGCTGTTCGTGCCGACCTTCGGCTAATGGAGGGCTCGATGAAGCGCCCGTTGATGGCCGCAATCGGTCTCTGCATCCTGGGCCATGCGTGGCCGGCTATTGCCGCCGACTATGCGCCGCTCGACTGCACCAAAGCGAGGTCAGCCGCCGAGATCACGATCTGCAGGACTTACACCCTGGGTCAGGCGGAGGCGCGGATGGCAACGCTCTACAGCGTTGCAACGTCATTGGTGGCGATGGGCCAGCGCGGCGACATCCAGGACACGCAGACCGAATTTCTCAAAACCCGCGATGCCTGCGGACGCGACGTCGCCTGCCTCACCAGGGCCTACAGCAGGCGGATCGACCAGTTGAACCAAGTCATCGCCGCGATCGCCTCGCACGGCCCTTACTGACGCGCTTCTTCGATTTCGGCGCGGATGCCCGCGATTTCGCCGCAGGCGGCAATCCGCCGGCCTTCTGCAATCGCGTCGTCCAATACTCCCAGGCCCGGGCCATCGGCCGCGGCTGCAGTTGCCGCGGCTCGGCGCGCTGCCGTTCGGTGGCGTTCAAAGCGCCGATCTTGCCGATCGCCATCGCGCGCAACTGGATTTCCGCGTTGGCGTGCGAATAGACAGTGCGGAAGACCAGCTCGCGCAATGTCCGGCCCGCGACGGTCGCGCCGTGGCGCGCCATCAGCACCATCCAGTTCGGGCCAAGTGTCCGTGCCAGCGAACGGCCCTCCTCCGGCTTGACCACCATGAGATCGGTATCGCCGAACTCATCGCGGCTGTCCCACATCGGCACCACCTGACCCATGACCGGGCCCATGTGAAACACCGGCTCAAGCGCAATGCCGGTGACGCAGAACGGCAGCACGGCATGTGAATGGTGATGGCAAACGGCGTTCACGTCCGGCCGCGCCTGGTAAATGCAGCCGTGGATTACCCGTTCGCCGTACATCTCGCCCTTGGGCGGCGTCACCGGTTCGGAATCGAGGGTGAATTCGAGCAGGTCCGACGGCTCGATCAGTTCGGGACTGCGCGACCGCGCCAAGAGATAGCGCCCCGGATCATCGGGATGGCGCACGCTGACGTGGCCGAAACCGTCGAGTACACCCTCATGGGCGATAATGCGATTAGCGAGCGCCAGCTCATACCGTAGGTCGTTGAGTGACGTGGTCATTTACACCGCCTTTAGATGCGCATCCTTGCGCTTGAAGAGTTCATCGTCTGCGTAACCCATAGTCTCCGGCTTACCGCGGCCGAGCATCACCTGGAAATAGACCGGGCCGAGCGAGTCGTTCTGATAGCCATGAATGACGCCGGCCGGGCAACAGATGCATTCCCACGGGCCGAGCCGCGTGGTCAGCCGCTTGCCGCTGTCGTCCTCGACGAAGACGTCGAGATAGCCGTCGAGGACGAAAAAGCATTCCTCGACCTCGTGGGTATGCGCGGCGTTGCCCTGCCCCGGTTCGACATACATGATCGAGAGCGTGAAGTTGCCGGCCGGGATCACCGTTGGGTCGCCGTGCTTGCCGGAGCCGCCGGCGCCGATGAAGCGGTGCTGAGCGCGCCTAAAGCCTTCGATCTTGGCGTCCTCGAAAGCGGCCCAATCCGGCTTCTTGTCTTTGAAGCGGCCGACATATCTCTTCATGATCTCGTCGATGGAAACGCCTTCGAGCTCCTTGGGGCGCGGATGTCGGGCGACACTCATGAGTTCCTCCCGTGAAGTCTTGAAATTACAAATCACGCCAGCGCACTGCGCAAGGCGCGCTCGACCATGACGCCGAATAGCGTCTTGCGATAAGCCCCGGTGGCGTGAATATCGTCGGGCGGATCGATGGCAGCCGAAGCTTTTGCCTCCGCGTCAGCGATGGTCGCTTCGTTGATGGTGTTGCCGTTGAGAGCCTCTTCCACGACGCTAAGACGCAGCGGCCGGTCGGAGACGCCCATGGCGCCGACATGGACATTGGCAGCCTTCCCGCCGTCTTCATCATAGAACACCGCCGCGCCGGCCAAGGCAAAGTCGCCACGGCGGCGAGCGAATTCACAAAAGCCGAAGCGCCGCTGCGCGGGCCACGCGGCAAAGCGAATTTCGGTGATGATCTCGTCGGCGGTCAGCGCGGTGGTCAATGGACCGCGAAAGAAATCCTTCGCCTCGATGATCCGCACGCCGGCCTTGCCGGTAGCGGCGATCTTGGCGTCGCAGGTGACGGCGATGGCCGGCAACTCAGCAGCCGGATCGGCATGCGCCAGGCTGCCGCCGACCGTGCCGCGATTGCGAATCTGGTAATGCGCAATGTGCTCCACGGCCTGCACCAGGAGAGGATGCGCCGTTCGCAGCTGCGGATCGTCAAGGATGTCGCGCCAGCGCACCATGGCGCCAAGCGTAACGCCATCGTCGGTGATGCCGATCCGGCGGAGCTCTGGCACCTTGCGCAAATCGACAAGGACCGCCGGCGACGCGACGCGAAACGCCAGCATCGGCAGCAGCGACTGACCGCCGGCAAGCGGCGTCGCTTCGCCATCATGCGACGCCAACAGCGCGATAGCTTCGGAAATCGTCGACGGGCAGGCATATTCGAAGGGCGGAAGTTTCATGACTCTCACGCTCCGCTTCGCGCGCAGCGACCCGCAAAAACAGCCGCCAATTTAGATATTTCGTAGCATTCGCCCGCTCGCAGGGTCAACCGCATGTCCCTTGGCGCGGTTTGCTGATAGAGTTGGAGCAAATGCCGGACGAATGTGAGCGCCATCGTAAAAGCCGCTCCATGAGTGGAGGAACCCGATGCTGAAGAAAACGCCTCGCCAAGAGAAAACCGGAAAAAACGGCAAGAACGGAAAAAACGGACATAAAGCTCCGCGCGTCAGCGAACTGCCGAAAATCACCATTCAAACCGACACGCGCGAAATCCTGGCTCACGCCGCCAAGGAGGCGCGTGCCGAGGATTATTTCATCGTCGATGTCGATGCCCACGTCACCGAGACGGCGTTCTGGTCCGAGGTCGTCGACCGCATGGACAGCGACGTCTACCGGCAGATGGCGCGGGCGTTCAAGGATCGCGGCGCGGCGCCGGGTCTTCTCAATGCGACGCCTGGTTTTCTACATCAGGATGTCTTCGGCCGCATTCCGCATCAGCAGCGCCT
>JBAQAB010000310.1:0-1697 GCA_049285535.1 Xanthobacteraceae bacterium
TCGATGCGATGCTCGGATGGCGCCAAGAGGTGCGGCTGCTTGCCCATCGGACCGTCCTTGGCGTGGAACGGCCACAGGATGAGCTGCGTCGCGCCGGAGGTCGCCAGCCAGCGGCCGCCGACGGTCCAGCCGAACGAGGTCACGCGCGCACTGTAGCCGGACATGCGCATGTGCTTGCGGTCGACCAGCCGCCAGCCGTGCAGCATCGGCTCCTGCATTGTGGTGACGAGAAAGCGGCCGTCCGGGCTCATAGTGGCGCCGAGGTGCGAGCCCTTCCATTCGAGCTTTTCCGGCGTGGCGCCTGCCGCGTTGGGAAACCACAGCGTGGCGCCGTTGTAATGCGCGATCGCCAAGCGAAACCCCTTGGGCAGGAAGGCGAGCCCGCCGACCGTCGAAGGCGCTTCGAAGCTGCGCAGCTCCTTGGCTTGAACGAACGCCGTCTTGCCGGCCGACCACGCGACCGCGCCGTCGGGCACGAGCGCAACGTGATCGATCCAACGGTGCTTGGCATCGGTCGCCAGAACGCGACTCGACCCCAGGTCCGTTACGATCAACTTGCCGTCGTCGCCGCCGCTGACGACGCGTTCGCCATCCGCCGCAGTGGCGAGAATGGCGCCGCCATGCACCGTCATCCGCCGCAGCTCGCCGTCCGGCTCGGCGAATACCAGCATCTCTTCGCCGAGCACGAACACGGCGGTACGGCCGAGAAAATGCGCGGCGAAAACGGCGCCGCCCGCGTCAATGGCACGCGTGCGTTCGACGACGGAGACAGTGTCGCTGCGGGTGTCGGTCATGGCAAATCAGTCGGTGGCGTTCCGCTCCCTGAAAGGGAGGGAGGAGATCACGCCACGCAACTCTCAAAACCTTCGGTGATCTTCTTACCCGGCAGGTTGCGGCCGATGAAGACGATGCGGCTCTCACGCTTATCGTCCTTGGTCCATGGCCGCTGATGATCGCCGTCGAGGATCATGTGCACGCCCTGAAAGACAAAGCGCTGGTCGTCGTTCTTGAACGACAGGATACCCTTGCAGCGCAAAATATTCGGACCCTCTTTTTGCACCAGGTCCTGCACCCAAGGAAAGAATTTGTCCGGATCGAGCGGCTTGTCGCTTTTCAGCGAAATCGATTGCATTTCCTCGTCGTGATAGTGCTTGAGCCCGCCATGCGAATGCACATGCTTGTGGCCGTGGTCGTGATGATGATCATGGTCATGTCCATGACCGTGGTCATGATCGTGGTCGTGATCGTCCCCTTCGAGAAACGCCGGCTCGAGATCGAGGATACGGTCGAGATCGAAGGCGTTGCGGCCCAGCACCGCGTCGAGCGGAATTTGGCCGCGCACGGTCTTGTGCAGCTTGGCATAGGGATTGATGCCGCGAATGCGCGCTTCGACCTCGGCGAGCTCATCGGCGGAGACGAGATCGGTTTTGTTGATCAGGATTACGTCGGCGAAGGCGATCTGGTTTTTGGCTTCCGGCGCATCCTTGAGCCGCTCGTTGAGCCACTTGGCGTCGGCGACCGTCACCACCGCATCGAGCCTGGTCTTTCGCCCGACATTCTCGTCGATGAAGAAGGTCTGCGCCACTGGAGCGGGGTCGGCGAGGCCGGTGGTCTCGACAATGATGGCGTCGAACTTGCCCTTGCGCCGCATCAGGCCGTCGAGGATGCGGACTAAGTCGCCGCGTACGGTGCAGCAG
>JBAQAB010000311.1:0-54427 GCA_049285535.1 Xanthobacteraceae bacterium
AGTCCCGACTCTAATGTTGCGCTGCTCACGGCAGTCGCCGGTGAGAGCAATCAGACGTTGGCCTATGACTTCAATATTTTGGGTACCCCCCTTGGCGTCGATCCCAGCCCCACACCTCTTCCCGGAACCTTGCCACTCTTCGCCGCCGGCCTCGGCGCGATGGGTTTGTTTGGTTGGCGCGGGAGACGCTTGCGATTGATTATGTCGACTCTGGTCGCTTGAACGCGCGCCACCTCGAGTTGCCACGCTGCCGCCAAGCGTACGATCTCATGCGGTTTGGCAGATAGCGGACTAAGCTCAGTCGCGAGGGCTTCGATCTGTTCGGCGAACACGTTGTCACGATTAATCGGAACCTCCAGACCGTGTTTGAAGGCATTGCGCCGCGACCGCGCCTTCCCGGCATCCGTTCGAGGACCGGTGTTGCGCAATGCATTCCGTCCCCGGGCGGCCGGGTGCCTTGACATTGAACGTGACCTTGGGCTGCCGTTTGCTCATTGTCTCAAACGCGTCGAGCACATCGAGCATTTCCGAAAGCCGATCCGTCGCCAGCGGCCATTGCCGGACTGACTTTCAGCGTTTGGTGAAGTCGGCACTCTTTTTCATTGTTGCTTCTTCTTCGCCGCCGTGGGGCCGCTGGGGCGCAAATCGGCCCACGGATCGGCGGACTGTTGGGTCGCAGGAATGGACTTGAGGCCTGACCTATAGGCCTCGTCAGCGGCTTTTTTCTCTCTTTCTTCTTTTGTCGGCGGCGTGCTGTTGTCGGGTAACGGCGCGATTTGCGCGTATACCGCCCCCGTTGTCAGGACGATCAACGCCAACGCTTGGATGAATTTCCGCAGCACGGCCATGGCGCCGAATTATGCCCTGCCCGGCCAAGGCCGCAAGCCCTATTCCGCGCTGCCTTATTCAAACCGACCCATTATCCAAGCGAGGGTCCTAGCGGGCTTCCGAAGCCCCCTGCCATCTTTTGAAATTTTGAGGTGACACATTTCAGAAATTGACGACGCTTAAAACGACTTGGCATTTTGCCGAGATCGCAGCCGGGAGAGCATGCATAAAACCTTGTTTCTCATCGTGGCGATGTGCCGCTTGGCAGTGCCGACGCTGGCGTCCGCGGCTGCGTGAGGCTCAGGAACTGTTTGATAATTTACAATGGGCAATCATGGACAACGGCCAGCGCTGCGCCAGCCATCAAGCCTTTGAGGACCTCATCAACGGCGCCTGCCATAAGGACCCCAACCAAATGAACCAAGGGTTCACTAACTGTCACCCTTACGACGGACAGTCCGGACTCGATAATTGGAACAGGTGTATCCTGGCCGCTCGCGTGAGTGCAACGCTTGAGACGGCCTTCAAATGGCACGCATTGACACCAGCCGACTGCGGCCCGCCCCCCATCAACCAAGCTCCATAAGCGCCGCTGATATAGTCGAGGCGGGGCGGCAATTGGCGCTTAGCGATCGGAAAAAGGCGCGGCTCTGTTTGGCGGCTTTATTCGCACGGGCGCTGTGTATACCGTCGCAGAACATTCACGGTTCGATGTCACCCTCACCCCGGGCGAAAGTTCCTTTCGTTCCCCAAACCGTCGGACCTTGAGCCTCAACCCCAACGTTGGGGCTCAGTTTTTCTGCGCGACGGCTCGCGTTTGCGCCGCAAATAATTTAGCGCTTGGCTGGAGTTCCTAGGGCGTTTGGGGTGCTTTGGAGTCGCGCTTCTTGGCCGCCTTTCGGGCCTTGCGCTCCCGGTCAATGTTTATGGCCCGTTCGATGAGCCTCTTCCGGACCAATTTCTTGGCCGAAGGGTCCAGGACCGGGTTATCCAACAGTTTCGGTGTGGCGATTTTTTTTGCCATTGGCCAGACTAGGAGCCGCCCAGCGTGGCCCGCAAGCCCTAATCGGCTTCGTCCCTCATCAAAACTGATCCCAAACACAGAGTGAGCAATATAGATCGCCAATGTGGTGGCCTGGCTTACGATCCCTGTCCGCTTACTTCGCGTAGCCTTACTTCGCGTAGCCTTATTTTGCGTAGCCTTACTTCGCGTAGCCCTGGGATCGCAGCCAATCGATGCGGCGGGTGCCTTGCAGCCACTCGTCGACCTCGGCTTTGGTCTTGAACCCTTTGATGTAGCGGATTTCGACGCCGGGACAGTGGGCCTCGATTTGCCAATCGTCCTGCGTGATGCGCTTGAGTTTGAACTCGACCCGGACTCGCGGAGCTTTGCCCATGACGCCGAGTAAGCGGCTTCCGCCCGGCTGGCAAGATGCTGAAGCGTCTTATTCGCAGTAATCCCCTACCCCGGCACCATCGTTGGCGCGGCAGAGTGTATAGTATGATGATCGCACCGGCTGGGATGGGGCGACGATTCGGAACCGGACCGGCTAAGTGTGTTGTTGTCGCTACGCTGTAGCAGTCCTGCTCTATTCGCCAATCGCTTCAATCGTGGAGGAGGGTTTTATGCGAAAACTAACGATGACCTTGACGGCAGCGGCTCTCATGCTGGGAACGATGGCCATTGCGGCCAATGCGCAAACCCAAGCACCGGGCGCGGCCGGTCTAAACCATCAAGCCCAGAACGCTACGCTGTTCAAACAAGCGGCGTGCCGCGGCTTCGGGCGATGGTGCCCGCCGGGATTCGTGCGGCGCTGCGGGCCGTATCGGTGCTGGTGCGCCCCCTGCTGGTGAGCTGCCGTTATCCAACACGACGACCGAGCGGGGCCGCCTTTGGGCGGCCTCTTTTTTTTGACGGCATGCGTTATCGGGCGACGGAATTGCGAACTAACGCGGCGCGCGCGGTGTTTATCCGAAGGGGTCACGGCCACGCCAGGAGGCGGTCATGAGGCCTTCGTTCATTCTGCTGACAATTTTAGCCGGCTCGGCTGCGCTCGGCATACCGGCCGCGGCGCAGAATTATCCGTGGTGCGCGCAATATAGCGGCGACATGGGCGGCGCCATGAATTGCGGCTTTTCCACTTACGCGCAATGCATGGCGGATGTCAGCGGCGTCGGCGGGTTCTGCATCGTCAACAACCGCTATGTGCCGCCGGCGTCGGCACGGCCGGCGCGCGGGTATCATGCCGCGGAATAATCCCGGCCGGATTGCTTCTGGCGGATATTCGAGGTTGCGCGTGCTGTCGATGCTGGCGATCGCTGTCGCCGCCGCGACAATTGCCGGCGCGGCGCGGGCGCAGAATTATCCGTGGTGCTCGAATTTCGCCGACGGCGCCGGCACCAATTGCGGCTTCTCGACCGAGGCGCAATGCCGGATCACGGTGCAAGGCAGCGGCGGCTATTGCGATCACAACAACCTGTACCGGCCGGCGGCCGCCGCGGCGCCGGCGCGTCACGAAGGACACAAGCCTCGTTCCAGCAAGCATTCCTGACGGTGGCGCTCATGCCGCAGCGGCGGCATGAACGCAAATCAGCCACCGACGTTATCGAGACGAAAAGGAGAACCGTCATGAAGGCCGGACTATTGCTATTCGCTGTTCTGATCGCCACGACCGCGATCGGCACCGCCGCGCAGGCACAGAACTATCCGTGGTGCGCCTATTACGGCAACGGCAACGAAGGCACCAACTGCGGCTTCGTGAGCTTTGCGCAGTGCCAGGCCGACGTCAGCGGCATCGGCGGCTTTTGCCAGCCGAACAACACCTACCATCCACCGACCGGGCCGCATAAGCACCGCATCCGGCCTTAAAACGCCGGGCGTCAGGTCAGCTCGACGTCAGGTCAGTTCGACAACCTGGCCGTCGCGGATGGTGACGCGGCGATCCATCTGCGCGGCGATATCCATATTGTGGGTGGCGATGATCGTGGCGAGACCGGAGGCGCGCACCAGCTGATTGAGGGTACCGAAGACATGGTCGGCGGTGTGAACGTCGAGATTGCCGGTCGGCTCGTCGGCTAACAGAATGCGCGGCGCATTGGCGACGGCGCGGGCAATGGCGACGCGTTGCTGCTCGCCGCCGGAGAGCTCCGCCGGCCGGTGGGTGAGCCTGTCCTTGAGCCCCAGATAGCTCAACAGCTCGCTGCCCCGCGCGGCCGCCTCGCGGCGCGACAGCCCGCGAATCATCTGCGGCAGCACGACATTCTCCAGCGCGGAGAATTCCGGCAGCAGGTGATGGAACTGATAGACGAAGCCGATCTCGGTGCGGCGGATCCGGGTGCGCGCGATGTCGGAGAGGTGGGTGGTCGCGGCGGCGTCGATATAGACCTCGCCGGCGTCGGGATGTTCGAGCAGCCCCGCGATCTGCAGCAGCGTCGATTTACCGGCGCCGGAGGGCCCGACCAGCGCCACCGATTGGCCGGCCCACACCGCGAGCTCGGCACCGCGCAGCACGTCGAGCGTCGAATCGCCCTGACGGAATTGCCGGCAGATGCCGTGCAGGAAAACGAGCGGCTGCTCGCCATTGTCGGGTATCGACGTGGCTGCCCCGGCTATCGTGGTGGTGTCATCCATTGCGCCCGATCATTCATAGCGCAGCGCTTCGACCGGATCGAGCCGGGCCGCGCGCCATGACGGATAGAGCGTCGCCAATAGCGACAGGCCGAGCGCCATGACCACGACCGCGGTGGTTTCCTTGACGTTCATATGCGCCGGGAGCTGGGAGAGGAAATAGAGCTCCGGCGAGAACAATTCGGTGTTGGTCAGCCACGACAGGAAGCGGCGGATATCCTCGATATAGGCGCAGACGATCACGCCGATGACGAAGCCGACGCCGGTCCCGACCACGCCGATCGCGGCGCCGGTGATGAGGAACACCCGCATGATCGCGCCTTGCGTGGCGCCCATGGTGCGCAAAATGGCGATGTCGCTGCCCTTATCCTTCACCAGCATGATCAGGCCGGAGACGATGTTGAGCGCCGCCACCAGCACGATCAAAGTGAGAATCAGGAACATCACATTGCGCTCGACCTGGAGCGCATTGAAGAAAGTGGCGTTGCGCTGGCGCCAATCGACCATATAGATCGGCCGCCCGGCGGCGTTGGTGACGGCTTTGCGGAAGCTGTCGATCCGATCCGGATCGTCGGTATAGACCTCGATCGCGGTGACGTCGCCGGCGCGGTTGAAGTAGGCCTGCGCCTCGGTCAGCGGCATGAAGACGAAGGCGGAATCGTATTCGGACATGCCGATCTCGAAGACGGCGGCGATCTTGTACGCCTTGATGCGCGGCGTGGTGCCCATCGGCGTTACGGCGCCGCGCGGCGCCACCAGGGTCAGATTGTCCCCGGCCCGGACCGAAAGCTGCTCGGCGAGCCGCGCTCCAATGGCGATGCCCTGCCCGTCGTCGAAGCCGGCGAGCGTGCCCTGCTTGATGTTCTTCGACACCTGCGTGAGCTTTGCGAGATCGGCGCCGCGCATGCCGCGGACGACGACGCCGGAGGCATTGAACGGCGACGAGGCCAGGGCCTGGCCCTCGACCAGCGGCGCGGCGAGATAGATGCCCGGAACCTTCGACACGCGGTCGGCGACGGCCGCGTAATCGGTCAGCGGCGATTCCAGCGGCTGGATCAGGAGATGGCCGTTGAGCCCCAATATTTTGGTCAGGAGCTCTTGGCGGAACCCATTCATCACCGCCATGACGATAATCAAGGTAGCGACGCCGAGCATGATGCCGAGGAACGAGAACCCGGCAATGACCGAGATAAAGCCCTCTTTGCGCCGCGCCCTCAGATAGCGCAGCGATAACATCCACTCGTAGGCCGAAAACGGATGGGTGCCGGTTGGATCGGCCATTTATGTCTGGTCCCCGTGAGTATCCCGAGTTTCACACGATTCTGGCGGTTTCAAGCCGCATGAATTCGCGTCAAACCGTCGCCGCGCACAGCTTCATGCGCTCACGCGAACGACGGCGTCAGCCGCCGTCATGAGTTCCCGCTGCCCATCGGCGCGCCACTTCACCTCGACTTTGCCCTCGGCGAGGCTGCGCGGTCCGACCAGGATCTGCCAGGGAACGCCGATCAGATCGGCGGTAGCGAATTTCGCGCCGGGCCGCTCGTCGAGGTCGTGATAGAGGGTATCGACACCCTTGCCGGTGAGCGCGGCATAAAGCTCCTCGCAGGCTTTGTCGGTGTCGGCCCCGCCCTGTTTCAGGTTGAGGATCATGACCTTGAAGGGGGCGACCGGTTCCGGCCAGACGATGCCGGCCTCGTCATGAGAGGCCTCGATGATGGCCGCCACCAGCCGGCTCGGCCCAATGCCGTAGGACCCCATATGCACCGGCCGCTCGAGGCCGTCGTGGCCCGTCACGACGGCCTTCATCGGCTCGGAATATTTGGTGCCGAAATAGAAAATGTGGCCGACTTCGATGCCGCGCGCCGAAACCCGCTTGTCGGACGGCAGCGCCTCGAAGGCCGCCGCCTCGTGTTTCTCAGAGGTGGCCGCGTAGAGCGAGGTCCACTTATCCACAATAGACTGCAGGCGGCCGACATGGGTGAAGTCCACGTCGGCTCCGGGAACCTCGAAATCGAGATAATCGCGGTGGCAATACACTTCGCTCTCACCGGTCTCGGCGAGGATGATGAATTCGTGGGACAGATTGCCGCCGATCGGTCCGCTTTCCGCCACCATCGGGATCGAGCGCAGCCCCAGCCGCGCAAAGGTGCGCAAATAGGCGACGAACATCCGGTTATAAGCGTGCTTGGCGCCTTCGAAATCGAGGTCGAACGAATAGGCGTCCTTCATGAGGAACTCGCGCCCGCGCATCAGCCCGAAACGCGGCCGGACCTCGTCCCGGAACTTCCATTGGATGTGGTAAAGGTTGAGCGGCAGGTCCTTGTAGGAACGCACATAAGCGCGGAAGATCTCGGTGATCATTTCCTCGTTGGTCGGACCGTAGAGCATGTCCCGTTCGTGACGGTCCTTGATGCGTAGCATCTCCTTGCCATAGGCCTCGTAACGCCCGCTTTCGCGCCACAGATCGGCGGACTGGATCGTCGGCATCAGAAGCTCGATGGCGCCGGAGCGGTCCTGCTCTTCGCGCACGATGGCGCAGACCTTCTGCAGCACGCGAAAACCGAGAGGCAAAAAAGCATATATCCCGGCTGCCTCCTGCCGGATCATGCCGGCGCGCAACATCAGCCGGTGCGAGACGATCTCCGCCTCTTTCGGAGTCTCACGCAAAATCGGCATGAAGTAGCGGGAAAGGCGCATGAAATCTCTTGTCAATGGAACCGGATGCCGGCGCAGTGAAGCCGCAACGCCAGCCGAAATACAAGGGGCCGCTCGGGCGGCGCGAAGGGCCGCGCAAATTATTTTGCGGCGCGCGGTGGTAACATGATGACAACGGCAGCAAGATCGATTACCAATAAAGCGCGACCCGGTGACGCGGTCTTAACGCGGCATTTGGGGCTAGCGGTCCAAGTCTCGGGAGGATGACCCGCGAGCGTAAAGCATCGCCAGCCACGCGCGTAATGCGTACCAAAGAACTAAGCGTGGGACATGGGTTAGACGAGGATTTCGGCAGGGCGTTCGCCCTGCTTTTTCTTTTCCGGTAACGACCGCACCAGGTTGCAAATCAGGTTAGCGCATCAGTGCAAGATATTGAATATTCATCAATACTTGGCGTAATCAAAACGGCCCATCAAATCGCTCAGCGTCACCAGATGCTGGCTATAGACCAGGTAGCATCCAGCGTAGATCACGACCGCCACGGCCGTGGTCCACAGCAATTTCTGCCCCAGCCGGAAATTGGTCGGCGCGCCCGGATCGGTTCCCGGAGCCATCTCGCCGCCTTCATGCTGGCTGCGCACGCCCCATGGCAGGACCGCGAACAGGCTCACCCACCAGATCAGGAAAAACGCCGCCAGCGCCGTGGTGAAAGTCATCTCAAGCCTGTTCCAGTTCGACCAAAGTGCCGGAAAAATCTTTCGGGTGCAGGAACAGCACCGGCTTGCCGTGGGCGCCGGTCTTCGGCTCGCCGTCGCCCAGAACCCGCGCGCCGGCCGATTTGAGCGCATCGCGGGCGGCGCGGATATCGTCCACCTCGTAGCAGATATGGTGCATGCCGCCGTCCGGATTGCGCTCGAGAAATTTGGCGATGGGCGAGGCTTCGCCGAGCGGTTCGAGCAGCTCGATCTTGGTGTTCGGCAGTGTGATGAACACTGTGGTCACACCATGGTCAGGCTGCGGTACCGCGGCTGAGACATTTGCGCCCAGGATATCGCGATAGACCGCGGATGCCTTGCCGAGGTCGCGAACCGCAATCGCCACGTGATTGAGCTTGCCGATCATATCCAAATCTCCTTCCGACCCGGCAAATGCATCTTACACCTGCTGCGCGCTGAGGCGTGCAGTCTTAAACGACGGGTCCGTCACTGCATCTTGGGGATGGCACCAACAGGCGAGCGATAACAGTGGCGCAGCGCAGTGCTCGAGGTTAACGTTGGCGCAGTGGATTTATTTCGAGATCAATTCACCCGGCGAACACTTCACAGGAGACGGCCATGGCCAAGGCAAAGAAGCGCAGTGCGACGCGTAAGAAAGCCGTGAAGGGCAAGAAAGCCAAGCCTGCACGCAAGAAGGCCGTCAAGCGCGCGGCGCCCAAGAAGAAGTCGCGCAAGCCCGCGGCAAAAGTGACGTCGAGCAAAGCGTTGAAGAAAGCGCCGAAGAAGGCTCCCAGGCAACGAAAGCCAATGGTTGAAGATACGATCGTCGACGTGATCGATGAGCCGGTGCCCGGAATCATCCGGGTTACCGAGTATGAGACGATCACAACAACGAGCCCCAAGCCTGACTCGGATACCGAAGAATAATAGACAATTGCTTGATCGCGATTCGTTACGGCAGGCTTGCTTAGCCGGGACTGAATCCCATTGCGCAGGGACGGTGCACAGGGGCTACACCGTCAGCACGTGAACGTGACAGATCGGTTTCTTGCTCCAGCGCTCGCCAATTCGCCCGCGTACGGCGCGGCGCACCGCTTCGGCCACGGCATCGGGATCGCGGCGGCGCGGCTTTGGCATTGATTCGAAGGCTTCCTCGACCGCGTCACGTGCAATTTCGGTCATCGACGTCCCGGCAGCGTCGCTGTCCGGCAGACCGATTAATTCAACTTCAGGATCGGCCACAAGCTGGCCCTTGGCACTGAGGGCGAGCGCCACCGTCACGATGCCGGAAAAGCTCAAGCGCCGACGCGCCGCCACGGTGCGCGACTCGGCGCCGATGAGAAGCGAGCCGTCCTTGTAAAGCCGGCCCGAGGGAACCTTGTCGACTATTTCGGGGCCGTCCGGCGCGAGACGGACAAGATCGCCATTGCGGCAGACGAGGACCTTCGGCACTCCGGCACGGCGGGCAAGCTCGGCATGTTCGGCCAAGTGCAACGCTTCGCCATGGGCGGGAATGAGAATTTGCGGCCGCACCCAGCCGATCATCTCGCGCAGCTCGTCGCGCCGGGGGTGACCGGAGACGTGAACGAGATGCGTGCGGTCGGTGATGACCTCGATGCCCTGCATGACCAAGCCGTTAATGACCTCACCCACGGCCTTCTCGTTACCGGGGATCGCGCGCGACGAAAAAATCACACGGTCGCCCTTGGCGAGGGTGACTTCCGGATGCTCGTCTCGGGCGATACGCGAGAGCGCGGCGCGCGGTTCGCCCTGACTGCCCGTGCACAGCGCCAACACCTTGTCGGGCGGCAGGTAGCCGTAGCTCTCGATGCTGCGAAAATCCTGCACGCCGTCAAGGTAACCCGTTTCGCGCGCGACCTGCGCAACCCGCTCCATCGCCCGGCCGACCAAAACGACTTCGCGCTCGGCGGCGCGGGCGGCGGCGGCGACTGCGCGTAAGCGGCCGACATGAGAAGCGAAGGTCGTCACCGCAACGCGGCGCGGGGCGGTGCGGATGAGTTCGGCCAGCGTCTTGGCGACATCGGCTTCCGACGGTGAACGCCCTTCCCGCACCGCATTCGTCGAGTCGCCGACAAGCGCCAGCACGCCCTCGTCGCCAAGCGCGGTCAGCCTGGCAGCGTCGGTCGGCGCGCCGATGAGCGGGGTCGGATCGATCTTCCAATCGCCGGTGTGCAGCACGATGCCCGCCGGCGTACGGATGGTCAGCGCATTCGATTCCGGGATCGAGTGCGCGACATTGATGAAATCGATTGCGAAGGGGCCGAGAGTCAGGTGGCCATTAAGCGGCACGATGTTGACCGGAATCTGCGGCGCGCCGGGCTCCGAAAGGCGCTTCGCCTCGAACAAAGCCGCCGTGAAAGGAGTGGCATAGAGCGGCACCTTGAGCCGCGGCCACAGATCGATCAGCGCCCCCATATGGTCCTCGTGGCCGTGGGTGAGCACCAGGCCGACGATATTTTTGCGCTCTTCGATCAGATAACTGATGTCGGGCAGGATGAGATCGACGCCAGGCAAGTGCTCCTCGGACGCAAACGACACGCCGCAGTCGACGATGAGCCATTGCCGCCGCCGCGCGTCGCCAAAGCCGTAGATCGAGAGGTTCATCCCGATCTCACCGATGCCGCCCAGCGGGGCAAAAACGAGCTCGTTGTGCGCCATCATCCGGCCCGGCTCGGTACGGGCTGACCGCCACTAAGCAGCGGAAACACGTCGCCCGCCGAGATTTTTTCGGTGCCGCCGCCGCGGAGTTCCAAAATAAGACGCCCGGATCGATCGAGCCCGGCAAAGCGGCCGTGCTTTTCGGCGTTGCCAGTACGCACCGTGATCTCCTCGCCGATGCCGCGCGCGGCGACAAGCCAATCGGCGAGAATCGCCGCAAAACCTTGGCCGCCATCCCACTGCGCCAGCCGCCGGCACATGGTGGCCGACAGCCGCTGGAATAGCCGGTCCGGAGCGACATCGGCGCCGTGGCTGCGCAGATCGGTCGCCGGATAGGCCGCCGCCGGCGGATGGCTCGCGCAATTGATGCCAATGCCGATCACGACGCAGAGGCTGTTGCCCGGCTCCGCCTCGCCTTCGATCAAAATCCCGGCGCACTTTTGGTTCGCCAGCAAGAGATCGTTCGGCCATTTGAAAGCTAGCACTGGCGCAAGCGCAGGTGCCTCGGCAATCACTGCATCGCGCAGCGCCAAGGCCGCGACAAAGGCGAGCTCCGGCGCATGCTCATAGGGCGACGGCTCGCGCAGCAGTAAGCTCGCATAAAGATTGCCGGCGGGCGACGCCCAGGAACGGTCCATCCGGCCGCGGCCTGCGGTTTGGGACACCGCCGTGATCCACAGCGGCGCGCATTCGCCTCGCTGCGCGCGGATGCGGGCTTCCTTATTGGTCGAGCCGACGGTGGCGAGGGCTTCGAGCCGAACACCTGCCTCGACCGCTATCGGGTCAAGCTGCATCAGAACAAAGAGTGCGCGGCTGCGCTCGCGACGCCGACCAGCGGCCCGGGGTAGACGAAAAACAGGATGTTGAACAGGCCGCAGACCGCCAGCACGAGGCGCAATTCGTAGGGCATGTTGTAAAAGCCTTCGGCGGGCTCATCGAAATACATGGTCTTGACGATGGCGAGATAATAATAGGCCCCCGCCACGCTGGCGAGCACGCCGATGACCGCGAGCACGTAGAGGCCGGCTTTGATGGCGGCGAGGAAGACGTAAAATTTAGCGAAGAAACCGGCGAGCGGCGGTATTCCCGCCATCGAGAACAGCAGCATCGCCAAGAAGAATGCCGTCGCCGGATGGGTGCGGGCTAATCCCGCAAGCTGATCGATCGATTCCACCATGCCGCCGTGGCGCCGCATCGACAGGATCACGGCAAACACGCCGAGCGTCATGGTGATGTAGATCGCCATATAGACCAGCACGCCCTGGACCCCTTCGGGTGTTCCGGCGGCAAGCCCGATCAGTGCAAACCCCATATGCCCGATCGAGGAATAGGCCATCAGGCGCTTGATGTTGCGCTGGCCAATCGCGGCGAAAGCGCCGAGCGCCATCGAGGCGATGGAGACGAACACCACGATTTGTTGCCATTCCGAGGTGATGCCGGGAAATGCCATCACCGCGACACGGACGAACATGGCGATGCCCGCCACCTTCGGCGCGGCGGCGAAAAACGCCGTTACCGGCGTCGGCGCACCTTCGTAGACGTCGGGCGTCCACATATGGAATGGCACCGCGGAGACCTTGAAGCAGAAGCCGGCAAACAGAAAGACGATGCCGAAAATCAAGCCGATGCCGGCCGGCCCACCTTGCCCCGCCGCATGCGCGATGCCGGCAAAGCTCACGGTGCCGGTGAAGCCATAGGTCAACGACGCGCCGTAGAGCAGCATCCCGGACGACAGCGCGCCGAGCACGAAATATTTCAACCCGGCCTCGGTCGAGCGCAAAGAATCGCGGTTGCTGGCGGCGACCACATAGAGCGGCAGACTCATCAGCTCGAGGCCGAGATAAAGCGCGATCAGATCCGCCGCCGATATCAGCATCATCATGCCGAGCGTCGACAGCAGGATCAGGACGGAATATTCGAAGCGCTGTTGATGCGCGTGCTCGGCGTAATCGAGCGACATGGCGATCGCCGCGGCCGAGCCGAAGAGCGCCAGGATCTTCAGGAACCGGGCAAAATCGTCGACGATGAAGCTGCCGCTGAAACCCGTCAGCTTTCCGGCCGGCAACAACAGGAGAACGACGCCGGCAACGGCCAACAGCGCAATGGAGGCATAGTCGACCGTGCGCCCCGGCCGGCCAGTCTGGAAAACGCCCAGCATCAACAGCGCCGCGGCGCCGGTGCCGAGAACGATTTCCGGCAGTACCGGAACAAGCCTGGCGAGGTGGTCGGTGTCCATCGCTTCCCTTGGTGTTCCTTTGGCGTTACTTCGTCAACGCCGCCGTTTGCACGGCGCTGAGCGCATGGTGGTAATTGTCGATCAAGGCCGTCACCGAGACCGAGGAAATATCGAGCACCGGCTTCGGATAGACGCCGAACAGGATGGTCAGGATGACGAGCGGCGCCAGGATCGTGATCTCGCGCCAGCCGATATCTTTGATGTTGAACAGGCTCGGCTTTTCCAGCTTGCCGAAAATGACCTTGCGGTAGAGCCACAGCGCGTAAGCCGCCGACAGGATGGTGCCGAGCGTCGCCAGCGTCGCCACCCAGGTGTTGACGCGGAAGGTCCCGATCAGAGTGAGAAATTCGCCGACAAATCCGGATGTGCCCGGCAAGCCGACATTGGCCAGCGTGAACACCAAGAAGACGAAGGCGTAGAGCGGCATGCGGTTGACCAGCCCGCCATAGGCGGCGATCTCGCGGGTATGCATGCGGTCATAGATGACGCCGACGCAGAGGAACAAGGCGGCGGAGACGATGCCGTGCGAGATCATCTGGAAAATGCCGCCGGCGACACCCTGCGCGGTCACCGCGAAAATCCCCATGGTGACAAAGCCCATATGCGCCACCGAGGAATAGGCAATCAGCTTTTTCACGTCCTCCTGCACCAGCGCCACCAGCGAGGTGTAGATGATGGCGATCGCCGAGAGCGCGTAGATGAGCGGCGCCAGATGCTGGGTCGCTTCCGGAAACATCGGCAGCGAGAAACGCAGGAAGCCGTAGCCGCCCATCTTCAATAGGATGGCGGCAAGGATCACCGAACCGGCGGTCGGCGCCTCGACATGCGCATCCGGCAGCCAGGTGTGGACGGGCCACATCGGCATTTTCACGGCGAATGAAGCGAGGAAGGCGAACCAGGCCCAGGTCTGCAGAGCGAGCGGGAATGGATGGTGTAGCAGCGTCGGGATATCGGTGGTGCCGGCCTGCCAGTACATCGCCATGATGGCGAGCAGCATCAACACCGAACCAAGCAGCGTATAGAGAAAGAACTTAAAGCTGGCATAGACCCGGCGCGGGCCGCCCCACACGCCGATGATGAGGAACATCGGAATGAGACCGCCTTCGAAGAACAAATAGAACAACACGAGGTCGAGTGCGCAGAAAGTGCCGACCATCAGCGTTTCGAGCACTAGAAACGCGATCATATATTCGCGCACCCGGCTTTGGATCGAGGTCCAGCTCGCCAGGATCGAAATCGGCATCAGCGCCGTGGTCAGGATCACGAACGGCAGCGAAATGCCGTCGACGCCCATCGCATAGGTGATGGCGCCGCCTAGCCAGGGCCGCTTTTCGAGAAACTGGAAATCCGCGGTCGACGGATCGAAGCGCCAAATCAGGATCAGCGAAATCGCAAAAGTGATCAGCGTCGTCCACAGCGCCACCCAGCGCGCATTGCGCACGCCCGCTTCGTCATCGCGCAAGAATGCGATGAACAGCGCGCCGGCGATCGGCAGGAAAGTGACGACGGACAGGATAGGCCAGCTCATCATCAGTGCGGCCCCGCGAACATGAACCAGGTGATGAACGCGGCGACGCCGATCAGCATGGCGAAGGCGTAGTGGTAGAGATAGCCGGTCTGCAGCCGGACGACGCTCCTTGTCACGTCGAGCACCCAGGCGGAGACGCCGTCAGGGCCGAAGCCGTCGATGACAAACCCGTCGCCGCCTTTCCAGAGCACGCGGCCGAGCCAAAGCAGCGGGCGGACAAAGAGGAAATCGTAGATTTCGTCGAAGTACCATTTATTGAGCAGGAATTGGTAGAGCATGCGCTGGTCACGCGCCAAAGCCACCGGCAGATCGGGCCGCCGGATATAAAACTGGTAGGCCACCAGAAAGCCGCCGATCATCATCACCGTCGGCAACAGCGACATCAAGAGTGGCAGCTTTTCAGCATTTTCGAACAGCGTTTCGGCGGTGCCGAGCTTGAGCGCGTCGCGGAAAAACTGCTCGGCGCCATGACCGGTGAAGACCGACAAGAACGGCCAGCCGGCGGCGATCGAGCCGAAGGCTAGGATCGCCAGCGGAATGAGCATCACCTTCGGGCTTTCGTGCGCGGCCTCGTAATGATGGTGATCGTGCGGCTCGCCATGGAAAGTCTTGAAGATGAGCCGCCATGAATAGAACGAAGTCAGCGCGGCGGCCCCGACAGTCATGAGAAAGCCATAAGAGGCCATCGGATTGGCGCTAACGGCGGCGGCTTCGATGATGGCGTCTTTGGAGAAATAGCCGGCGGTCAACGGAAAGCCGGTCAGCGCCAAAGTGCCGATCAGCATTACGGCATAAGTGAACGGAATTTTACGCCACAGCCCGCCCATATTGCGGATGTCCTGCTCGTGATGCATCGCCAGGATGACCGAGCCCGAGCCGAGGAAAAGCAGCGCCTTGAAGAATGCGTGCGTGAACAAATGAAACATCCCGACCGAATAAGCGCCGACGCCCATCGCCACGAACATGTAGCCAAGCTGCGAGCAAGTCGAATAAGCGACGATGCGCTTGATGTCGTTCTGCACGAGACCAATGGTCGCCGCAAACATGCAGGTCGTCGCGCCAACGAAGATGACGAAAGCCGAGGCGTCCAGGGAGAGCGAGAACAGCGGCGACAGCCGCGCCACCATGAACACACCGGCGGTCACCATGGTCGCAGCGTGGATCAATGCCGAGACCGGCGTCGGCCCTTCCATCGCGTCGGGCAGCCAGGTGTGCAGCAAAAATTGCGCCGATTTTCCCATCGCGCCCATGAATAAGAGAAGGCACACCGCGGTCAGCGCATTGACGTCCCAACTGAGGAAATGAAAGCTCTTGCCCGCCAGCGCCGGAGCCTGCGCGAAGATGGTGTCGAAGTCGATCGCGCCGGTGAGGTAGAAGACGGCAAAGATTCCAAGCGAGAAGCCGAAATCGCCGACGCGGTTGACGATAAAGGCCTTGATCGCGGCGGCGTTCGCTTCCGACTTATGAAACCAGAAGCCGATCAACAGATAGCTCGCCAGCCCGACGCCTTCCCAGCCGAAGAACAGCTGAATGAGATTGTCGGCTGTCACCAGCATCAACATGGCGAAGGTGAAGAACGACAGATAGCAGAAGAAGCGCGGCTTATAGGGATCCTCGTCCATATAGCCAATGGAATAGATGTGAACGAGCGACGAGATGGTGGTCACCACCACCAGCATGACGGCGGTCAAGGAATCGACGCGCAGCGCCCATTCGGAGTGCAGGTCGCCGGAGCTGATATAAGAGAACAGCGTGACACGGGCTTCGTGGCCCTCGATGCCGACATCGTAGAAGGCGAACCAGGACAGCACGCAGGCGATCACCAGGAACGTGGAAGTAACGAGCATGGCGGGCAACGAGCCGGCCGCTGACGGCTCCTGGGCTTCATGCTCCTCGGCGTGAGTATTGGAGAATGTCGCGTGCGGCCCATGCGGGTCCGGCGCCGCATGCGGATGGCCCTCGGACACCAGTGGCGCCGCGTGGTCGTCAGCCGGCGGCGGCGGATCCTCGCCTGGATGGCGTTGCGCCGCGCCGAACAGCGTGACGATACCGGCGACGATCGCGCCAAGAAGCGGCAAGGCAACGATGGCTTCGTACATTGCTAGAGTCTGCCTTGTCCGAGTTGAGTGACGCCGCTTGCCATCTTCGCCGGGCGCATGATCTTTTCCGAAAACCGGTATCCACTTTTCGGGATCATGCGCTAGCCCTTCATCAGATTGATGTCTTCAACCGCGATCGAGCCGCGGTTTCGGTAATAGGCCACCAGGATCGACAGTCCGATCGCGGCCTCGGCCGCCGCGACGGTCAGCACGATCAAGGCATAGACTTGGCCGACGATATCGCCAAGGAAACTTGAAAACGCGACAAGGTTGATGTTGACGGCAAGGAGGATCAGCTCGATCGACATCAGGATGACGATCACGTTCTTGCGGTTGAGAAAGATGCCGAAAATCCCGAGCGTGAACAGGATTGCCGCCACCGACAGATAGTGTCCGAGCCCGATTGTCATGATGGACTCCGCGTCATGACAGCAGCCCTTGCCCCGATTTCACTTTGACCACCTCAATTGCCGTTTTCGGGCCGCGCGCCACCTGGTTGGCGATATTTTGCCGCCGCACGTTTGGTTTATGCTGCAAGGTCATCACAATTGCGCCGATCATGGCGACGAGGAGAATGACGCCCGCGGCCTCGAAGTAATAAACGTAGCGCGTGTAGAGAACGAGGCCGAGCGCCTGCGTGTTATTGATGGCGCTCGCCGACGGGATCGGTGCGGTGATGGCTTTGGCTACATCTGGACCAATGACCCAGGCGCCGAGCACGACAAGGAGCTCGGCCAACATCACGGCGCCCACCAGGCCGCCGACCGGCAGGTAGCTGAGAAAGCCTTGGCGTAATTCGGCAAAATCCACGTCCAGCATCATCACGACGAACAGGAACAGCACGGCGACGGCGCCGACATAGACGACGATCAGGATCATCGCCAGAAACTCGGCGCCCAGCAGGACAAACAATCCGGCGGCGTTGACGAACGCGAGGATGAGGAAGAGCACCGAATGGACGGGGTTCTTCGCAGTGACGACCATAACGGCGGACGCCACCGTGATGCCGGCAAAGATATAAAAGAATATCGCATTCAGGATCATTGGCGTCGCATCTCACCGATAGGGTGCATCGAGTTCGATATTCTTCGCAATCTCGCGCTCCCAGCGATCACCGTTCGCCAGCAGCCGTTCCTTGTCGTAATAAAGCTCCTCGCGCGTTTCGGTGGCGAATTCGAAATTCGGACCCTCAACGATGGCGTCGACCGGACAGGCCTCCTGGCACAGCCCGCAATAGATGCATTTGACCATGTCGATGTCGTAGCGCGTTGCGCGCCGCGTGCCGTCATTGCGCCGCGGGCCGGCCTCGATAGTAATCGCTTGCGCCGGGCAGATGGCCTCGCACAATTTGCAGGCGATGCAGCGCTCTTCGCCGTTCGGATAGCGACGCAGCGCGTGCTCACCGCGAAAGCGCGGCGACAGCGGGCCCTTTTCGAACGGATAATTGAGCGTCGCCTTCGGCTTGAAGAAATAGCGCATCGACAGCACGAAGGCCTGCGCAAATTCTTTGAGGAAGAGTGAACGGGCGGCTTGATCGAGCTTCATGTCAACCTCTCATGCCGCCCATTTGCCGCCGATCCAATAGCCGAGCGTGGCCAGGATGGCGATGTCGACGCCCAACACCACTCGTCGCACAACCGATAGCCTGTCCTCGAAAGCGGCGCGCTGGTCGAGCGTCTGCGGACCGCGTTGCGCGCGCAGCCGCCGTTCCACGATACGGATGACCGGCACGTAAGCGGCAACCGCAACGATCGTCCCGGCGAGTCCGCCGAGCCAGGCCGGCAGCGAAAACTCCATGCCGTCCTCCCTTCATTGGGGCGCCCAGCCGGTCAATTGCAGCACGCCGGCCACGATCGCCACCATCGCCAGCGAAA
Organism: Xanthobacteraceae bacterium; assembly: GCA_049285535.1. Lineage (GTDB taxonomy): Bacteria > Pseudomonadota > Alphaproteobacteria > Rhizobiales > Xanthobacteraceae > BOG-931. The sequence goes on from JBAQAB010000311.1 coordinate 18,244, forward strand.
TCGGCAAGAACACCTTCCAGCCGAGCCGCATCAACTGATCGTAGCGATAGCGGGGCACGAACGCCTTCACCATCGCGAACATGAAGAAGACAAAAAATGCTTTGAGCACGAACCAGATGATGCCCGGCACCCAGGTGAACGGCGGCACCAGCAGCGGCGGCAGCCAGCCGCCGAGGAACAAGATCGTCGCCATAGCACACATGGTGCAGACCGCCACGTACTCGCCGAGCATGAACATCATGTAGGGTGTCGAGCCGTACTCGACCATGAACCCGGCTACGAGCTCCGATTCCGCCTCGACCAGATCGAACGGCGGCCGGTTGGTTTCGGCAAGCGCGGAAATGAAGAAGACGACGAGCATCGGGAACAGCGGCAGCCAATACCAGTTCAGGATCGACAGCCACGGCACCCCGATCGCGGTCGCCAGTCCGTGATTTTGCTGCGCTTCGACAATGGCGGAGAGATTGAGCGAGCCGACGCACAAGAGCACGGTGATGATGACGAAGCCGATCGACACTTCGTAGGATACCATTTGCGCGGCCGAGCGCAGCGCGGCGAGGAACGGGTATTTGGAGTTCGACGCCCAGCCCGCCATGATCACGCCGTACACGCCGAGCGACGAGATAGCGAAAATATAAAGAATACCGACGTTGATATTCGAGATGACCCAGCCGGCATCGACCGGGATCACCGCCCAGGCGGCGAGCGCCAGCACACAGGTCACGAGCGGCGCCAGCAGGAACACGCCTTTGTTGGCGCCGGCCGGGATCACGGGCTCCTTGAGCACGAATTTGAGCAGATCGGCAAAGGATTGGAACAGGCCCCAGGGTCCGACCACATTGGGGCCGCGCCTGATCTGCACCGCAGCCCAGATCTTGCGGTCGGCCAGAAGCACATAGGCAACCGCAATCAGCAGCACGACGAGGAGCAACACACTCTCCGCGACCATGATGATCAGCGGCCAGAGGTAACCGGACCAGAATGCGGCCATGGTCATGCGCTACTCCGCAGCCGTCATGGTCGCGCGCCCTTGCGCGATCGCCGAGCATTCCGCCATCACCGCCGAACTCCGCGCGATCGGATTGGTGAAGTAGAAGTCTTCCACGCTGGAGGCAAATGGCGCCCGGTCGGCTGTACCGCCGAGCGCGGCCAGCTTTTGCAGCACCGCGCTGTCGGCCGGCGTCACCTGGCCGATCCGCGTCAGATGCGGGTGCGCCTTAAACAGCACCTGTCGCAGTGCCGCAAGCGAGTCATAAGGCAGCCGGTGTGCCAGCACGTCCGACAGTGCCCGCAAGATCGCCCAATCTTCGCGCGCATCGCCCGGCGGAAAGGAGGCGCGCGTGGCCATTTGCACCCGCCCCTCGGTATTGACGTAAATCGCCGATTTTTCCGGATAGGCGGCCCCCGGCAATACGACATCGGCGCGCATCGCGCCGCGGTCGCCGTGGGTGCCGATATAAATGACGAAGGCGCCTTGAGCGACATCGATCTCATCGACGCCGAGCAAAAACAAAACGTCGAGCGTGCCGAACGCCGCCATCTGCCGCGCGGAGAGTCCGCCCTGCCCCGGCACAAAACCGAGATCGAGCGCGCCGACGCGCGAGGCCGCGCTGTGCAACACGCAGAATCCGTTCCAACCCTCCTTCACCGCGCCGAGGTCGAGCGCGGCTTTGGCCGCGAGCGACGCAATTGCCACGCCGTCGCCGCGCGCCAAAGCGCCGGCGCCGAGAAGCACCATGGGCCGCTCGGCCTTGCGCAGCGTTTCGGCGAAGGAATGCCGCGCGACGGCGGCGAGCGTCTCCGGGCCGGCGCCGAGATAGTCGTAAGTGTAAGTGAGATCGCCCTTCGGCCCGATGACGCCGATCGGAAATTTTCCGGCGCGCCAGCGTTTGCGGATGCGCGCGTTGAGAATGGCGGCTTCCTTGCGCGGATTGGAGCCGACGATGAGCAGCGCGTCGGCTGAATCGATTCCGGCAATGGTCGCATTGAACAAATAGCTGGCCCTGCCCCAGGCGGGATCAAGCGCCGCGCCGTCCTGCCGGCAATCGAGATTGCCGACATTGAGCCGCGTCATCAAATCCTTGAGCGCAAAAATTTCCTCGACCGCAGCGAGATCGCCGACCATGGCGCCCATGCGCTTGGGATTGGCTTTGGCGATCCTGGCAGAGATTGCCTTGAACGCCTCGGTCCAGGTCGTCGGACGAAGCTTGCCGCCCTCGCGCACATACGGCTGATCGAGCCGCTGTGTGCGCAGACCGTCGACCACGTGCCGCGTCTTGTCGGAAATCCATTCCTCGTTGATGTCATCGTTGGTGCGAGGCAGGATGCGCATCACCTCGCTGCCGCGGGTGTCGATGCGGATGGCGGAACCGAGGGCGTCCATGACGTCGACCGACTCGGTCTTGTTGAGCTCCCACGGCCGCGCTGCAAAGGCATAAGGCTTCGAGGTCAGCGCGCCGACCGGACAGAGGTCGACAACGTTGCCTTGCAGCTCCGAACGCATCGCCTGTTCCAGATAGCTCGTGATCTCCATGTCCTCGCCGCGGCCGATGGCGCCGAGCTCGGGAACGCCGGCGACCTCGGCGGAGAAGCGCACGCAGCGGGTGCACTGGATGCAGCGGTTCATCGAGGTCTTGACCAGCGCGCCGAGATATTTGTCTTCGACCGCGCGCTTGTTCTCGCGGTAGCGGCTGGCGTCGACCCCATAGGCCATCGACTGGTCCTGCAGATCGCACTCGCCGCCTTGATCGCAGATGGGGCAATCCAGCGGATGATTGATCAGCAGAAATTCCATCACGCCTTCGCGCGCCTTGCGCGTCATCGGCGAACGAGTTTTGACTTCGGGCGGCTCGCCCTTCGGTCCGGGCCGGCAATCGCGCACGCCCCAGGCGCAGCTCGCCACCGGTTTCGGCGAGCCGACCAGCTCGACCAGGCACATGCGGCAATTGCCGGCAATCGACAGCCGCTCATGGAAGCAGAAGCGCGGAATCTCCGCGCCCGCCGCTTCGCAGGCCTGCAGCAGCGTGTATTCCGGCGGAACGTCGATCTCTTTGCCGTCGATGATGAGCTTGGTCATATCTCTCTCACGTCGCTTCTTATGCTACCTGGTCGGCGGGCGCACAGCGCGCCGTCTTCCACAATTGCGCCGCCGGAACGCTGTCCCAACCGAACGCATGGTCGCTCGGACCGTGCGTCGCGAGATGTTCAAGCCGCCCTTTTGCTTCGGTCAGCGGCGGGCGATGTCCAACCGGCACCCACCACATGACGAAATGCGGGCCGTCCATTTTGTCAAACCATTCCGGGCGGCGCCCGTAGAACCGCTTATGCACGGTCTGCCACACAAATCGCTCCAGCGCTTCGACGCTTTCCCAGACCGACAGATTGACCGCCATCTGCGGATCGGGGAACGGCCGGAAACCGGTGGCGTTGCCGCTGTCGTCCTGCAGCCGCCACACAAAACCCGCACTGCGGTCCGCGATGCCGTTCACCAGCGCAAGATTGTTCATGAAATCCGCCATGCGCGGGTCGTCGGTCGGATAGAGGAAGCGGCCGATATTAAGCTGCGCAAGGTGACGGATCGCATTCATCACACTTACTCCGCCGCAACCGAGATCGGCGCGGGATGCGGGTTGGCGGTATATTGGTCGATGCGCTTTTCGATCTCGGGCCGGAAATGCCGTAGCAGGCCTTGCACCGGCCACGCAGCGCCGTCGCCGAAGGCGCAGATGGTGTGGCCTTCGATCTGTTTCGACACATCCCACAGCATGTCGATCTCGCGCTTGGTGGCGTGACCGACCGCCATACGGTCGAGCAGGCGCCACATCCAGCCCATGCCTTCGCGGCACGGCGTGCATTGGCCGCAACTTTCATGCCGGTAGAAATAAGAAATTCGGGCCATCGCTTTGACGATGTCGGCGGACTTGTCCATGACGATCACGGCAGCGGTACCGAGCGCCGATTTCTTCTGCAGGCAGCCGTCGAAATCCATGAGCAGCGTATCGGCTTGATCGGGGCCGGCCGGAATAAGCGGCATCGACGAGCCGCCCGGGATGACGGCAAGCAAATTATCCCAGCCGCCGCGCACGCCGCCGGCGTGGCGCTCGATCAGTTCGCGCAGCGGAATGCCCATCGTCTCTTCGACATTGCACGGCCGCTCGACATGGCCAGAAATGCAATAGAGCTTCGTCCCGGTATTATTCTGCCTGCCGATGCCGGCGAACCATGCCGCGCCGCGCCGCATGATGTCGGGCACCTGCGCGATGGTCTCGACATTGTTGACGGTAGTCGGACAGCCATAGAGGCCCATATTGGCCGGGAACGGCGGTTTCAGCCGCGGCTGGCCTTTCTTGCCTTCGAGGCTTTCCAACAGCGCCGTTTCCTCGCCGCAGATGTAGGCGCCGGCGCCATGATGCACGACGATATCGAAATCCCAGCCGTGAATGTTGTCCTTGCCTATCAGCTTCGCCTCATAGGCCTGATCGACCGCCGCCTGCAGCCGCTCGCGCTCGCGGATGAATTCGCCGCGGATATAGATAAAGCAGTGGTTAGCGGCCATGGCGAAGCCGGCGATCAGGCAGCCCTCGATCAGAAGATGCGGATCGTTGCGCATGACCTCGCGGTCCTTGCAGGTGCCAGGCTCGGACTCGTCGGCATTGATGACCAGATAATGCGGCCGCTCCACCTGCTTCGGCATGAACGACCATTTCAGGCCGGTCGGAAAGCCGGCGCCGCCACGGCCGCGCTGGCCGGAGGCTTTGCATTCGTTGATCACCGCGTCGCGGCCTCTCTCGAGGATGGCCTTGGTGCCGTCCCAGGCGCCGCGGGCGCGCGCGCCCTCGAGGCCCCAATCGCGCTGGCCGTAAAGATTCTTGAAAATGCGGTCCTTGTCGGCGAGCATCAGTTGCGTCTCGGATCGGTGGAGCCGGCAGCCGGCGGTTTCGGCATCGATGCTTCATGAACGTTGGCCGCCGCGCCCGGCTTTTTCGCTTCGTCATCGGGCTGGTCAATGGGACCGCCCGATTTTCCACTGGCCGCAAACAGCGATGGGTCGGTCAGTGTTGTCGGTCCGCCGATCGGCGCTGAATTGATGCGATCGATCTGCGGTCCGGGCTTCGGCGTGCGGCCATTGGAAAAATCGTTGATGATGCGGGTGAAGATCTCCGGCGTCAGGTCCTCGTAATAATCGGCATTGATCTGCGCCATCGGCGCATTCACGCAGGCGCCGAGGCACTCGACTTCGACCCAGGAAAACGCGCCGTCGGCGGTCACCTCGCCCTCGTGGCCGATCATGCGGTGGCAGACTTTCTTGAGCTCTTCGGCACCGCGCAGCATGCAGGGCGTCGTGCCGCAGAGCTGCACGTGATAGCGCCCAACCGGCGACAGATTGAACATCGTGTAGAAGGTCGCCACTTCGAGCACGCGGATTTTCGCCATGCCGAGCAAATCGGCTGTGGCTTCGATGGCTTTTTGCGGCAGCCAGCCGCCGCACTGGGCCTGCGCGCGCCACAGGATCAAGATGACCGCCGATTGCTGGCGGCCTTCCGGATATTTGGCGATCTGCGCCTTCGCCCAAGTGAGATTTTCGGGAGTGAAAGCAAAGCTCGGCGGCTGCTTTTCAGCGAGACGGCGGACGCTCATCGGTCGACCTCGCCGAACACGATGTCAATCGAGCCGAGGATCGCGGAGATATCGGCCAGCATGTGGCCGCGGCAGAGGAAGTCCATGGCCTGCAAATGCGCAAAGCCCGGCGCGCGTATCTTGCACTTGTACGGTTTGTTGGTGCCGTCGGCGACCAGATAGACGCCAAACTCGCCCTTCGGCGCCTCGACCGCGGCATAAACTTCGCCGGGCGGCACTTTGAAGCCTTCGGTGTAGAGCTTGAAGTGATGGATCAGAGATTCCATCGAACGCTTCATCTCTTCACGCCGCGGCGGCACGATCTTGTGATCGTCGACAGTGACGCGGCCCTGCCCATCCGGCGCGTGCAGCTTATCGATGCATTGCTTCATGATGCGGACCGACTGGCGCATCTCTTCCATGCGGATGCAATAGCGGTCGTAGTTATCGCCGTTCTTGCCGATCGGAATGTCGAAATCGAGCTCGGCATAGCACTCGTAAGGCTGCGCCTTGCGCAAATCCCAGGTCGCACCGGAGCCGCGCACCATGACGCCGGAAAAACCGCGCGCCCAGGCGTCTTCCAGCTTCACCACGCCGATATCGACATTGCGCTGCTTGAAGATCCGGTTCTCGGTGAGGAGTTCCTCGAGATCGTCGCACACTTTGAGGAACGGATCGCAGAAGCCCGCAATGTCGTCGATCAATTTCGACGGCAAATCCTGATGCACGCCGCCGACGCGAAAATAGGCGGCATGCATGCGCGAGCCCGAGGCCCGCTCATAGAAGACCATCAGCTTCTCGCGCTCTTCAAAGCCCCACAGCGGTGGGGTCAGCGCGCCGACATCCATGGCTTGCGTGGTAACATTGAGGAGATGCGACAACAGCCGGCCGATCTCGCAATAGAGCACGCGGATGAGCTGGGCGCGGCGCGGCACGGCAAGCCCGAGCAATTTCTCCGCCGCGAGGCAGAAGGCATGCTCCTGATTGATCGGCGCCACATAGTCGAGCCGGTCGAAATAAGGGATCGCCTGCAGGTAGGTCTTGTGCTCGATCAGCTTTTCGGTGCCGCGATGCAGAAGGCCGATATGCGGATCGACGCGCTCGACGACTTCGCCGTCGAGCTCGAGCACAAGTCGCAGCACGCCATGCGCGGCCGGATGCTGCGGTCCGAAATTGATGGTGAAGTTGCGCGGCGCGGCTTCGGCCATTAGGCGAACTCCTTCACCTTCGCTGCTTTCGCCGCCAAGCGCGCATTGAACTTGTCCCACAGCACGACAAAGCGCTCGTGGCGTCCTTCGCCGATGAGGTCGACACCATCATGCGCCTTGACCTTGAAGGTGATGCGCGGTCCGGCGACTTCGGTGCATTCGACGTCGACCGTCACGGTTTGCCCCGGCAGGGTCGCCGCGAGGTGACTGACATCGACATGCACGCCAAGACTGCCTTCGCCGGAGTCCAGATACGGCGCCAGGAGCTGGGTGCATGCCCATTCCATCAACACGATCATGAAGCCGGTGGCGAAAACCTTCGGCATCGACGCGATCTCGGGCGATTCCGGATAGGTGTAAGGAACGGTCTTGTTCTCCGGCACCTTGTAGGCGAAGCGATGGGTGAGGCCGGGCTTGAGGGTCGGCTTCATGTGTCATGACCCCTTCGCTGGGGTTTTGCCGCTGGATTTCTCGTCGCCTGGCAGTACGTAATCGGTGCCTTCCCACGGCGACAGAAAATCGAAATCGCGGAACTCCTGCGTCAGCCGCACCGGCTCGTAAACCACGCGCTTGAGCTCGTCGTCATAGCGCACCTCGACAAAACCGGTCAGCGGGAAATCCTTGCGCAGCGGATGGCCCTCAAAGCCGTAGTCGGTGAGAATGCGCCGCATGTCGGGATGGCCGGTAAACACCACGCCGTAGAGATCGTAGGTCTCGCGCTCGAACCAGTCGGCGCCCGGAAACACCTCGATGATCGACGGTACCGCAGTGGCTTCGTCGGTCTCGGCTTTGACGCGCAAGCGAACATTGTGCTTCGGCGACAGCAGGTGATAGACGACATCGAAGCGCCGCTCGCGGCTCGGCCAATCGACCGCAGTCACGTCGACCAGGCTCCAGAACTGACACCGCGGGTCGTCGCGCAAGAACCGCATCACCGCGACAATGTCGGCGGCCTGCACCGTCACATTAAGCTCGTGACACGCCACCGCGTAGCCCGTCACCGATGAGGCGAGCGCGTCAGCGATTGTCTTGCCGAGCGAGTCGAGCGTCTCGTCCATTTGCAGCGTTCGCTGGTCTAACGTTCGATGGTTGAGGTACGGCGGATTTTCTTTTGCAAGAGCAAGACGCCGTATAACAAAGCTTCCGCGGTCGGCGGACAGCCCGGCACGTAGATATCGACCGGCACGATGCGGTCGCAGCCGCGCACCACCGCGTAGGAATAATGGTAGTAGCCGCCGCCATTGGCGCAGGAGCCCATCGAGATCACATAGCGCGGCTCCGGCATCTGGTCGTAGACCTTGCGCAGCGCCGGCGCCATTTTATTGGTCAGCGTGCCGGCCACGATCATCACGTCGGATTGTCGCGGCGAGGCACGCGGCGCGAAGCCGAAGCGCTCGGCGTCGTAGCGCGGCATCGACATTTGCATCATCTCGACGGCGCAGCAGGCGAGCCCGAACGTCATCCACATCAGCGAGCCGGTGCGCGCCCAGGCAATGAGATCGTCGGCGGCCGCGACTAGGAATCCCTTATCAGCCAGTTCGCTGTTGACGCTTTGGAAATACGTATCGTCCGCTGCGGCCGGCCTGCCGGCGCGCGGATCAATCAACCCCTGTCGCGGCGTGGCGAGTGTGGGTTCGCTCAGTCCCATTCGAGCGCTCCCTTCTTCCACTCATAGATAAACCCGATCGTCAGCACCGCAAGGAACAGCATCATCGACCAGAAGCCGTAGACGCCGAGGTGACCGAACGCCACCGCCCACGGAAACAGGAAGCTGACTTCGAGGTCGAAAATAATGAACAAGATCGCTACCAGATAGAAGCGGACATCGAACTTCATCCGCGCGTCGTCGAAGGCGTTAAACCCGCACTCGTAGGCGGACAGCTTTTCCGGGTTCGGCTCTTTGTAGGCGACGATGAAGGCGACGACCAACAGCACAAGCCCGATGACGCCCGCGACGCCGACGAACACGATGAGCGGCAGATAGGCTAGCAGCAGTTGAGTCAGTGATTGACTCATCGGGAACCTTTCCGACCGGCTATCGAGGGAGAAGCTCCCTCGGCGGAAACAGTGGCGTGCGCGGCGCCGTTCCGCCTGCAATGCCGGTGCGCCGATTTGCCTCAAAATCAAGCGGATTCGCGCTGCCAGCGGAACTTTGCGACCCTTAGCGCAGCGCACAAAAAGGTGCAAGGCGCGCCTGTGCGTGGCGTGTGCGTTGACGCCATCGTGACCGCCGATGCTACGATCCGGCGACGAATTGATTGCGAACGGATGATGCGGCCGATGCCAAAAGCGCTTCCCGGGTGGCTATTCCTCTTTCGCGCGTTCGCCGCGTTGGCCCTGACATTCGCGATTCTCCTTGCACAGGCGGCCGACGCGGCGAGCTTTCCCGATCGCCCGATCAAGCTCATTGTGCCATTCGCGCCGGGCGGACCGCCGGACGTCGCTGCGCGGATCATCGGCGATTGGCTGTCCGGCCATCTCGGCCCGGTAGTGGTCGAAAACCACATCGGCGCAGGCGGCACGCTTGCCGCTCGCTTGGTCGCCGGTGCCCCGCCGGACGGCTACACGCTGATGGCCGCGACATCGGGCGTGATTGCGATTAGTCCGCAGCTCTATAAAAACGCCGGCATCGACCCGGTCAAAGACTTCACCGCGGTGGCGCTATTGTCGTCGACGCCGCAGGTGCTCGCCGTCAACGCCGCGCTGCCCGTGCACAGCGTCAAGGAACTGGTCGCTTACGCCAAGGCCAATCCCGGCAAATTGAATTACGGAGCGGTCATCGGCACACCGCCGCATCTCAGCGGCGAGATGTTCAAGCATCTCACCGGCACCGACATCGTATTCGTGCCCTACAAGGGCGCATCGCAGGCGACCACCGACGTGCTGACCGGGCAGATGAATATGACCTTCGAAGGCGCAACCGGCATCATGCCCTATCTCCAGAGCGGCAAACTGCGCGCGCTCGCGGTGACAAGCCCGCACCGCTTGCCGGGACTCCCCGGCGTGCCGACTATGATCGAAGCCGGCTACCCCGGCATGCCGCCGGATGCCTGGCAGGCAATCGTCGCGCCGGCGGGTACGCCGGCCGCCATCGTCGCCAAGATCAACGGCGTGGTGAATCAGGGCTTGGCCGACCCTCAAGTGCGCAGTCGCATTATCGGCCTCGGCGGCGTTCCGCAGCCGATGTCGGCGAAGGATTTCGCTCTCTTCATCGCTGAACAGGTCCAACGCTGGGGCGACATCATCCGCGTCACCGGCGTAAAATTGGAGTAAGGAAAACATGCCGTTTGCTTTTTCGCGCCGCGCCGCGCTGTTCGCCTTGGGAAGCGCGGTCACGCTTTCGGTGGCACGCGCCGACACCTATCCGTCGCGGCCGGTCAAGATCATCGTGCCGTTCGGCGCCGGCGGCCCGACCGATGTTTTTGTCCGCGAACTGGCCGTCGAACTACAGAAATCTCTGCACCAGTCGTTTGTCATCGAAAACCGTCCAGGCGCCGGCACCACGATCGGCACCGATTATGTCGCGAAATCGGCGCCCGACGGTTATACGCTGTTGATGGCGAGCAGCACCCAGACGGTGAATGAAACGCTCTACAAGGATAAGCCGTATCAGCTCTTGCGCGATCTCACTCCGATCGCCCCGCTTGAGGAGAATGGTCTGGTCCTGGTCGTTAGTCCGTCGGTGCCGGCCAGGAATCTTGGCGAGCTCCTGGCATTGGCGCGGGCGAAGCCGGGCACGCTCAATTTCGGCTCGTCCGGGCCGGGCTCGAACTATCATATGGCCGCCGAGCTGTTGAAGAATCTTACCGGCATCAACATCGTGCACGTGCCGTATAAAGGCTCGACCGGCATGCGGGTCGATATTCTCAGCGGCCAGATCCAGATGTTGTTCGATTCGATTCCGACCATGGCGCCCTATATCAAGGCCGGCAAAGTGCGCGCGATGGGTACCAGCGGTACGGCACGCTCCCCGATTTTGCCGGACGTGCCGACCATTGCCGAAGCCGGTGTGCCGGGATTTCAGTTCAGCCAATGGGTCGGCGTCATGGCGCCGAAGGGAACGCCGCAGTCGATCATCGATCTGCTGCACAACTCCATCACCGCGATTTTGAGCCGGCCCGACATCAAGGAAGCCTGGGAGAAGCAGGGCGCAACGCCGATGGTGATGACGCAGCCCGAATTTGCGGCTTTCATGGCGGCGCAGATCGCCAAATGGGCCAAGGTCATCAACGACAACCACATCACGCTGATCGATTAGAGCATGGCCCCGAAATAGTGGATACCGGTTTGTCGGAAAAGACGATGTTCAAAAAAAGGTGCAAGCATGGACGAGATCACTAACCGCCCCGCAGCCGCGATCAAAGGCGAGGACCATTGGACGACCAAGGACGGCAACGTAAAGCTGTTCCTATTTGAGAAATGCGCCGGCGATCCCAAAAATACCACCGGCACGATTTTGTTCGTGCATGGCTCGTCGATGGCGGCACAGCCGACATTCGATCTTCAGGTCGAGGGCCGGCCGGACTCCTCCGCGATGGACTGGTTTGCACGCCGCGGTTTCGACTGCTGGTCGGTCGACATGGAGGGCTATGGCCGCTCGACCAAGGATCGCGACAATAACGCGCCCATCGCGCAGGGCGCCGACGATTGCTTTGCCGCCGCAAGCTATATCCAGAAGCTGCGCGGCAAGCGGCCGTTTTTGGTTTACGGAATTTCTTCGGGCGCGTTGCGCGCCGCTTTATTCGCCGAGCGCCACCCCGAGCTTGTCGGCCGGCTTGCACTCGATGCCATGGTGTGGACCGGGGAAGGCTCGCCGACGCTCGCCGAGCGTAAGAAGAAGCTTCCCGAGTTTCGCGCCAGGAACCGCCGGCCGATCGACAAGGCCTTCATCCACTCGATCTTCGACCGCGATCATCCCGGCACCGCCGAAGAGAAGGTCATCGACGCCTTCGCCGACGCTGTGACCGCACTCGATACGTCGGTGCCGACCGGGACCTATGTCGATATGTGCAGCAATCTGCCGGTGGTCGATCCGGAGAAAATCGCGGCGCCGACCCTGATCATGCGCGGTCAATGGGACGGCATCGCCGGCTTCGACGATCTCCTCAAGTTCTTCGCCAAGCTGCCGAGCCCGGACAAGCACTTTGCCGTGATGCCCGGCATTTCGCATGCGAGCTTTCAGCAGAAGAATTACGCGTCAGTCTACCACATTTTGTGGAGCTTCTTCGCCCAGCCGGCTCCGATCTATCGCGGATAGGAAGGCCGGCAAACGGCCATGGAGAGCTGGGGAAACAGTTGCGAAAAGGCAGCTAAGTCATTGAAATGGCGGGAGCGACGGGACTCGAACCCGCGACCTTCGGCGTGACAGGCCGACGCTCTAACCAACTGAGCTACGCCCCCGCGGGCGCCGTCGGCACTTAAGGCCCGGCTCGCGCCAAGTCAAGGATTTAGGCCTAAATCGGCCATTTCCGGCCGCCTTATGCTCGCCACAGAGCGCCCTCAGATAGCGCCGCAATGCCGAAAACATCGGTGGAATCGGCAAAACAAGCGTGGTCAGCCGGAGCCGAATCGTTTAACTGCTTCGCCGTGAGCGGCGCTTTTTCACGCCACCGCTTCATTGAGGAGGGACTAATGGCAACCAAAACAACCGCTACTACCGTGACATTGAAGCATCTCGCCGCGAGCCTCGCGGAGGACAACGAGCTTTCCAAGAAGCAGGCCGAAGCCATCCTCGGCGGGCTGGTTGGCAATATCGTCAAGCACCTGAAGAAGGGCGAACGCATTCGCATCGGCGGCCTCGGCATTCTGCAAGTGCGCAAGCGTGCCGCGCGCATGGGCCGCAATCCCGCCACCGGCGAACCGATTCAGATCAAGGCCAGCAAGAAAGTCGCGTTCCGCGCCTCAAAGGAACTCAAAGAGGCTATCTGATCGCCTCTGGTCATTAGGCCCGCGAAACGCGGGGCGGTGTGCCGCTCTCATTGCCCGCTTGCCATCGCAATCGAGACATTGCGTGGCAGCGGGCGATTTTTTTGCGCCGAGCTGCGAAAAAAATTTGAAATTGGCTTGCCGAGCCGTAGCAAGCGCGAGGTCCGCCTACGCCCAAGATGGGCTTCAGCGCGACAGCCTTTGCAGCGCTACGCTTGCGAAGGCTGGTGGGCGGTGACGGACTCGAACCGCCGACATTCTGCGTGTAAAGCAGACGCTCTACCAACTGAGCTAACCGCCCCGCCCAAGGTGTATCGCCACGCACCCGCGGCGGGCAAGCACGCCAATTAGGCCGGCGCATTATGGCATCAATCTCTGCGAGAAAATTTAATGTGCGCCGAATGGCAAAAAAGTATGGAATAAGAATCGAAGCCACAGAGCGGGCCGGATGCCCGAAGAGGGGGGTCATGCTTCGTGTATCAATCCTGACGATCGCTTTAGCGTTTGCCGCCGGGACAACGGTTTTCGCTCAACAACTGCCGCCGCAACCGCCGCCGGTGAAGGGGATGAGCATAGGTGATGCGAATCCTCAGGAACGCGCCGCCTGTCATCCTGACGTGAGCAAATTCTGCCAGACTCAACTCGAGGTCAATCCGCAGGACGTGCTCGGCATTTTGGGCTGCCTGCAGGCGAACCGCTCTAAGATCAGCAGCGCCTGCCAGCAGGTCCTCGCAAGCCACGGCCAGTAAGGCCCGGTTTCCGATAAGGACTGACGGGCAAGGCCGCTATCTCACGACGCGTCGTGGTCCGCCGGGGCGGCCACGACGGCCGCATCGGCGTGCGCGACATGGTCTGCAAGCCGCACCCAGGACTGCGCCAATGTAAGCCAAAGCGCCTTGTCCTTGTCGTCCTCGGACAAGCGCGCCATTGCCACGCATTCTTCCGCACAGCGGCGGTGGTCAAGCATCGTCCCCATGGAGCACTCCCACGCAACACCTACCAGGAAGCCGAATTCCACCCCGGGAGTGCGGCGGAGACGGGATCGTCGAAGGGCGGAACCTTGGCGAATTGGCAGCGATCAAGGGGTCCGGAACCCCAACTCCGCCCCCTTCAGAGGACGCCAGTGTCTTGTTCATCACGCATGACGAGGGATTAATTCTTTAAGGCCACAAGCGCCGCAATCCACAGCTCAGCCCCAAGCTTTTATAATCCTCTCATTAATCATGCATTTTTCTCCTAGCTGCACTGCACCAAAATAATTTTGCGACGCAGCATCAGTTCCTATATTCCCAACAACGATTCCGGCCATCCGTTTGATTTTCGGCGGCCGAAAAAAGGGAATGAGACCATGCTGTTATCGATTATCCGCTACTTCAACACCTGGAAGCGCTACGGCGTCGCCGTGGACGAGCTTTCACACCTAAGCGACCGGGAATTGGCCGACATCGGCATCACCCGCAGCGATATCCCTCGCATTGCGTGGGAGCAGTCGCGTCACTTGGCATAAAGCCGATTACGCTATCGTATCGGCATTCAGCGCCCGGCTTCGGCCGGGCGCCGCCGTTTTGGGGACCGGCGCTCGCAGCCCTAGGACGCCGGTTCCATCCCTTTCGCCTTGATGATCGGGAGGGCGCTGGGCCCGGCGAGAAATTTGACCAGGGCGCGCGCCGTGTTGCCGTCTTTGGCCATGGCACCGACGCCTGCCGCGTAGACCGTGAAATTCTGGATTTCAGGCGGCAGCGGCCCGACCAGCCTCACGCCGGCAACCGGCAGGATTTCACTGATCTGGTGTATGCCAATCTCGGCTTCACCATCGGCGACATGGTCCGCCACCGCGCCACCATGAACCAGCACTGCCTTGGCATTGACCTGATCGGCAATGCCGAGCCGAACCAATAAACCTTCGACGTAGATCCCGCTTGATCCGCCGGCCTTCGGATCGATAAAGGCGACCGATTTGGCGGTGAGGAGCGCCCGCTTAAAAGCATCGACGGTCGAGATATCCGGTGCCGGAGCGCCGGCCTTGACCACGACGCCAATCCCGGTTTTTGCCAGATCGGCCCGGGTGCCGGCGACGACCTTGCCCTGCTTGGCCAAATCGTCGATTGCCGCAGGGGTCAGAACGGCGACATCGAACTCTTCCTGACCGCCGCGGATCAGGTCGAGGTGCTGTCCGACAGTGCGGTAGGTGATGTCGAGCTTGATACCGGTCTCTTTCCGGTACTCCGCGGCGAGCGCATTAAGAACCTGCTTGAAAGCGCCGCCGCTGACGACTTTGATCTCGGCGGCTTGAGCGAGCTGCGACATCGCGAGCGACAGCGCGGTTGCGAGGACGGCGGGCAAAAGTCTCATCCGATCCCCCTCACCGCTTGAACAGGCCCATCAGCTCGGCCTTCGCCAGCGTGTTGAAATGCAGGTTGAAGCCGACAACCGCCGCCGAGGTGTCGGCCTTGACGTCGAGCTTGTCGGTCTTCACGGCGAATACCGTGAACAAATAGCGATGCGGATGATCGCCTTCGGGCGGGCACGGACCGCCATAACCGGGCGCGCCGAAATCGGTGCGCGTCTGCAAGGCCCCCGGGGGCAGCTTGCCGGGCGCGCTGCCTGCGCCCTCGGCAAGCTCGCCTACATTCGCCGGGATGTTGACCACCAGCCAATGCCAGAAGCCCGAACCAGTCGGCGCATCGGGATCGTAGCAGGTCACGGCGAAGCTTTTCGTTTCCGCCGGCGCGCCCGACCATTTCAGATGCGGCGACTTGTTGCCCCCGGCGCAACCGAAACCGAAATCGGCCGAGAGGATGAAATCCTTCGGCATGTAGCCGCCGTCCTTGAAACTGGTGCTGGTGACCGTGAACGCCATTGTCGTCTCCTTTCGGCGCTGAGGTCGCGCCGGAGCAGCGGGGAGAAGACGTCACCATATTCCGGCTGGCGGGCGTCGAAAAGGTTGGCGCTGTCGCCTTTGCGCCGCACGCGTGATAGCGGTGCGCCATGCCGGTATTAATGCTCAACGAAGCGGCCGCCCTGCTACCGGCGCGTGGCAGCCTGATTGGCCTCGACCTCGGCACTAAAACCATCGGCGTTGCCGCCAGCGATCCGGATCGGCGCATCGCGGCACCGGTGAAAACCATCGCCCGCAAGCGGTTCGGTCTCGACGCGGCGCGTATCTTGGAACTCGCCGCCGAGCGGCGCACCGTCGGCATCGTGCTCGGACTGCCAATCAATATGGACGGGTCGGAAGGAGCGCGAGCGCAGTCGACGCGGGCCTTCGCCCGCAACCTCGCGCGTCTGACGGAACTTCCCATCGCCTTATGGGATGAGCGGCTGTCCACTGCGGCCGTCGAACGCGCGTTGATCGCCGCCGATGCCAGCCGAGCCAAGCGCAAAGCAGTCATCGATCAACATGCTGCCGCCTATATTCTGCAGGGCGCGCTCGACCGGCTGACGCGCCATTTAGCGGACGGTTGAGGCCGCCGCCGAATCGGGCGACTTACGCCGCCGAACTATCGCGCCGGCCAGGGCGCTGACGAAGGAAATCGTTGCCACGATCGCGGTTCCCACCGCATATCCCGCGAAAATGTCCAACATCGCACTTCTCCGCCGGCCTGTGGCGCATCCGCAATAACGAACGATAAGTTCCGCGAATTCCTGCCTATGTTCTGTGCTGGACGTCACATTCAAACGCGAAAAATGGGCCGCAGCGTCAATGCTCCGGCAAGGCGCGTTGCAGCAGCATTTCCATTGCCGCGTTGTTCATTCGGCCGGTGCCGTAAAGCGCGCCATGCGGATTATCCAGCCGCGTATGCATAAAAATTTCGGTGACAGCGGTGGGCGTGCTGGCCTTTAACGCCGCGACGCTCGCCGTGAGCGCCAATCGGCCGACCGTCTCTCGCGCGCTACCTTCATCGACTGATCGCAAATCCACCGCCTCGATCCCGGCCGACCTGCCGGCATCGCGTGCCACGGTCGTCACCACCGCGGCCTCCTCCTCCCGCTTGAGCGCACGCAACACGTCGAGGCACATTACATTGCCGGAACCTTCCCAGATCGCGTTGACCGGCGCTTCTCGATAGAGCCGCGGCAGGATGCTCTCTTCGACGTAACCGTTGCCGCCGAGGCATTCCATCGCCTCGAAGACGAAGCCGGGCGAGCGCTTGCAAATCCAATATTTTGCCACCGGCGTCATGACGCGTGCGTAGGCGGCTTCGCCGGGATCGTCCGCGGCTTGGTCGAGCGCGCGCGCGAGGCGGAACACCAAAGCGACCGCCGCTTCGACCTCGAGTGCCATGTCTGCCAGCACGGCGCGCATCATCGGCTGATCGTAAAGCCTTTTGCCGAAGACGTTGCGATGGCGGCAATGATGTACGGCCTGCGCCAGTCCCATGCGCATCAGGCCAGCCGAGGCAAGCGCGCAGTCGAGTCGCGTCAGCTGCACCATTTGCAAAATGGTGCGGATGCCGGCGCCCTCTTCGCCGACTCGCCAGGCGGAGGCGTCCATGAACTCGACCTCGCCCGACGCGTTCGAACGGTTGCCGAGCTTGTCCTTCAAGCGTTGAAATCGAAGCGCGTTGACCGAGCCGTCGAGGCGGAAACGCGGCAGCAGAAAGCACGTAAGCCCGCCGGGCGCCTGCGCCAAGATCAGGAATGCGTCGCACATCGGCGCCGACAAAAACCATTTATGGCCGACGACCGAATAGGCGTCGCCGTCCGGCGTCGCGGTCGTGGTGTTGGCGCGCACGTCGGTACCGCCCTGCTTTTCCGTCATCCCCATGCCAAGCGTCATGCCGGATTTATCGCGCCAGGGCCGAAACAACGGATCGTAATTGCGCGTGACAACCTTGGGGACGACCTTGGCAGCAAGCTCCGGCTCGGCAGCAAGCGCGGCGAGCGCGGCTCGTGTCATGGTCACCGGGCAAAGATGACCGGTCTCGACCTGCGCCGCCATATAGAAGCGCGCCGCGCGTACCACCTCCGCCGGCGCCGACGCGCGGTCGCCTGACGGAGTCCAGGTGGAGGCATGCAGCCCGGCCGCGATGCTTTCGCGCATGAAGCGGTGATAGGCCGGATGGAACTCGACGGTGTCGCTGCGATAGCCCTTGGCGTCGAAAATCCGCAGCTTCGGCGGATTTTCGTTGGCCTGCCGGCCTAGAGCGAACATATCTGCGGTGCCCCATTGCTTGCCGAAGGCAGCGAGCGTGGACAACTCTGAAGCCGCACCGTTCGCTTTGACCGCGTCTTGCAATGGCGCGTCGCTCGCGAACAGATCGACGTTTTCGTAAGCCGGCGACTGGTTGAAAACCTCGTGCGTGTCGAAGCGGGAGCGGGCAGCCATGGCGACTCGCGTCTTTTGCGGCGCCAATCGTAGCACGCCGGAGCGCGGGCAGCGGTTTCCGGTGCATCACCTTCCCGCGCCGGCAAAGCGGGCTTGCTCCGACGCGCCAATTGGGCCTATAGCACCGCTTTAATGACCAAAGCGCTCCCGCCGACGCGTCACATTATTTCGATCAATGACCTCACCAATAAGGAGATCGAGACGATCTTCGAGGTCGCTCAGGGGTTTTTAAAGGAACTCGCCGACGAAAACGTCTCCTACCGGATCGGACGTTCCACCGATCTGGCATCGAAATTCATCCTGGCAAGCCTGTTTTACGAGCCGTCCACGCGCACGCGCCTGTCGTTCGAAAGCGCGATGCTCCGGCTCGGAGGCGCCAACATCACCAGCGCCGATCCGACAGTCAGCTCCGCGGCCAAGGGCGAAAGCCTGGCCGATACCATCCGAGTGATTGCCAATTACGCCGACATTGTCGTCATCCGCCACCCGCGCGACGGCGCGGCGCGGCTGGCGGCCGAATATTCGCAGATCCCGGTGATCAATGGCGGCGACGGCAGCCACGAGCACCCCACACAGACGCTGTGCGACCTTTTCACGCTGAAATCGAAAAAGAAGACGCTGAAAAACATGAAGGTCGCGATTTCCGGCGACCTCAAAGGCAGCCGCACCATCCACTCCTTCGTCTATGCGCTGGCCCGCTTCGGCGCCACCATCGATCCGCTGCCCGCTCCCGGCATGGAACTGCCGGCGCATGTCGACCGCCGGCTGCGCGAGGAATTTCACTGCCGCATGGTGTCCAAGGATCCCGGCCAGCTGCCGGGCAGCGCGATCGACGCGCTCTATGTCACCGCGGACCAACCGCATCAGCTCTCGCTCATTCCCGATCCCGAAATCGACTACGGCTTCCTGGTGCAGCAGAAAACCGACGCGGTCTATGTCACGCGCTTCCAGAAGGAGCGTTGGGCCGAGAAAGAGCGGCCGTATCCGAAAATCGATGCAAAATTCCTCGATCAGGCAAAATACTCGGAAGCGAGCGTCATGCATCCCCTGCCGCGCGTCAACGAGCTCGATGCCTCGTTCGACAGCGACCGCCGCGCCATTTATTTCCAGCAAGCCGCCTACGGCGTGCCGATCCGCATGGCGCTAATTTCGTTGATGCTGCATCTGCATAAGAATAAGTCGTTGCAAAAATTCGCCGGCGGCTTCGCCAGGCCGGATCATCCGGTCTATGCACAACCGATCGGAACAGGCCTGAATTGCGACAACCCGAATTGTATCACAGCCGATCCCGCCGAACGGCAATATGCGGCCAACAAGTTCTACGTCATCGAAGAGGACTCACCTCGGCGCTGCATGCTGCGCTGCGTTTACTGTGAGAAGGACGTCGGCGAAGGCACCGACGCGCAATTCGTCGTGGCCGATACGACGCGAAAAACTTTTTCGCCTGGATTGGGGGCGCTTGCCGGAGCGTCCGCTGACAAGCTTAAGCACGTGGTGATCTACCTGACGGAGGCTGATGCTCTCGCGGCCGGTTTTACACCGCGCGACGGCGGCAAAAAGGCCCGCGTCGGCTAGGCAACGTTGCGCTATTTTCCCGGTCCGGCTTCGGGCAATATCCCGCCGCCATGCTGCATCCCATCGACGACATCGCGGCCTTTCTATTCGGCTATCTGTGCGGCGCCATTCCGTTCGGTGTGCTGATCACTCGGTTCGCCGGCGCGCCGGATGTGCGCTCCA
This sequence comes from Xanthobacteraceae bacterium, assembly GCA_049285535.1. Classification (GTDB taxonomy): domain Bacteria; phylum Pseudomonadota; class Alphaproteobacteria; order Rhizobiales; family Xanthobacteraceae; genus BOG-931. Next base: position 38,059 of record JBAQAB010000311.1, read on the forward strand.
TCGGCTCGGGCAATATCGGCGCCACTAACGTCTTGCGCACCGGCCGAAAAGGCCTTGCCGCGGCGACGCTTCTCGGCGACATGCTCAAGGGCACCGCCGCGGTCGCCGTCGCCAACGCTCTCTTCGGCGGCGAGGCTGCGATCGTCGCCGCGCTCGGCGCCTTTCTCGGCCATCTTTTTCCGGTCTGGCTCGGCTTTAAGGGCGGCAAGGGCGTGGCGACGTTCATCGGGCTCCTGCTCGGCTTTGGCGCCTGGATTGCACTCGTCGCCTTCGCGGTTCTGTGGCTCGTTGTGGCGACAGTGACCCGCTATTCGTCGCTCGCGGCCCTGATCGCCAGCGCGGCGACGCCCGCCGTGCTGTGGTGGAGCGGCAATCTGCCGGAAGCGGAACTGTTTCTGCTGCTTGCAGTGCTGCTCTGGATCATGCACCGCGCCAATATCGCTCGCCTCGTCGCCGGCACCGAAAGCAAGATCGGCAGCAAATCGGAGCGGTAACTACTCGGCGGCAGCGGCAGCCGGTGCGCGCACTGGCGCGCCGTGAGTGTGCGGGATCTTGTCGGCGAACACTTCGACGAAGTGATCGGTCTCGCCGCTTCCGGTAAACGGCTGCAAGGCCTCGTCGGTATAAGCGCTCGCGGCCGGATCCGCGACAACCCGTGCCATGATGCGGCGGTAGCGCCAAACGAGCCGCAGCCATTGCGCGATGGTTTTGAGAAAATCAAACGCCCGCCAAGGATAGAACACAATTGGATTGACCGTGGGCATGCCGGAGCGGCGCTGTTGGCGCAATTTGCGGCGGAAAAATCCGAACTGCAACGGATGCACGCCCTCGATCCGCGCCGCGCCAGAGAAGATAGTCAGCGAATCCAGAAGTTTTGTGCGATTGATGCCCGAGGCGATGCAGCGGCGCATGATCGTCTCGACGTGTTCGTCAGTGTAGTAGCGCTTCCACGCGTCGGCATAGACCTGCGACCAGGTTTCTTTCGACATCAGCGGATGCGCGGTGCACGCATGTTCGAGATCGTATTTGTTCAAGTCGGGGTCCATCGCCACCCCGCGCATGTACAAATTCTTGTGGTCCTCCGAGCCCGGCAGCGGCGTCAGATAGAAGAATTCGAGGATGTCGACTGGCAGTTCCTTCTTGATGATCTCGATATCGCGCGCGATCGTTTCGGGCGTATCGGTCGGAAAGCCTAGAATATAGCCGGCATAGGTCATGACTTTCTGCTTGCGCCAGGCCAGCAGCATTTCTCGATATTCCCAGATCTTGTTCTGGCGCTTCTTGGCGCCCATCAGGGATTCCGGATTGATGTTTTCCAGGCCCAGGAAGATCGCGGTGCAGCCGGCGCGTGCCGCCTTCTCGATGAAATTCGGGATGCGGTGGCAAAGCGTGTCGACCTGCAGCAGTAGCCGGATGTTGAATTTGTGCGTCTCGCGCAGTTCGATCAGCCGGTCGAGAATCGGTTCCCAGTTGCGGTTGCGCGCAAAATTATCGTCGGTGATGAAAAACCGCGTGATGTTCTGCGCCGCGTTCGCCCGCACAATGGCCTCAACGTCGTCCGGTGTGCGGTAACGCGATTTACGGCCCTGCACATTGATGATGGTGCAGAAGCTGCATTGGAAAGGGCAGCCGCGGCCGGCATCGAAGCTCGAATAATGACCGGCGACCCGCGTCACCACATGGCGCGGCAGAATCGGATAAACCGCCGCCGCCATTTCCGGCATATCGTTGAGATAGTTGTAGATCGGCTTGGCGTTGCCGCCGGCGACGTCGCGCAGCACCTCGGCCATGCGGCCTTCGGCCTCTCCGGCGAACAGATGAACGCCGAGGTCGAGCGCTTCCTGCAGTTCCGCGGGCAGCTTCGGTAACATCGAGATGCAGCCGGACAGATGAAAGCCGCCCATAACGACGGTAAGACCGTGGGCGCGGAACCGCCGGGTGAGGTCGAGGGCCCGCGGATATTGGTTCGATTGCACGCCGATCAGGCCGACCATGCCGGCGCCGGCGGCGCGGATGCGCTTGGCGACGCCGGCGACATCGACGATCGTGTTGCACTCGTCGCAGACCTCGACTTCGATATCGACGTCCGGTCCGAGCACGCGGTTTTGCGCGCACTCCACGATCAGTCCGTGAACGCTCGCCAGACTGTTCGAGGGAATCAGCGAACGCAGCCACTGGATGACGTAACCGTCGCGGTCGTAATGCGACGGCTTGATCAGGGCGACATGAAATGTGCGTGTCGCCGAGGTCTTGTGCGCCAAGCTCCCGTGCAACGGACACCCCTTCGGAATGGAACGACGACCCCAGCGGCCTTGCGGCGGCCAGCCGAGACTCTGCGGCTTTGCCTGCCGTTTTGCAACAATTACCTTGGGTTCCGAATCCCGCGCGCCGCCAGCGTGGCGAATGCTTTGCGCCTGAAGCCACTAAACTCTCTAAGATTTCCGGTAAAGGCCGGCCCGTGGTCCGTGCCTATTTGGCACGTTCTTGGAGGCCTTCGGCAAGTTTCACCAGCGCCAATCGCAGCTTGTCGTCGGTGATCCCTGCAAACGCCTTGAGTAGCCTTGCCGCATGTGGCTGGGACGTGATCTCAGTCAACGGATCGTGGCCCCATTGATCGTCACCGCCCGACTCGGCAAACAGCGCTCCGACCCCGACGCCGAGAACGGTGGCGACCTTTTTCAATCGGCTGCTTCCGATCCGGTTCGTCCCACGCTCGTATTTTTGAATCTGCTGGAACGTGACACCGACTTTTTCGCCGAGCGTTGTTTGCGACATTCCCAAGCTGAGCCGATAGGCGCGCACACGTCGCCCCACCAGCGCGTCAACGGGTTCGATGCGCTTTGCCATTACGCGCGCCTCCGATACATCCAGCGTCGTCGGCTTGCCGCGGTCGAGCATTAAATGCGTTCTCCAGCCTGTGGGAGCCTAGGCATCTGCCGGGGGGCGTCCAATTCTGAATTTCTATGGGGGGGCCGCCGAACGAGATAGCTCCGGGTCGCGACATCAAAAACACAGTGCCGAGGGTCGCGCTCGAGCCAACGGCTACTCCCAGATGCCGGCCGGCATCGGTAAATCTACGTACTGCGACTCGTCGATACGGCCCGCGAGCGCCACATTATAGCGGTCCAAAATCACTTGGAGCTGACGCACATGCTGCGCCATGTGCCACACCGAACGCTCAAGAAAGTGATGCGATGGCTGCACCCCGTAAAATGTCTTCACCGTCCAAGTGAACGAGCGATCCGGCAGGATTAGCCAGTAAGAGCGGAGCCGATCCGCGATGCGCTCGCCGAAATGCCGGACGTCGCGGCTGGTCTTCACGTCATCCGGGGGCGGATCGTCGAAATATTTGTCAAAGTGCTCCTCGCCATTCTCGGCGTTTTCCAGAAACGCGTAAGGCACCTGGAAAATGTGGTACGATAAATCGTGGACGGTACGATTGCGATTGGTGATCGCTAGCGCGTGCAAATGCTGCTGCGGAACATTGTCGATCAGCTCAAGCGCGATGTCGCAGAAGTAGAACCAGCGCTCCATCAGTTTGGCCGGCGAAAGACGGTCAAAACCGACCTCGCGGCCAAGAAATTTGGCCACATCATCGAGCGACTGGGCGCAAACGAATTCTCTGCCGCGCGAAACAACCGGAAAACCACACGCGCCCATATCGCGAAGGTCACACTCGGCATTCGGATCGGTCAGGATGTTGACCGACTGATACGGCACGCCAAGCGTATTGAGAAATTCCTTCACCCTTGCGCACGACGAACACCCCGGCATTCAGAATACGCGCAAGCCGTCGGCAATCGAAGTGATGCTACCCGCTGTTTCAACGGCGGCACCTTCGATGCGCATTGGCGATCTCCCATAATCAAAGCAGCCGAAGCGAAGCTAAGGAGCCTCCTCGGAATGTCCAATTCTGACTTTCTATGGGGGGGCCAGCGAACGAGATAGTTCTGCCGGCGGTGTAATCAGCGAAACGCCCTGCCAGGTGCCGTCGGCGACCAGTTCACGGACCAAAGATTTCAGCGTCAGCGCGACGGTGTCGATGGCGGGACTGTGCTGGCCCACATCGGAAAAGCACAGCGCGACTGGCCGAACCAGCTTCGCTTCGGCGAAGCGCCGCCAATTGAGCACGGCTCCCTTTTTGCCGTCATAGAGCTCGCACCAGGGCAAGATCGAGTTGCCGATACCCGCTGAAATGGCATGCAGAAGCGTGATGTGTGTATCGATTTCGCCGATGGGCGTGACGGTTAGTCCGTGTTGCCTGAACACTTGCTGGGCGGCGCGTTGGCTGGCGCTGCCGGGACCGGGCAACAGTAGCGGGCGTTGCGCCGCTTCGGCGACCGCGATCGGCGAGGGATCGGGATCCGCCGTCACATAGAAGAGCTCCTCCTGGAGCAGCGATTCGACGACAAGACCTCGCTCGGCTTGGCCGGTGAACAGCACGGCGATGTCGAGGCGGCCATTGATCAGCCGCTCGCGCAGAAGCGAACTGTTGCCGTCGGTGAGATATAGCAGGATTTGCGGATGCGCCTTTCGCATGCGCGCGAACAGCTCATAGCCGATGAGTGGCGTCCAAGCGACCGGAAGTCCGATAGACACCCGGCCCGCGGGCTCGTTGAGCGCGCTTGTCGCATCGAGCTTGGCCTGTTCGACGTGACGGAGGATCACCTCGGCGTGGCGATAAAGAACGTTTCCTGCTTCGGTGAGCAGGATGCCCTTCGGACCGCGCGTGACCAGTTGCTTCTCGAGCTCGGACTCCAGGCTGGCGAGATGATGACTGATCGCCGACTGTGCGACATGCAGCTGGTCCGCGGCGCGCGACAGGCTGCCCGCCTGCACGATCCCGACGAAATAACGAAGCTGGCGCAGATCCATGCACAACTTTCTGTTGCGCGAGCCACTTTTGCTCTAGATTTTGTCGACCGGCGCGGAGGTCGCTGACAACGTCATCACTCTACTCGTTTTGCGAGCATCGACAAAGTCAGGCGACCCGATCTTGGAGGCGACCATGAAATTGTCGGCTTTTCTCCTCGTGGTCTTGATCTGCGCCGTACAGGCGGCGTCGGCCACGGCGAACTGGCCGGGGACAAAGCCACTCAAATTCGAGGTCATCGCTGCGGCCGGCGGCTTGATCGATTTTGTGCCACGCGAGCTGTCGAACGATCTCTCCGCCTCCATCGGTGTGCCGGTGATCGTGGAAAATCGACCGGGCGCCGGCGGCAACATTGCCGCAGGTATCGTGGCGAAGGCTGAACCCGACGGCCACACGCTCTTGGTCACCAGCACAAATCAGGTCGTCAATCCGACGCTATTGCCCAACCCGGGCTTCGATTACGCGCGCGACCTCGTCCCGGTATCGATGGTTGTGACGGCGAAAATGCTGCTCGTCGCGGCACCGGCCTTTCCCGCCAAAGACATTACCGGCGTCATTACAATCGCAAAACAAAAACCCAAGTCCGTCAGCATCGCCATTGCGGCGATCGGCACGCCGCTTCACCTCGCGGCGGAAATGCTGGCGCAATACGGCAATATCGACCTCACTTTTGTGCCCTACGACAGCATCACCCAGGCGATGCCCGACGTGATGGCGAACCGGGTGGACTTGGCGGTTGGCGCCATGTCAACGCTGCTGCCACAAGTCCGGCGGGGCGCCCTGAAGGCGCTAGCGGTGATATCGCCGCAGCGGTCGCCGCTCGCGCCTGAAATACCGACGTCGGCGGAAGCGGGTTTGCCGGCCCTGCAGATCGACAATTGGATGTGCATCATGACCACCGGCGGCACGCCGGCGCCCGTGATCGCACGCTTGGATATGGAAATCGGCAAGGCCTTGGCGCTTCCCGCGGTCCGCGATGCCTTCGCCAAGCAGGGCGTTGACGTCTACCACATGGGTCCGCAGCAGCTTGGCAAATTTCTCCACGCGGAAACCGCGCGCTACAGCAGCCTGCTTGAGCACTCGCGAGTAAGGCCCACCTCGCAGTGAGGGGCGTACGTTCGGCGGTCACCCGCCCGCTCCATTTCTCCAATAAATTTGAGCCCCGCGACCGCCCCAACCAATGTAAGCTATGGTTGCACTCTGAGCTCGGAAACTCTTTGCCATTTTGGGGGCGAAGTGGGCGAGGAAACGGAACCCATCCGATTGACGGATGAGCAGCGGCTCGATTGGCTCCGCCTCATCCGCAGCCAGAACGTCGGGCCGCGCGGTGTTATGGCCCAAACGCCACAGGCGCGCCGCGGCGGCGGCAATGCGGCGCCGCAAATCTATTCGCGCGAAGAGGCGATGCGCGAAATCGAAGCTTCGTACAAGCTTGGTGTAAGCTTTGCCGCAATCGGCGAGACCGATTATCCGCGGCGCCTGCAAATGATCGACGATGCGCCGCCTTTGATCGCGATCCGCGGCCATGTCGCGGCGCTGGCGATGCCGCAAGTGGCGATCGTCGGCTCGCGCAATGCTTCGGCCGGCGGCGTGAAGTTGACGCAACGCATCGTGCATGGATTAGCCGAGGCGGGATTTGCCATCGTCTCCGGATTGGCGCGCGGCATCGATGCCGCCGCGCATCGCGCCAGTCTTGAAACCGGCACGGTCGCGGTTCTTGCCGGCGGCCAGGATCGCGTCTATCCGCCCGAGCACCTCGATCTACTCGACGGCATTTTGGCGACCGGTGTCGCCTTGACCGAAATGCCGCTCGGCTGGGAACCCCGCGTGCGCGATTTCCCGCGGCGCAATCGGCTGATTTCCGGGCTGGCGCTCGGTGTCGTGATCGTCGAAGCCGCTAAGCGATCGGGTTCGCTGATCACGGCGCGGCTTGCGCTCGAACAAGGCCGCGAGGTCTTCGCCATGCCGGGCTCGCCGCTTGATCCCCGCGCCGAGGGCACCAACAGCCTCATCAAGCAAGGCGCAACGCCGGTCACCGAAGCTGCCGATATTATTACCGTGCTGCGACCGATCATGGGACAGCTTCCCGCGCGCGAGCCGGAAGAGGAGGAGATGGAGGCCGTGGGCAACATCGAGCCGGCGCCGGACGAGCGAACTAGGATCGTGGCGTTGTTGAGCCCTACTGCGGTTTCAAACGACGATCTGATCCGATTGTCACAGAGTTCTCCCCGCATAGTGCGGATGGTGCTGTTGGAGCTGGAAATTGCCGGACGGCTGGAACGGCACGGCGGCGGAATGGTATCACTGCTGTAAACGCGCCGCTCGACGCTATTCCTTGGCAGCCTGGTCGGCTTCGAGCCGCGCCATCTCCAAAATATAACTCAACGTATCGAGGCCGTTGCGTCGCGCGAGTACGGCAAGCTCTTGTACCAACGTTGCGATGTACTGCGCCGCACTATCGGGGGTTTCGTGCCCATTCGGCTCGTTCTTATCGTCGCGGTTTAGCATTTTGAGTTGCGAGCTATGAGTGGGATTAGACCCCGGCGGTGACCGAAGAGGCCACGCGCCACATATACCTTTAAGTTGCGCAGTTTACGAATACAACCAATGAGAGTGTATTAAAGGTGCCGGCTTTTTGCCCCTATTGGTGCGCATTCGCCGGTTACCGGCATGGCGCTTGCCACCAGTAACGATTTGACAGGTGGGGTTGCATTACCCATGTTCCCGGCGGCCTGCCCGCCGACAGTCATGAGCTAATAGGCGAAACGGCCGTTAAATCATTGGGTTATCATGAACCTTGTACTGGTGGAATCGCCCGCCAAGGCGAAGACGATCAATAAGTATCTGGGCAAGGGCTACGAGGTCCTGGCCTCTTTTGGCCATGTTCGCGACCTGCCGGCCAAGAGCGGTTCGGTCGATCCGGATCACGATTTCCGCATGCTTTGGGAGATCGATCCCAAGGCTCAGAAGCGGTTGAACGACATCGCCCGCGCCGTCAAAGACGCCGACAAGCTCATTTTGGCGACCGACCCCGACCGCGAGGGTGAGGCAATTTCCTGGCACGTGTTGCAGTTTTTGAAGGAAAAGAAGGCGCTCAAGGGCCAGACGGTCGAGCGCGTGGTGTTCAACGCCATCACCAAGCAGTCGGTGACCGAAGCGATGGCACATCCGCGCGCCATCGATCAGGCTTTGGTCGACGCTTATCTGGCGCGCCGGGCACTCGACTATCTGGTCGGCTTCACCTTGTCGCCCGTCCTGTGGCGGAAATTGCCCGGCGCTCGCTCGGCGGGCCGGGTCCAGTCGGTGGCGTTGCGGCTTGTTTGCGACCGCGAACTCGAAATCGAGAAATTTGTCAGCCAGGAATATTGGTCGCTCGTCGCCACGCTGGCGACGCCGCGCCAGGAGACCTTCGAGGCGCGGCTGGTCGGCGCCGACGGCAAGAAGCTGCAGCGGCTCGACATTGGCTCGGGCGCGGAAGCCGCAGACTTCAAGCAGGCGCTCGAGACGGCCCTCTTCACCGTCGCCTCGGTCGAAGCGAAGCCGGTCAAGCGGCACCCCTATGCGCCGTTTACCACCTCGACGCTGCAGCAGGAGGCAAGCCGCAAACTCGGTTTTGCGCCGGCGCACACCATGCGCGTGGCGCAGCGGCTCTACGAAGGCGTCGATATCGGCGGCGAGACCGTCGGCCTCATTACTTATATGCGTACCGATGGCGTACAGATCGCCGAAGAAGCGATCCCCGCGGTGCGCGGCGTCATTGAATCGGATTACGGCAGAGAGTACTTGCCGCCCTCCCCGCGCCGCTACGAGACCAAGGCAAAGAATGCGCAGGAAGCCCACGAGGCCATTCGCCCGACCGACCTGTCGCGCCGTCCGCGTGACACCAAAAGCTTCCTCGACGCGGATCAGGCCAAGCTCTACGAGCTGATTTGGCTGCGCACGGTCGCAAGCCAGATGGAATCGGCCGAGCTCGAGCGCACCACCGTTGACATCGAAGCCAAGGTCGCAAGCCGGCTCCTTGAATTGCGCGCCACCGGCACGGTGGTGAAATTCGACGGCTTCCTCACCCTCTATCAGGAAGGCCGCGACGAGGATCCGGAGGACGAGGAAGCGCGCCGGCTGCCGCAAATGAGCGCCGGCGAACGCCTGGAAAAGCGCTCGATCGCCGCCGACCAGCATTTTACCGAGCCGCCGCCGCGGTATTCGGAAGCCTCACTGGTCAAGCGTATGGAAGAGCTTGGCATCGGCCGGCCGTCGACCTACGCCTCGATCCTCCAAGTGCTCAAGGACCGCAAATATGTGCGGCTCGATAAGCGCCGTCTTATTCCCGAGGATCGCGGCCGTATTGTCGTCGCCTTCCTGGAAAGCTTCTTTGCCAAATATGTCGAATACGATTTCACGGCGGGGCTGGAGGAACAGCTCGATCTGATTTCCAACAGCGAGGTGGCGTGGCGCGACGTGCTGCGCGATTTCTGGCGCGACTTCATCGGCGCCATCGACGAGACCAAGGATTTGAAAATCTCCGAAGTCATCGATGCGCTCGATGCGCTGTTGGCGCCGCATCTGTTTCCGCCGCGCGAAGACGGCAGCGATCCTCGAGTCTGCCCGACCTGCAGCAATGGCCGGCTGACGCTGAAACTCTCCAAATTCGGCGCCTTCATCGGCTGCACAAATTATCCGGAGTGCCGCTATACGCGCGCGTTGTCGTCGCAAGCCGACGGGTCGCCGGATATCGGCACCAAAAAGCTCGGCGTCGATCCGGTCACCGGTCTCGACGTCACGGTGCGCAGCGGCCGCTTCGGTCCCTATCTGCAGATCGGAGAAACTGAAAAGGGCGGCGAGAAGCCCAAGCGCGCCGGCCTGCCGAAGGGCGTCGCGCCCGATGAGATCGATCTCGAACGCGCGCTCGCGCTCTTATCGCTGCCTCGCGAAGTCGGCCGCAGCCCCGAGGACGGCGAGCCGATCGTCGCCGGCATCGGCCGTTTCGGACCCTACGTCCGGCACGGCAAGACCTACGCCAATCTCGATTCCCCGGAGGAGGTTTTTTCCGTCGGGCTCAACCGCGCGGTGACCTTGATTGCGGAAAAGATCGCCAAGGGCCCACGCAAGGGCCGCTTCGGCGCCGATCCTGGCCGCTCGCTTGGCGACCACCCCACCAAAGGCGGCGCCATCGCCGCCAAGAAAGGCCGTTACGGGCCCTATGTCAGCCACAACGGCGTCAACGCGACCCTGCCGGCCGATAAGACCCCCGAGACTATCACGCTCGAAGAGGCGGTCGCGCTGCTCGACGCGAGGGCGGAGCGCAACGCGCCGGCGCCTCATGCACGACCGCGCAAGCCGAAGCGCCCTTCCCCGGGTACCGCGCGACACGTCAAAGCGACCGGCAAGAAACCCGCTGCCCGGGCAGCCAAGAACCGCAAGACCACGCACGCTGCCGAATAATCGCTATGTTATGGATCATGTCTTAAGTGCGATGGGCCAGGGACGAGGCCCATAACTGGGCCGACCGGCCCGTGCGTGGCCAATGAATCGCCTTCCTACCCGCGACGAGCTTGTCGCCTTCATACGCGAACGCAGCGGCAAGGTCGGCACGCGCGAGATCGCGCGCGCCTTCGGCGCCAAGAACGCCGACCGCGCGGCGCTTAACCGCATGCTGCGGGAAATTGCCGACCAAGGCTTGATCGACCGGCGCCGCAAACGCCTGCACCACGCCGGCACCTTGCCGCCGGTCGTGCTGGCCGACGTCACTGGCCGAGACAGCGACGGCGAATTGCTCGCCCGGCCGACCGAATGGGACGAGGAAGCCCATGGCGCGCCGCCCGTCATCCATATCGCCACGCCGCGCCGCGCCCGGCCGGGCGAAGTCGCCGGCCTCGGCGACCGCGCGCTGATCCGCATCGAGCGGACGAGCGACGGTGAGACGATCGGGCGCGTCATCAAGCTGATCGATCGCGCCAAGAGTCGCACGCTCGGAATCTTTCGCGGCCTGCCCGGCGGCGGCGGCCGGCTGGTGCCGATCGACAAGAAACAGCTCGGCCGCGAAGTGAGCATCCCGCCAAACGCCGCCGCGGGCGCGGTCGATGGCGACCTTGTGGCGGTCGAAGTAGCGCGGCACGGTCGGTTCGGGCTTGCCGCGGGCACCGTCGTCGCGCGACTTGGTTCACTCAAGAGCGAGCGCGCCGTCAGCCTGATCGCCATCCACGCCCACGATATTCCGCACACATTTTCCGGCGCCGTGATCGAGGAAGCCGACGCCGCGCGTGCGGCCTCACATGCCGGCCGCGAAGACTGGCGCCGCGTTCCTTTCGTCACCATCGATCCGCCGGACGCCAAGGATCACGACGACGCGGTGCATGCGATACCCGATCCCGACCCGAAGAACCTGGGCGGCCATATCGTCAGCGTCGCCATCGCCGATGTCGCCCATTATGTGCGGCCGGCTTCGGCGCTCGACCGCGAGGCCGTCAGACGCGGCAACTCGGTCTATTTTCCCGACCGGGTCGTGCCGATGCTGCCGGAGCGCATTTCCAACGACCTGTGCTCGCTGCGGCCCTACGAAGATCGGCCGGCGCTTGCGGTGCGCATGGTGATCGGCGCCGACGGCCGCAAGCGTTCGCACGCGTTCCACCGCGTGCTGATCCGCTCCGCAGCGCGGCTGCACTACGAGCAGGCGCAGCTTGCGGTCACCGGCCGCCCCGATGAAGTCACCGCGCCGATCGCCGAAAAGATCCTGGAGCCGCTCTACGCCGCCTACCGTACGGTGTTGCGCGAGCGCGACGAACGCGGGCCGCTCGATCTCGACATTCCGGAGCGCAAGATCGTACTCAAATCAGACGGCACGGTCGATCGCGTGATCATGCCGCAGCGGCTCGAAGCGCACCGGCTGATCGAGGAATTCATGATCCTCGCCAACGTTGCCGCCGCCGAAACCTGCGAGCGGGCCAATGTCGCACTGATCTACCGCGTGCACGACGAGCCGTCGGTGGAAAAGCTCAATGCGCTGCGCGAATTCCTGGGAACCCTCGATATTTCGCTGCCAAAAGGCGGCACGCTGCGGCCTGACGGATTCAACACCATCCTGTCGCGCGTCAAGGGCCGCGACGCGGAGCGGCTGGTCAATGAAGTGGTCTTACGCACCCAAGCGCAGGCCGAATATTCGTCCGAGAATTACGGCCATTTCGGTCTCAATCTGCGCCGCTATGCTCACTTCACCTCGCCGATCCGCCGCTATGCCGACCTTGTCGTGCATCGTGCCCTGATCCGTGCCGCAAAGCTCGGCGCCGACGGGCAGCCGGATGGCACCGATGCGCGATCGCTTGCCGAAATCGCGGCCACCATCTCCGCCACCGAACGCCGCGCCATGAAAGCCGAGCGCGAGACGGCCGACCGGCTGATCGCGCATTTTCTGGCTGATCGTGTCGGCGCAACGTTCGACGGGCACATCTCCGGCGTCACGCGCGCCGGTCTCTTTGTCGAGCTCGACGAGACCGGCGCCGATGGCTTTGTGCCGGCACGCACGATCGGCGACGAATATTTCCGCTTCGACGAAGCGGGCCGCGCTTTTGTCGGCCGCGCGGTGACGCATCGGCTCGGCGATCCGGTGACGGTGCAGCTCGTCGAGGCGGCGCCGGTCGCCGGCGCCCTGCGATTTAAGCTTGTCGGACATGACGGCGCCGCGGAAAAGAGGACTGGACACAAGCCGCGATCGAGTCCGAAATTTATACCCCGACAGAAGGCGCGCGGCCGACGCCGGTAACTTAGAAAACGTAATGACTGTGAAGCGCGAATATCTGGACGAAAGCAATTCCAGCGTGGTCGCGGGCGGCACGGCGGCTGACCGCGCCGAACGGCTCACGCGCACCATGCGCGATCAGTCTTTTCCCAACGTCAAGCCTCGAGATTCGGCGACGCTGATTTTGATCGACCGCACCGAGGCGATCCCGAAGGTGCTGCTCGGCCGGCGCCACCAGCGGCATCGCTTCTTGCCGGGCAAATTCGTCTTTCCCGGCGGCCGCATTGAACCGGCCGACCGGCTGATGGCGACCGCCGCTGCACTCGATGGGCGTCACCTCGCAAGTTTAATGCGGCGAGTAAAACGGCCGAGCGCCGCGAAAGCGGCGGCCTATGCTTTGGCCGCCGTGCGCGAAACTTATGAGGAAACCGGGCTGATGCTGGGCGTTCCCACGGCCGGCGCCATAAAAGTCCCGCCGGGACATTGGCAGCCATTCGCTGTGGCTGGCGTTCTGCCGGACCTAAGCCAGATCCACTTCGTCGCCCGCGCCATCACCCCGCCGAAGCGTCCCTTGCGTTTCGACAGCCGCTTCTTCACGGCCGATATCTCCGCGATCGCGCGGCGCGACGAGGGATTTGTCGGGCCGGACAAGGAGCTTGTCGAGCTGGTCTGGCTGCCGATGACGGAAGCGCGCCAGCTCGATATGCCGGGCATCACCGCGGTAGTGCTCGAAGAATTGCAGGATCGCATCGCCGCCGGCATGAATTACGATCATCCGGTCCCGCTTTACCGCATGCTGCACAAGCGTTTTGTGCGGGAAGTCCTATAAAGCCTTGATATCCCGAGACCGGCGGGATTTCTTGACTTTCGAGCCTCGCCGACTAGGTTGCACCCAACCGATCAACCCGAAGTCCCCTGAGGTCCCGTTATGGCCAAGAACACCACGATCAAAGTCAAGCTCGTATCCAGCGCCGATACCGGCTTCTATTATGTGACGTACAAGAATTCGCGCACGATGACAGACAAATTGAAGATGAAGAAATACGATCCGGTGGCGAAAAAGCACGTCGAATTCACCGAATCCAAGATCAAGTAAGCGGCACTTGTGCAGCATACGAAGGGCGCCGATCGGGCGCCCTTTTTGATTCCGTCAGAAGCCAAGGGAGCGCCGTTCGAAGCCGCCCGAAGAGGTGGCCGGCCGGAAACGGTGTTATGAGGAGGCCACTCGCACCGCTCCCGTGCCGGCCGAACCCCGCGGACCCAGGAGATGCGGCGGACCTGAGCATACCGCAGGGTTATCAATGGGTTCGCAAAGCTGGTGGCATCGCCCGGCTCGCTGCAAGGCCCCCTGTAACACAGCGAGGAATACCGTTCTCCGAAAGCTAGCGGAACCGGCGACAAAATCAATCGGCAAAAGTTTCGTCGAATTGGCGCCGTTGCGGTCAACCACAAAAATTGGTGTTACCGGCTCGACCTCCTGACTGAGCTTGCCGACTTGGCGCGGTCAGGCCGCGTCTGGCACGACGCGATTGCGGCCGTCGCGTTTGGCGCGGTAGAGCGCCTGGTCGGCGCGCTTGAGCAGCGCCGGCGCGGTGTCGTCCTTGCCGCGCAAGCCGGCGATGCCGATCGAGATCGTCACCGGAATCTGGCGGCTGCCCTGCGCGATGGCGAAGGGTTCCGCGGCGATGCGCCGGCGCAGCCGCTCGGCGACCATCGCCGCCACCGCCATGTCGGTCTCCGGCATGATAATGACGAATTCCTCGCCGCCGTAACGGCATGCCAGATCGATGCCGCGGATCGAGCGTTTGATGCGGAGCGCGAAATCGCGCAGCACGTCGTCGCCGGCATCATGGCCGTGGCTGTCATTGATCGCCTTGAAATAATCGATATCGACAACGAGCGCCGAGAGCGGCTTGCCGCGCGCCGCGGCCTGCTCGATCAGCGTGCCGAGATGGCTCTCCATGTAGCGGCGATTGAACAGACCGGTCAGCGCGTCGGTGATCGCCATCTCGATCGACATTTGAACATTATCGCGCAGCCGCTCGGTGTAGCGGCGCTTGCGCACCTGGCTGCGCGTCCGCGCCAAAAGCTCGTTCTTGTCGATCGGCCGGATCAGAAAATCGTTCACGCCGATCTCGAGCCCGCGCAGCATGCGCGCCGTGTTGTCCGGCTCCGTGATGGCGAGAATCGGCAGGTTGCGCGTTCGGTCGAGCGAACGGATCTGACTGCACAGCCGCAGCGCATCGAAATGTTCCAGTCCCAGCGAGACGATGAGGAGGTCGTAATTGCCGTCTGCGGCATGGAAGAGCGCCTGGTTCGGATCGATTTCAACCTCGACGGCATGCTCCTTGGACAGGGTCGCGGCGATGCGTTCGTAAGAGGCCGGGCGATCGTCGACGATTAGCACGCGGCCGTCACGGCCGGTGTCGGCCACAGCCTCGCGCTCCGGCGATTCAATGCCGATCTCGTGCGATGTCAAAACGCGCATGCGCAGCTCGTCGGTGACCATCTTGAGGCGCGCCAGCGAGCGCACGCGCGCGATCAGCGCCAGTTCGGAAATCGGCTTGGGCAGAAAATCGTCGGCGCCGGCCTCCAGGCCGCGAACCTTGTCGGACGGCTGGTCGAGCGCGGTGACCATAATGACCGGGATGTGATGGGTGGCCGGATTGCTTTTGATCCGGCGGCAGACCTCGAAGCCGTCCATGTCCGGCATCATCACGTCGAGCAGGACGAGATCGCACTCGGCGCGTTCGCAGATCGCCAGCGCATCGCGCCCGCTCATCGCGGTGACGACGTCGAAATACTCGGCCGACAGCCGCGCTTCGAGCAGTTTGACGTTGGCGGGAATATCGTCAACGACCAGGACTCGGGCAGTCATTGCGAACCTTTACGGATTGCCGAGAAAATGGCGGATGGTCTCGATGAACTTGCCCACCGAGATCGGCTTGGAAAGGTAAGCCTCGCAGCCGCCCTCCCGGATACGTTCTTCATCACCCTTCATGGCGAAGGCCGTGACCGCGACAACCGGTATCTTCTTCAGGTCCTGATCGTCCTTCAGCCACTTGGTGACTTCGAGGCCGGAGACTTCAGGAAGCTGGATGTCCATCAGGATCAGGTCGGGCCGATGCTTGCGCGCCAGATCCAGCGCCTCGATGCCGTTGCGCGTTCCGACCGTCGCATAACCATGGGCTTCCAACAGGTCGTGGAAGAGCTTCATATTGAGCTCGTTGTCTTCCACAATCAGGACGGTTTTTGCCATCCCCCATTCCCTTCGCCGGTCCCCGGCCCGATGCTTCGGCAAGCGGCAGAATCGCCTGCAACCGCAACGGGCGGCATCGGGAGGCTAGTCCCGATATGTTACGGAAAGGCAAATGGAAGCCTATGACGAAACCCGCAAGACCGTCTCCGGAAGGCGCCGAAATGGTGGCGATTCAGGCGCTTGCCTTCATTGCCGAAGATCCGGATCGAATGGGTGCCTTTCTTGCCGCAACCGGCATAGCGCCAGACACGATCCGCGGCGCCGCTCGCTCGCCCAACTTTCTCGCGGGCGTGCTCGAGCATATGCTCGCCGACGAGAGTCTGTTGCTTGCTTTTTCCGACAGCGCTGGCCTCGATCCGGCCGAGATTGCCCGGGCGCGGCGCGCGCTGGGCGGTGAATGGGAACACGATCTGCCCTAGATGGCGATCCGAATGGATCAATGAGCATGAGCTTTTGCCGTGACTGCCTGGCCGAGGCTGCGCCGCAGACCAGGCGCTGCGCCGCC
>JBAQAB010000312.1:0-2713 GCA_049285535.1 Xanthobacteraceae bacterium
TCACGGCGGCGGCGAGCTTCGCCGAGCCGTGCGGCGGATCGATATTCAGCGCGGCGAGCAATAACGGCTCGACGAGGCGCCAATAGAGCGGCCCTTTGGTCGGAACGATCTCGCCGACCGTCTTGCCGGCCGGCGGCCACAGCAAGCGCGCCAGCGCCAGATAATCGAGCGCGCGCGTACCGGGCACGCGCCGCGCCGGATCGAAAATCCACCACGGCAGACGTCCGTCGTTGAAACGCAGCGTCCAGCGCTGCGCACTTGCCAAGTCGACAAACTGAAACTCGGCCGCCGGCGGGCCGATCAGGCGATCCGCGGCCCCGACCTCGCGCAGATAATCGAGCGCGGCGCGATTGCCGGACAGCAACAGATGATTGCCATTGTCGATGGTCATGCCGACCGAGGCGTCGTGATAGGAGCGGCAGCGGCCGCCGGCGAACGCGGTGGCCTCATGCATGACCACGTCCTCGCCGCGTGCGGAAAGCTTGAGCGCAGCCGAGAGGCCGGCAAGCCCGGCGCCAATGATGTGGACGGTGCGGCTCATCGCAAAATCGGCATCAGAACAGATTACGCAGCACGATCAAAAGAAGCTTGGCGCGCGGCAAATGCACCGGCGCGCGCGGCGGTGCAAAGCCACGCGCGATCACTTGGTCCAGAATGAGGCGATAGGCCTCCGCCATGATGCGCGGCGCCCGCACCGCACGCCGCGGGCATTGCGCCATGACGGCGCCGGCTTGCTGGAATTCGGCCTTCGCCAGCGCGACGATCGTCTTGCAGGCCTCGCTGAGCATCGGATTGGCCAGCACCGTCGCCGGATCGGTGCTGATGATGCCGGCGTCGCGCAGCGCTTCGCGCGGCAGATAGAGCCGCCCCAACGCGGCATCCTCGTCGAGGTCGCGCAAAATATTGGTGAGCTGCAGCGCGCGGCCGAGATGATGGGCAAGCGCGAGGCCGGTATCGCGGTCGAGGCCGAACACACGGACCGAAAGCCGCCCGACCGCGCAGGCGACGCGGTCGCAGTAGAGGTCGAGTGTCGCCGTGTCGGGCGCGCGGATATCGGACACCACGTCCATTTCCATCCCAGCGATGACGGCGAGAAAATCGCCGTGCGCGAGATCGAAATTGCGGATGGCTTCCGCGAGCCCCAACAAATGCGGCTGGGCCAAGCCGCCATAAAGCGCCGCAAGATCACTGCGCCAGCGTTCGAGCGCGGCGCTGCGCCCGTCGCGCGGCCCGAGATCGTCGGCAATGTCGTCGACGGCGCGGCAGAACGAGTAGATTTCGAACATGGCGTTGCGCTGGGCGCGCGGCAGGATGCGCATCCCGTTATAGAACGAGCTGCGCGAGGCGCGTTCGGCCGCCGGGGTGGGCTCGCTCACTTAAGCACCCCGCGGCTTATGCGCAGCGGCGGAAAAACGCCTGCCGAAGCGATGCGCACCGCCGCGCAGCATGCCGAGCAACGTGACGCCGGCAACCGCGGGCACGGATAGATGCACCCGTTCGCTCAACGGATCGCGGACCTTGAGCATACGCGTCAGCCGATGGGCCAGGGTATTGATCACCGCGACTTCCAGGCCGAGCCGCATGTCGGCGATCGCGGCGGCAAAACCGTCGCTTTCGCTCAACAGCCGGTCGGTGCGCTCGGCGAGCCGGTGCAGGCAGTCGAGCAGCGCCGGAGATGCGCGCTCGGCGCCGATCTCTTCGACGCTCGTCCCGCTCGCGGCGAGCGCGTCCTGCGGAATGTAGACGCGGTCGAGATTGCGATAATCGTCCTTGCAATCCTGCAGGTGATTGATGATTTGCAGTGCCGCGCATAACGCGTCATTGGCCGGCCAGACCGACCGGCTCTCGCCATGGACGTCGCAGACGAAGCGCCCGACCGGCATGGCGGAGAGTGAACAGTAAGAGATGAGATCGTCCCAGTCACGATAGCGTAGCTTGGTGACGTCGAGTTTGAACGCCGCGATCAGATCCTGGGCGTGCTTCGGCGACAGCCCGCGCTCCGCGAGCACGGCGCGCAGCCGCACCGCGACCGCATCGTCGGTATTGGCGCCGGTCAATCCCGCTTCAAGCCGCTCGAGCAGCCGCAGCTTCTCGTCAGGCGGCAGCGTTGCATGATCGGCAATGTCGTCGGCGGTGCGGACGAAATTATAGAACGCCAGGATCGCGCCGCGATAGCGCGGGTGAATGAGGAACGACGCCACCGGGAAATTCTCATCCCGATGCCCCTTGCCTGATCGCAATCCACTGGCGTCGTTCATCGCGCTTCCGAGATATTGGCTTGCGCGCGGCCTTTCCACATTCCGCCGCGCCCGCGCGCATGCTGATAGGCGGAATCGACGGTGAAGGCCATATACATCGCCGCGATCGCCGGCAGCAGCGGCGCCCATAGGATCGACAGTCCGTAGAAGCGCAGCGTGCGGCGGAACGCGAATGCCATCAGGAGCCAGGTAAACAGGCCGATTAACTGCGGCACCCCGCCGGCAAACAGCGCCAGCGCGACCGGCGCGAGGTAAGTCAGTGCCAGGCCGACAACGGTGCCGGCGAGCAGCAGCGGCGAATAATTGAGCTGCGCATAGGCTGAGCGCGACACCATGCGGCGTATGTCGCCGATCGCCGGATAGGCGCGGACACTGTGTACGCGGTCGGTCAGCGCAATCGAGATCGGGCCGTGGCGCTTGAGCAGCTTGGCGAGCGCGCAGTCGTCGATCAGGGC
>JBAQAB010000313.1:0-14621 GCA_049285535.1 Xanthobacteraceae bacterium
GTCTTGAGTCGCGAGGCGATCTCATCGTCGCGCCAGCGCTGCGTCACCGGACCTTTGACCTCGTCAAGCGTGCGGTCGCGCGCCGGGGTGATGACGGCGACGTCATACCAGACATAGCCGCCATCGACGTCGATCGGGTCGTTGTCGACGCCGACGTCGGAAGCGAACGCGCCGCTGACGATATCGGGGCCGTGCGGTAAGTTAATGGCGAGCTTGCCGTCGGGATCGCGCCCGGAACGGTCCACGTCGAAAGCGACGACCGGCAGCTTCTCCTTCTGCGCCGCCTCTTCGAGCGTGCTGCCGCCGGCGCGATCGTCCTCGATCTTGTCGTGCAGGTCCTGAACTTGTTTCTTGGCGCGATCGAGCGCGATCTGGCTGCGCAGCTGCGGTGTCGCTTCGGCGAGCGATTTTGTCGTCGACGGCTCGATCTTGAGTACGGTGACCAGCGCCGCGCCGAAATCGGTCTGTACCGGCGCGCTCACCTCGCCTTCCTTGAGCGCAAAAGCGGCATCGGCCACTTTTGGATCGACCATGCTCGCCTTGGCTACGGTGCCGAGATCGATGTCCTGCGGTTTCAGGCCGCGGTCCTTGGCGAGATCGGCAAAGCTCTTGCCGCTCTTGATGCTGTCGTCGGCGGCCTGCGCGTCAGCCATTTGCGGAAACACGATCTGCTCGACATGGCGCTTCTCCGGCGTGACGAAGCTTGCATGCTGCTCGTCATAGATCTTTTTGATGTCGTCGTCGGAGATCTGCATCCATTGCGCCAGCGCCGCCGGCGTCACCGTGACGGTATCGATTTTGCGGTATTCCGGGGCGCGGAACAGGATTTTGCGGTCGTCGAAATATTTGCTCAGTTGTTCGTCGGTCGGCTGCGGGATGTCGCCGGCCTGTGCCGGTCCGAGCGACACATATTGGATGCTGCGCTCTTGATTTTGGAACTGATTGATGGCGTCGAGCCAGGCCTGCGGCAGGGTGATATCGCCGGAAACGGTGTCGACGAGCTGCCGGCGCAGTATGTTCTGTCGCTGCGACGCAAGAAAGCTCTGCTCGGTCATGCCCATGTCGTGCAGCAGCATTTGGAACCGGGCGGGGTCGAATTGACCGTGCTCGTCCTGCAGCTGCGGATTGGACGTGATGTTGCGGGATATCTCGGTATTGGAAAGGCCGAGCCCCATCTTTTGCGCAAGCTGGTCGAGTCCGGCCTGGGCGATCATTTCACCGAGCACCTGCCGGTCGAGGCCGAGCGCGCTGGCCTGGTCGGGCGGCAGCGGATGACCAAGCTGGCGGCCGATCTGCTCCAGGCGGTCGTTGTAGGTTTGCCGGAACTGGTCGGTCGAGATTTCCGTCTTGCCGACGCTTGCCAGGGTCCCTTGGCCAAAGCCGTGGAAAATGTCGTTGATGCCCCAAATCGCAAAGCTGCCGGCGAGCGCGGTCATAACCACGGCCATGACGGTGCGGCCGAGCCAATTTTCGGAGACTTTGCGGATGCCGCGTAACATGGATCAGACGCTCGTCCAGACTGTCGGAATGGCGGAAAGCGGCGCACTATAAGGACCGTGGGCGCTCGCTGCAACCGACGGGTTTTATTGCTAAAACGCCCCTTTTCCGGGTGCAACCGGTCTGCTAACGCCTCTTTGTCGCATGGCCCCTCTCCGATTCTTTTGAGCCGACACGATGGCGCGCCGCCCCCTGGTCGCAGGCAATTGGAAAATGAACGGGCTTTTGGCCTCGGTCGGCGAATTGGAAAAAATCATCGCCGGTGCGCGGTTGCTGGCGCAAAGCTTGGCCAAAGTGGACGTCATGGTGTGTCCGCCGGCGACACTGATCGCTAGCTTCGCCAAGGCTGCGAGCGGAACATCGGTTGCCCTTGGCGGCCAGGATTGCCATCCGCTTCCTTCCGGCGCGCATACCGGCGACATCTCCGCCGAAATGCTGCGTGACGCTGGCGCGCAAGCAGTGATCGTCGGCCATTCCGAACGCCGACGCGATCATGGCGAGAGCGATGCGCTGGTGCGCGCCAAAGCGCTGGCGGCGCTCCGCGCCGGTCTTACAGCGATGGTCTGTGTGGGCGAGACACGCGAAGAGCGCGATGCCGGTCAGACCCGGCACGTCGTCAGCCGGCAGCTTGACGGATCGCTGCCGGAGACCGATCCGGACGCGGCGACAAATATCGTCGTCGCCTATGAGCCGGTATGGGCGATCGGCAGCGGACAGACGCCGACGCCGGGCGATATCAGCGACATTCACGATTTCATTCGCGCTCGTCTGAACGTGCGCTTCGGCGAGGCGGGACACAATGTGCGCATTCTCTACGGCGGGTCGGTCAAGCCGGCGAACGCGAGACAGTTGCTGACTGTCGAAAATGTCGACGGTGCCCTCGTCGGCGGCGCCAGCCTCGATGCGGCCGAATTCCTGGCAATTGCCAACACCTATCGCTAAGCTTGCTCCCACAGCCGGTCATTGAAACTGGCGAATGGGAGGGTGCCATGGGTATTCGTGGCGGGATCGCCGCGCTTGCTGGCTTGATCTTGGCGTTGGCGGCGGCGCAGGCCCAGGCCGCCGATATCAAGGTCTTCAGTTCGACCGCCTTGAAGGCCGTGCTCGATGAGCTTGGCCCGCAATTCGAGAAAGCGACCGGGACTAAGCTCGTCTTCACCATCGGTCCCGCCGCCGCCATGAAATCGCAGATCGATCAAGGCGCAGCTTTCGACGTCGCCATCGTTACTCCGCCGTTGCTGGACGCGCTCGCCGCGGCGGGCAAAGTCGACCCTGCGACCCGCGCCGTGATCGCGCGCTCCGCTCTGGGCGTTTCCGTTCGCGCCGGTGCGCCGAAGCCCGACGTCGGGACGACCGACGCCTTGAAGCGCACACTGCTGAACGCAAAATCGATCGGCTTCAACGGCCAAGGCGCCAGCCGTGCCGGCATCGAAGCCATGTTCGCCAAGCTCGGTATCGCCGACAATGTGAAGCCGAAGATCAAGCTGCTGGATGTCAGCGCACCGCTGGCCGCCGCCAAGGGCGACGTCGAATTGGCGCTCAGTCCGGTCAGCGAAATCGTCGCGGTGTCCGGCGCGCAACTCGCGGGCCCGGTGCCCGCCGACTTCCAGTCCTATCTGGTCCTGTCCGGCGCGGTCGCGGCCGACAGCAAGGATGCCGGCGCGGCCAAGGCGCTGATCAAATTCCTCACGGCGCCGTCCACCGCGACCGTGCTCAAAGCGAAGGGAATGGAGCCGGGCTGAGCAACGAAAGCGCCGCCATCGACCCGGATTCCTTCATCGCTAGGCGCGCGGTTTAAGAAGAAGGAGGCGCGACGCGCGGTGCGGGCGCAGGCCTCTCCCGCGCGTGCGGAATCTGGTCTATGCTTGCCGGCAAAGAATACGGTTTGCATGCGCATTGCGCATGAAGGGGAGGACGCGATGGCCGACGAAACGATTCCGCGCCGCAAATTTCTATTGAGCGCAGGCTTGGCCGGGACTGCAGTCGCGGCCGGTCTTGCCGAGAGCGCGCCGCAGGCGGCCGCCGATCCGCAAAGCCCCGCCGCCGCGGCGCAAGCGCCGGCGCAATCGGAGCCGCTCCTTTATCTCAATGAAACCGAGCACGCCTTCGTCGTTGCCGCGGCCGATACCTTGATTCCGGCGGACGAATTGTCGCCTTCGGGCAGCGATTGCGGTTGTGCGACCTATATCGACCGGCAGCTCGCCAGCGCCTGGGGCGGCGGGGCGAAGACCTATCGCGCGGGGGCCTATTTCAAGGGCAAGCCCGAACAGGGCTATCAGCTGCCGCTGACGCCTGCGGAATTCTTTTCCGCCGGCATCGCCGCCGCCAATGACTGGTCGCGCAAGACTTACGGCCGCGATTTCGATCGGCTCGATCCCGACAAGCGTGTCGAAGCGCTCAAGGCGATGGAAGAGGGCAAGGCGGAATTTTCCAACTTCAACGCCAAGGCCTTCTTTGGCCGGCTCCACACCATCACCATGGAGGGTTTCTTCGCCGACCCGATCTATGGCGGCAATCGCAACAAGGCGTCCTGGCGCATGCTCGGTTTCCCGGGCCTGCCGGCGACCTACGCCAAGGTGATCGATGAATATCGCGACAAGCGTTACGTCGCCGAGCCGCAGTCCATCGCGGATTTTTCGTAAGGGGAGGCGGACATGACGACGCGATTGAAAGACGTGGATGCGGTCACCGTCGGCCTCGGCTGGACCGGCGCGATCTTGGCCCGCGAACTAACCAAGGCGGGGTTGAACGTGGTGTCGCTCGAGCGCGGTCCCGACCGCATTCCGGGCGAGGACTTCATCCTGCCGTCGGTGCGCGACGAAGTGCGTTACGCGCAGCGTCTCGAATTGATGATGGACAATTCCATCGACACTCTCACCTTCCGTAATTTCTCCAACGAGCGCGCGTTGCCGATCCGGCGCATCGGCGCGTTCCTGCCCGGCGAGGGCGTTGGCGGATCGGGCATCCACTGGGGGGCGCTGCATTGGCGATTCCTGCCGAGCGATTTCCGCATTCGTTCGTCACTGACGGAACGCTACGGCGCAAACGCCATCCCGGACGACATGACTATCCAGGATTGGCCCGTCAGCTTCGACGAGATGGAGCCGTTCTACGACAAGTTCGACAAGATCTGCGGCGTGTCCGGCAAGGCCGGGAATTTGCGCGGCCGCAAGATCGAGGGCGGCAACGTCTTCGAAGGCCCGCGCGCCAGCGAATATCCGAACGTGCCGATCAAATCGAGCAATGCCGGCCTGATGTTCGCCGACGCGGCGAAGAGCCTTGGCTATCATCCGTTTCCGGCGCCGGTGGCGATCGCAAGCGCGGCCTACACCAATGCCGAGGGTGTGGCACTCGGCGCCTGCGAATATTGCGGCTATTGCAATCGCATCGCCTGTGAGACCAACGCCAAGGCTTCGGCGAATTCGACGATCCTTCCGGTGCTCCGGCTCGATCCGAAATTCGAGCTCCGCGCGCGCTGCTTCGTCACCAAGCTCAATTACGACAAGGCGGCGAAGAAAGTCGTGAGCGTCACCTACACCGACATGCGCACCGGCGAGGACTACGAGCAGCCGGCCGGCATCGTGATCCTGTCTTCGTTCGTATTCGGCAATGTCCAGCATCTCCTGCTCGCCGGCATCGGAGAGCCTTACGACCGCGACAGCGGCAAGGGACTGGTCGGCAAGAACTACGCCTATCAGTTCGAAGCGGGCGCCAGCACCTTCTTCCCCGACAAGGAGCTCAATCCCTATTGGGGCTCGGCGGGGATGAGCGCGTGCATCGACGACTTCAACGGCGAGAATTTCGATCACGGCGGCTTGGGCTTTTTCGGCGGCGGCTATATCGCCTGCAACACTGCCGGCGCGCCGCCGATTGCCGGACGCACCGTGCCGCACGGCACCCCGGAATGGGGATCGGAATGGAAGCGCGCGACCGTCAAGTGGTACCACCACGCCGCACGCTTCAACACTCAGGGTTCGGTCTATGCCAACCGTGCCAATTTCATGGACCTCGATCCGACCTATAAGGACGCGATGGGCCGGCCGCTGATCAGGCTGACCTACAATCCGCCCGACAACGAATTTAAAATGTCGGCTTTCCTGCTTGCCAAGCTCGAGAGCGTGATCAAGGCGATGAACCCGGCGCATTACGATATGCACTCACGGCCGAAGACGTTCACCGTCGTGCCATACCAATCGACGCACAACACCGGCGGCACCATGATGGGCGCCGACCCGAAATCGAGCGTGGTCAATCGCTTTCTGCAGTCGTGGGATGCACACAATCTGTTCGTTCAGGGCGCGTCCGTGTTCCCGCAGCAGCACGGCTACAATCCGACCGGCACCGTGGGCGCGCTCGCGCTGTGGTCGGCGAACGCCATCACCAGCCAATACCTCAAAAATCCGGGGCCGCTTGTCCATGCGTGATGTGATTGTGCCGGGGATTGCCGCCGCGCTTGCTTTGACACTCACCCCGACGGCGGCCGGCGCAGCCGATGCCGCCCATGGCAAAATAGTTTTCCAGACCTGCGCCGCCTGCCATAGCGAAAAGCCCGACGCCATCGGGCCGTCGCTGCACGGTGTCTATGGTCGTAAAGCCGGGTCGCTCGCCGACTTTCGCTACTCCAACGCCATGCTGCACGCCAATATTGTCTGGGACGACGGCAACCTGCGCGCCTATCTCGCCGATCCGCAGGCCAAGGTGAGGGGCAATCGCATGCCGTTCGGCGGCCTGAGCGACCCCCAGGACATCGCCGATGTCATTGCTTTCCTTAAGGGCTACAAGTAGCGGCCTTGTAATGGCAGCCTCGGCCAGCTGCCGGATCCGGGGTCGTTTGGCGTGGAAGAGTGGGGGTGACTACCCCTCATCAGCAGGCTGAATGTCACTTTCGCCGGCCATAGAAATGCCGCCGCAGATCGTGTAGAGACCCTCAACTTCCTATATCGAGGCCAGAACGCGGGGCGGTGCCTTAAATCCCCGTTGGGACCCGCAGGCGGATTTTCATGCTCACTGTCGTTATTGCCATTCATCTTATGCTGGTCCTTGCCCTGATCGGCGTCGTCTTGCTGCAAAAATCCGAGGGCGGCGGGTTGGTCGGCTCGAGCAGCGGATTTATGACGGGTCGCGGCACGGCGAATGCGCTGTCGCGAGCCACAGCCGTGCTGGCCGCCGGTTTCTTCGTCACCAGCTTGGCCCTGTCCTGGATTGCGAGTTACGAGCACCGGCCGGTCTCGATCATCAATACGTCAGGACCGGCGTCGCCGGCTCCGCCCGGCCCGGCGGGCGGTCCGCCGCCGGCGGCGCCGTTGAGCCCCGGCAGTGGCGGTCTCCTTAACCAGTTGCAAAAAGGCATCCCGAGCCTGCCAGCGGGCTCGAATCCGAATTTTGCGCCGGAGCCGAGCGGTCCACAGGTGCCGCAGTCGAAGTAGTGGAAAGCGCTTCGTACCGTTCAGGTTGGCTGGGCTGGGGAACAGGCGGATAAATCACAGCTCAAGGGGCTCCAATATTACGCGAGGGTATCTACATAAGCAGCTGGAGTTGAACCGATTTCTCTGGGCTGTTTGAGTCTCCATGCAAGGCGCGACAGATATTCCGGAAAATCGCTCGTCGAATCGTAGAAGGGTCGCTAAGCAGTAGGTCCCATGGCGCGGTATATATTCATCACCGGCGGCGTGGTCTCCTCACTTGGCAAGGGTTTGGCTTCGGCGGCGCTTGGCGCGCTGCTGCAGGCGCGTGGCTATAAAGTGCGCCTGCGCAAGCTCGACCCCTACCTCAATGTCGATCCCGGCACGATGTCGCCGTATCAGCATGGCGAGGTCTTCGTCACCGATGACGGCGCCGAAACCGATCTTGACCTCGGCCATTACGAGCGGTTCACAGGACGTCCGGCGACGCGGCAGGACAACATCACTACCGGCCGCATCTACCAGGAAATCCTCTTAAAGGAGCGGCGCGGCGATTATCTCGGCGCCACTATCCAGGTCATTCCGCACGTCACCAACGCCATCAAGGATTTCATCCGCGACGGCAACGATGGTTTCGACTTTGTGCTGTGCGAAATCGGCGGCACCGTCGGCGATATCGAAGGCCTGCCGTATTTCGAAGCGATCCGCCAGCTCGGCAACGATTTGCCGCGCGGCCACGCGATCTACATCCATCTAACGCTGATGCCGTTCATCCCGTCGGCCGGCGAATTGAAGACCAAGCCAACCCAGCATTCGGTGCGCGAACTGCGCGCCATCGGCATTCAGCCCGACATTCTGCTCTGCCGCACCGACCGGCCGATCCCGGAGAGCGAGCGGAAGAAGCTCGCGCTGTTCTGCAACGTGCGCGAAAGCGCCGTGATCGAGGCGCGCGACGTCGACAACATTTACGCGGTGCCCGAGGCCTATCATGCGGGCGGGCTCGACGGCGAAGTGCTCGCCGCCTTCGGTATCGAAAATCCGCCGCCGCCCGATCTCGCAACCTGGCATCTGATCAACGAGCGCATCCGCAATCCGGAAGGCGATGTGACTATCGCCATCGTCGGCAAATATACCGGCATGAAGGATGCCTATAAGTCGCTGATCGAGGCGCTGTCGCATGGCGGCGTCGCCAACAAGGTCAAGGTCAAGCTCGACTGGATCGAAAGCGAAGTGTTCGAGAATGAGGACCCGGCGCCGTTCCTCGAGCATGTCGACGGTATTCTGGTGCCGGGAGGTTTCGGCCAGCGCGGGGCGGAGGGAAAAATTCGCGCCGCGCGGTTCGCCCGCGAGCACGACGTGCCCTATTTCGGCATCTGCTTTGGCATGCAGATGGCGGTGATCGAGGCGGCGCGAAATCTGTGCGGCATCGAGCGGGCCAATTCCACCGAGTTCGTCGCTACGCCCGAGCCGGTGGTCGGCCTGATGACCGAATGGATGAAGGGCAACGAACTGCAGAAGCGCGGCATTCAAGGTGACCTCGGTGGCACCATGCGGCTCGGTGCCTATCCCGCCGTGCTGCGGCGCGGCTCGCGGGTCGCCGAGATCTATAACAGCACCGAGATTTCCGAGCGCCACCGCCACCGCTACGAGGTCAATACCGCCTATAAAGACCGCTTGGCGCAGCACGGCATGCGGTTTTCCGGCATGTCGCCCGACGGCATCCTGCCGGAGATCATCGAATACGACGATCATCCGTGGTTCGTCGGCGTGCAATTCCACCCCGAGCTGAAATCGCGGCCGTTCGCGCCGCATCCGCTGTTCTCGTCCTTCATCGAGGCGGCGGTGGAGCAGAGCCGGCTGGTCTGAGCGAACACGGCATCACTGGTATCGCAGATACTGTGTCCTAACCTTCGGCGCGTGCCGCGCCTTCGGCGTAGCCACATGCTTGGGCCGATGATGGTGCGTATCCGCTTCGAACGGCTGATTGTTTGGCCAGCATTGTCCCGTCGATGGATTGCAACAGAATGCCATATTGCACTGTGCGGCGGCCGGCACGATGAAACCTGGCGACACCACCAACGCCCTGACGAAAAGACCGAATAGGGCGCGCAAGTCGTCCTCCGCTGGTTCAGCGGTATCTGCTGGTGCAATCATATCGGGGTACGGCCTGAAAGTATGCAGGCATGCCTGGGGAGGCGGACAAGCCCGCTCTGCGGCGGTATCTATGCTTCTTCGATGCCTTCTTCCGAGGCGGGAGCGGAATATGATGTACGAGGTTCGTGTTTACTTGGCCAATCCCGGCCGTCTGCCGTCATTGCTTCACCTGTTCGATCACCATGTTCTGAAAATCTGGCGTCGGCTGCAGATCGCGCAAGTCGGCTTTTGGACGGTCCTAGCCGCCGACGGCAGCAACGATCTGAACTGCTGCATATCCTGGAACTCGCTGGCCGATCGCGAAGAAAGGTGGGCGGCATTCGAGGCCGATCCGGAATGGCAGCGCGTCCGCGCGGAAGCCAACAAGGACGGTCCGGTCTTGGCCAACATCGACGTCAAGCCGACCTCATTCTCCGCGCTGAAGTAGACGGCGGTGGAGCAGTCGAGGCTGGTGTAATACTCTCGTCGTCCCGGGGCGCAGGCGGAGCCGCTTGGAATCCATAATCACGGATGTGGGTTATGAATTCCGGGTCCTCGCTTCGCTCGGCTCCGGAACGACAAACAGGAGAGGAAACCCCAATGATCTACGAAATGCGTGTCTACCGCTGCATACCGGGCCGGCTGCCGGCGCTGCTCAACCGCTTTGCCAACACCACCCTGGCGCTATGGGACAAGCACGGCATCAAGCAGGCCGGTTTCTGGACCACGCTGATTGGCGAATCCAACCACGAACTGATTTACATGCTCGCCTGGGAATCGCTCGCCGACCGCGAGAAGAAGTGGAACGCATTCATGGGCGATCAGGCCTGGATTTCGGCGCGCGCCGAAAGCGAGAAAGACGGTCCCATCCTGCAGAACATCAGCAATCAAATTTTGCAGCCGACCGCGTTTTCCGCGGCGAAGTGACGAGGCGGATGCATCGTCATTCCGGGGCGCGGGCATTTTGCCCGCGAGCCCGGAATCCATATTCGCCGACCTGTGATTATGGATTCTGGACTTGCCGCTTTGCGGCGATCCGGAATGACGAGCCAGGCGTTGACCCTCCGGCGTCAGATGTTCATGGTTGTCTGTGAAGGTACGCATGACCACGAAGCCTAATCCCATCGTCAGTATTGGCAAAGCGCGGTTCGGCAATGGCTTGCCGCTGGCGCTGATTGCCGGTCCGTGCGCGCTGGAAAGCCGCGCGCATGCTTTCGACATGGCGGCGGCGCTGAAAGAGATCACGGCGAAGCTCGGCATCGGCTTCGTCTACAAGACCTCGTTCGACAAGGCGAACCGCACCAGCGCCGACAGCGCCCGCGGCGTCGGGCTCGACAAGGCGCTCGAAATTTTCACGGATCTGCGCGACCAGCTCGGCGTGCCGGTGCTCACCGACGTGCATGAACCGGAGCAATGCGCACTGCTGGCCGAAGTGGTGGATGTCTTGCAAATTCCGGCCTTCCTTTGCCGGCAGACCGACCTTCTGGTCGCCGCCGCCAAAACCGGACGGGTCGTCAACGTCAAAAAGGGCCAGTTCCTGGCGCCGTGGGACATGGCCAATGTCGTTGCCAAGATCACCGGCGCCGGCAATGCCGATGTGCTCGTCACCGAGCGGGGCGTCTCGTTCGGCTACAACACGCTGGTTTCCGATATGCGCGCGCTGCCGGTGCTGGCAAAGATCGGCGCACCGGTAATCTTCGATGCCACCCATTCGGTGCAGCAGCCTGGCGGGCAGGGCACGTCATCGGGTGGCGAGCGCGACTACGTGCCGGTGCTGGCGCGTGCCGCCGTCGCGGTGGGCGTCGCCGGCATCTTTATCGAGACTCATCAGGACCCCGACAAGGCGCCGTCCGACGGCCCGAATATGATCCCGCTCAAGCAGTTATCGCCGCTTCTTGAACGACTGATGCAGTTCGACAGGTTGGCGAAACAGGGTTAGCTCGACCAACAGCCCGAACGCCTCGGCCGCATCCTTCGAGGCTCTCCCCGATCAAGTCGGGGGCCGCACCACAGGATGATTGGAGCGCTGCCATTCCGCCCGTTCTCAGAGTGGCTTTCCTGGTGGTCTTCGCCTCGACGCTATTCTCGCGCGCGGTCGATCCGGTCATCCCGAAAATCGCCCACGACCTCGGCATCGACGTCAGCACCGCGGCGCTGTTGTCGACCGCGTTTACGTTTCCCTATGCCTTCGCGCAGCCGGCGCTCGGCACCATCGGCGACTTCTTCGGCAAGACCCGGCTGATGAACCTCAGTCTGGCGATGGTGGTGATAACGACGCTGGTCTGCGCCTTTGCGCAAAACTTCTCGCTGCTCGTTGCCATGCGGGTGATCGCCGGCATCTTGGCCGGCGGCATCTACCCGGTCGGCGTGGCCATGGTCGGCGATCTGGTGCCGGACGTGCACAAACGCCAAGTCGCCATCGGCCAGCTTTTGGCCGTGGCGCTGACCGGCAATCTGATTGGCGCCACGGTGTCGGGCGTGATCGGCGATCTTTTGGGCTGGCGCGGCGTGTTTTTCTCGATCGGCGCATTCGGCCTCGTCGTCGCGGTGATCGCGTTCTTCGCCTTTCGCGGACTGCCGACCGCCAAGCCAAAGCCCATCAACGTTGCCGCGGTGGCTGCCGGCTTCCGCAGCGTGTTCGCCGACCCGCGCGCCAAGATCTGCTTCGGCTCGGTGTTCTTCGAGGGCATCGTCATACACGGCATGTTTCCCTATGTGGCGTTGCTCCTCCTTTTGGCCGGACAAACCCATTCGTCGTTTGCCGGGCTGGTGATCGCCGGCTTCGGTCTTGGCGGCATCGTCTATTCGCTCGCCGTGCCGCTCGTGATCCTTCGCTTCAACGACCGGCAATTGATGGTGATCGGCGCGAGCTGCGCGGCCGGCGCGTTTGTTCTGATCGCGCTCAATCCGGTTTGGTATGTGCTGGCGGGCATCTTTGTCGTGTTCGGCATCGGCTTTTACATGCTGCACACCTGCATTCAGCTCCACGCCACCGAACTGACGCAGACCGCGCGCGGCACCGCGCTGTCGATGCATTCCTGTGCGTTCTTTTCCGGCCAGGCGCTCGGCCCGATCTATTACGGCTTTGCCTATAGCCATGCCGGCACCGGCAAGCCGATGTTCGTTGGGGCGGCGGTGATCCTGGCGGTTGGGCTGGTTTGTGCGCGGTATCTGAGGCACCGGCGCCCGGGTTTGCACCTTGCCGAAGGCCCCTAAAACCCCCATTATTCAACCATCGGCCAGGGGTGCCGCGCAAGTGCGCGGCTGAGATCAAACCCGTCGAACCTGTCTGGGTCATTCCAGCGAAGGGAGCCGCGTTGGTCGGAACGAAGACAGTCCATTCGCCTATCGGCAAGCATCCCCGCGTCGTCATTATCGGGGCGGGTGTGGTCGGGTTGGGCATTGCTTGGCGTTTAGCCGCCCGCGCCGAGGTTTTGCTGTTCGACCGCGGCAAGGCCGGGGCGGGCGCGAGTCATGCCGCGGCCGGCATGCTCGCGGCCTGCGCCGAGGCCGAGCCCGGCGAAGAGGACTTGGTCGCGCTCGGGCGTGACAGCCAGGCGCGCTGGCCTGCTTTTGCCGAGGAGCTGTTGACAGCGAGCGGCATCGACGTCGAACTGCGCCGCGAAGGCACGCTGGTTTTGGCGCTGACCGCGGACGATCAGGCGACGCTGGCGCATCATCTCGACTTTCAGCGCAAACTCGGCCTGCCGATCGAGTGGCTCTCCGCCGCGCAGACGCGCGCCAAGGAACCGCATCTGGCCGGCAAACTTGCGGGTGCCGTGTTCAGCCCGCAGGACCATCAGGTCGACAACCGCAAGCTCAGCGCGGCGTTGCGCATTGCCGCGGAGGCCGCGGGTGCAAAAATTCGCGAGCACCAAGCGGTCAAGGAAATCGCCGTGCAAAGCGGCCGCACCACCGGCGTCGTGCTGGAAGACGGCACGCACGTCGCAGCCGATCGCGTGGTGCTTGCCGCCGGCGCCTGGTCACGCACCATTGCCGGGCTGCCGCCGGATCGCCGGCCGCCGGTGCGCCCCATCAAAGGCCAGATGTTCGCGCTACGCATGGATGCGAACGCGCCACTCCTCAATCACGTGCTGTGGGCACCGGGCGCCTATCTGGTGCCGCGGCGCGACGGTCGCCTGATTGTCGGCGCGACGGTCGAAGAAAAAGGCTTTGACGAGACGATTACCGCCGGCGGCATGCTGACATTGCTTGAGGCCGCATGGCGCGCCATTCCCGCAGTCGAGGAATTGCCGATCGATGAAATCTGGGTCGGCCACCGCCCGGGCAGCCGCGACGATGCACCGATCCTCGGCCGCGCGCCGCTGGAGAATCTGTTTTACGCCACCGGCCATCACCGCAACGGCATTCTGCTCGCGCCGGTGACTGCGGACGCCATGGCGCGCCTTATTCTCGACGACGTGGTCGAGCCGGCGATAAAACCGTTCGGCTTGGAGCGCTTTCTGCCGGCGCGCGCGGCGGAGTAGGGCAGATGTCGCAGCAAACAAGCGAGGCCATGATCCGCGTCAACGGCGAGAACGAGCCGTTGGCCTTTGCGACGCTCGACGCGCTGCTTACGGAAAAAGCCGTCGACACTATGCAGCGCGGCATCGCAGTAGCGCTGAACGGATCCGTCGTGCCGCGCGCGGCATGGCGCGATACGGCGCTAAAGCCGGGCGACAGCGTCGAGATCGTGCGTGCGCGGCAAGGCGGCTAGAGCATGATTCCGAAAAGTGGCCACCGGTTTTCGGATAAGATCATGCTCAATCGATAAGGAGCAACACATGTCCGATCCTCTGATCATTGCCGGACACGAATTCGGCTCGCGGCTGTTTCTCGGCAGCGCCGGCTATCCCAACCGCAAGCTCATGCTCGACTCGATCGCGGCGAGCGGCACGCAGATGGTCACCGCCTCGATCCGCCGCATCAGCCTTGCCGGCGACGACGAAAGCATGATCGATCTATTGGCCGGACGGGTGAAATTTCTGCCCAACACGGCGGGCTGCCAGACCGCCAAAGATGCGGTGCTGACGGCCGAACTCGCCCGCGAGGCACTCGACACCAACTGGATAAAACTCGAAGTGATCGGCGACCGCGAGCTGCTTTATCCCGACGTCGAGGAGCTTATTCGCGCCACCGGCGAGCTCGTCGCCAAGGGTTTTATCGTGCTGCCCTATTGCACCGAAGACCCGGTGACCTGCCGCAAGCTCGCCGACGTCGGCGCCGCGGCGGTGATGCCGCTCGGCTCGCCGATCGGCTCGGGCCTCGGCATTTCCAATCCGCATCTGATTGAGCTCATTTGCGCACGCTCGCCGGTGCCGGTGGTGTGTGATGCCGGTCTCGGCACCGCGTCGGACGCGACGCTTGCCATGGAGCTCGGCTGCGCCGCGGTGTTGATCAACACCGCGGTGTCGAAGGCGCAAAATCCGGTGCTGATGGCGCAAAGCATGCGCGCCGCGGTGGAAGCCGGCCGCCTGTCGCGGCTTGCCGGCCGCATCGCCAAGAAGAGCCAGGCCGAACCGTCAAGTCCGCAATTCGGCTTGGTGGGGACGTGAGGAGCAGAATTTCTTCAGGCAATCGTCTCCCGCA
>JBAQAB010000314.1:0-10517 GCA_049285535.1 Xanthobacteraceae bacterium
CTTGAGTTCTTTCGCCATCACTTCGCCGCTTCGGGTTCGCACCACGACGCGATCGCCGCGGCGGATCGGCGCTGCCGGTGAAATCAGGATGACTTCGCCGTCGCGGTAGGCCGGCTCCATCGACTGGCCGGAGACTTCGAGCGCATAGGCATGCTCGTCGGTGACGGCCGGGAAGGCGATCTCGTCCCAGCCTTCCCCCGCCGGGAAGCCACCATCGTCGAAGTAACCGCCGGCGCCGGCCTCGGCAAAGCCGAGAAGCGGCACCGGACGCGCGCCACCGCCGGTGCCGGGGTCGATCAGCGTGACGAATGTGTCGAACGAGGTGCCGGTGGCGGACAGGGCCTTGGCAATCGACTCTGTCGAAGGCCAGCGCGCGCGGCCTTGCGATGTGATGCGCTTTGATTTGTTGAAGGTCGTCGGATCGAGCCCGGCCCGGCGGGCCAATCCCGACGCGGACAGACCGGCGCGCGCAGCGAGGCGATCGATGGCCGACCAGACCTGCGCGTGGGTGAGCATACAGACCTCTACGGAGGATTTGGATGATAGGAATTATTGCCTGAATGCTCAAGTGCCGATAGGGTCCGCGCCGAAAACGGGTCGCGAGGGGGCCGTGCGTGACGACCATTTACAAGATCTGCGAACGCGCGGCATGGCAGGAGGCGGAGCGCGCCGGCGTCTACCATGGCTCGGACGTCGATCGGCGCGACGGCTTCATCCACTTCTCGTCCGCTGCCCAGGTGGCCGAGACGGCGGCCAAGCATTTCGCGGGGCTAACGGATTTAATGCTGGTTGCGGTCGATGGCGATGTCCTGGCGTCGAGCTTGAAATGGGAGCCCTCGCGCGGTGGCGATCTGTTTCCGCACCTTTACGCCGCGCTGCCGGTCAAGGCAGTGCTTTGGGCGCAACCTTTGCAGGATGAGGTCGACGGACGGCGCGCGCTGCGGGAGCTAAAACCGTGATCGGCCTGTTCGACCGTCTGGCACGACCGTATTTGTACGCGCTCGACCCGGAAGATGCGCATGGTCTGGCGATCAGGCTGCTGAAACTCGCGCCGCTGCCGTCTGCCGCTGCCGACGAAAAGCGGCTGGCGATGCGGGTGTTCGGGCTCAACTTTCCCAATCCGATCGGGATCGCCGCTGGCTTCGACAAAAACGCCGAAGTGCCTGACGCGCTGCTGCGCGTCGGCTTCGGTTTCGTCGAAGTCGGCACCATCACGCCAAAGCCGCAGCCGGGTAATCCGCGGCCGCGGTTGTTTCGGCTTAATACTGATGCCGGCGTCATCAATCGCCTCGGCTTTAATTCGCAGGGCGCCGACGCCGTGCTGCGCCGGCTGGCTGCGCGGGCGCGAGCGGGCGGCGTCGTTGGCATCAACGTCGGCGCCAACAAGGATACGGTCGATCGCATTGCCGATTATGTGCAGCTCATCGAGCGCTTCGCCGCAGTGGCGAGCTATGTCACGGTCAACATCTCGTCGCCCAATACGCCGGGCCTGCGCAACATGCAGCAGGCCGCCGTGCTCGACGAGTTGTTGGCGCGCGTGATCGATACGCGCGAACGCGTCGCGCCGACCGCCGGGCCGACGCCGGTGCTGCTTAAGATCGCCCCCGATCTTTCTTTGCCCGACCTCGATGACGTCGTCGGCATAGCGCGCTCGCGCTGGGTCGACGGCATGATCGTCGGCAACACCACCGTGACACGGCCGAAAGATCTGCACGACGTCAAGACGGCGAAAGAGGCGGGTGGCTTATCGGGACGGCCGCTGCTGCCGCTCGCCAACCGCATGCTGGCCGAGACCTATGTACGAGTCGAAGGCGTTTTCCCGTTGGTCGGCGCCGGCGGCATCGACTCCGGGCCGAGTGCGCTCGGCAAAATCCGCGCCGGCGCCAGCCTCGTTCAGGTTTATTCGGGCTTGGTTTTCCGTGGCCTCAGCCTTGTCGCCGAGATCAAAGAGACGCTGCTTGCCGCGCTCGAACGAGACCGGCACCAAAGTCTCGTCGACTATGTCGGCGCCGATGCGGCGTCGGTGACTGCCGAGCCGTGGCCGGAGTGAAACAGCGCAACCGGACAAGACGATTGCAATTCCTGCCTGCTTCTCGAAACCAACTCTGCGGTCTTACAAAAGCACCTAAGGTTGAAAAACGACCGCGTTCAGGAGGAAAGGATGATCGATTGCTACACATGGACGACCGATAACGGTTACAAGCCGCGCGTGATGCTGGAGGAAACCGGTCTTCCGCATCGGATTGTTCCGGTCAATCTGCGCGAGAAAGCGCAGATGTCGCCGGAATTCATGAAAATCAGCCCCGGGCACAAGATCCCGGCGATTGTCGATCATGATGGTCCCGGCGGTGCGCAGGTGACGATCTGCGAGTCGGGAGCGATCCTCAAATATCTCGCGGAAAAGTCAGGCAAATTCTATCCGAACGATGCGGTCGCACGAACCAAAGTGGACCAATGGCTGTTCTATGGCTCGGCGACATTTACCACGCTGGCGCAACAGTTCGGACATTGGACGCTACGGTCGCCGGTGAAGGCGCCGCCGGCGCAGGAGCACTATGACGCCAACCTGCGCGACATGCTCGGCATCCTCGACCGGCATCTTGCTGAGAACGAACATTTCGGCGGAAACTATTCTATCGCCGACATGACGATGTATTCCGACGTGCATCTGCATGGCGTCAACGACATCGGCCTGAAAAATTATCCCAATGTGAAACGCTGGCACGATGCCATCGCGGCGCGTCCGGCCGTGCAGCGGGCCTGGGGTCCGTTTCCAGCTTAGCGGGAGGGTCCGGCAATCACCGCATCGCAGCGGCGCCCGGTGAGGGCGCCAGCACCGGCTGCAGCGCTGGGACGAGTCGGCGCTTTTCGCGCCGCGCCGGGATGGCGCGATAGACCTGCTTGGTCGCTTCGACGATATGTACGCCGGCGAACGGCGCCGACAGCGTGGCGCCGGTACGTTCCCAGGCGACCGCCGAGCGCAAGAACCAACCGCGGGGTATCGGTGGCACATAAAGCGCCTCGTCCCAGCCGGTCGGGGTGAACCAGGTATCGCGCAACAGCTGCGTAATCTGGCTACGCGAATAGGGCCGGCCCTGCCCAAAGGGCGTCGTGTCCATGCGCGCCCACAGTCCACGCCGGTTGGGCACCACGGCCAGCAGCCGGCCACCGGCGGCCAGCACTCGCCAGGCTTCGCGCAACAGCTCGGCAGGATCGGATGACATTTCCAGCGCATGGACGAGCAGCACGCGATCGACCGCCGAGTCGGTCAGAGGCAACTCGTCTTCCTCAACCAGAGCGGCCAGTGCCGGCCGCGTCGACGGCCAGCGCACCACCCCTTGGGCCGCCGGCATCAAGGCCAGGCAGCGCTCGGCCTCCTCGCGGAACAGCCCGAGATAGGGTGTGGCATAGCCAACCCCCAGCACGCGCAACGCTCGGGTATCGGTCCAGCGCGCGCGAATGCCCCGGCTCACGTAGCGGCGCGCCACGACGCCCAGTTGCTGGCCATAGAAATTTCGCAGATCGACGACATCCATGGGGTCAAAATAGCACGGATCGGGTTGTCGTTCCGTGCCAAACACCCGCATTAACCATGCGTTATTGCGTCGTCATCCGCGAAGGCGGATGATCTATCGGGCTCTGCGAATGGAAAAATGACATGGCTGTCGAGACCTACCTGTTCCCCTGCCTGAAGGATAATTTCGGCGTTCTCATCCACGACCCGGCAAGCGGCGCCACCGCATCGATCGATGCGCCGGAAGCCGCTCCGGTCGAGGCCGCGCTGAAAAAGACCGGCTGGCGGCTTTCTGAGATTCTGGTGACCCATCATCATGCCGACCACACCGCCGGCATCGGCGAGCTCAAAGCAACGCACAAATGCCGCGTCGTCGCGCCGCGCGCCGAGGCGCAGCGCATTGCTCATGTCGACGAAACGGTGGGCGAGGGCGACACGGTGCGCGTCGGCGCGCTCGAAGGACGCGTCATCGAGACGCCTGGCCATACGGCGGGGCACATCTCCTATTTCTTCCCGGCGGACAAGCTCGCTTTCGTCGGCGATACGCTGTTTTCGATCGGCTGCGGCCGCGTCATCGAAGGCAATCCGGAGATGATGTGGCGTTCGCTCCTGAAATTGCGCGCGCTCCCCGACGACACGCAGTTTTATTGCGGCCACGAATATACCGAAGCCAATATTCGCTTTGCCAAGACCATCGAGCCGAACAACAAGGCGCTTGCCGCGCGCGCCGAGGAAGTGGCGAAGCTGTTGGCGGCGGGCAAGCCGACGATCCCAGCGACGATCGGGGCGGAGAAAGCGGACAATCCGTTTCTGCGCGCGGACGTGCCGGAGGTGGCGAAGTCGGTCGGGCTTGCCGGCAGTCCGGCCTGGAAGGTGTTCGCCGAAATCCGCGAGCGCAAGAACCGATTTTGACCGATCGCCTCACCGCGCCGGATGTGATCCGGCTCCTTGCCCTTGAGCCGCATCCGGAGGGCGGGCACTTCCGCGAAACCTTTCGCGACGGGGTAGGCCGCGCTGCTTCAACCGCAATCTATTTTCTGCTCGCCCGCGGCGAACGCTCGCACTGGCACCGCATCGATGCGGTCGAGATCTGGCACTGGTACGCCGGCGCGCCGCTTACGCTCGAAATCGCCGCCAGAACGGAACGCATCGAGCGCCTGACGCTCGGCTCCGATCTCGCGGCTGGCGAACACCCGCAAGCCATCGTGCCGGCTCAAGCCTGGCAAGCGGCCCAATCGATTGGCGACTGGACGCTCTGCGGCTGCACCGTCGCGCCGGGATTTGATTTCAAGGCCTTTGAGCTGGCGCCACCGGGATGGTTGCCATGACGGCATGTTCGGTGGTCGCCGCCAAATAGGAATGCAGCGCCGCCACGACTTGCGCTCCTTCGCCGACCGCGGCGGCGACGCGCTTGATCGATTTTGCGCGCACGTCGCCGATCGAAAATACGCCGCGTCGGCTCGTCTCCAGCGCATGACGATCGCCGCCGGCATCTTCGCCGGTCAGTATGAAGCCTTTGCCGTCGAGCTTGATGTCCGCGCTTGCGAGCCAATCGGTATTCGGTTCTGCACCGATGAACAAAAACAAGTGGCTGATCGGCCGCCGTACTTCTTCGCCGCTTGCGCCGTGGCGCCAGCGCACCGCTTGCAGCATGCCGTTACTGCCTTCAAGTCCGCTCACCGCGCAGCCGCCCTCGATTTGGACATTGGCGAGGCTCTCGATGCGGTCGACGAGATAACGCGACATGGTCTCGGTGAGATCCGGCCGGCGCACCAACATCCGCACCTTGACACCTTGGCCGGCGAGAAAAACCGCCGCTTGGCCCGCTGAGTTACCGGCACCCACCAGCGCGACTTCCTGATTGGCGCATAGCCGTGCTTCGAGCGGTGTCGCCCAGTAATGCACGCTCGATCCCTCGAACTCGTGAAGATTCTCGACCGAGAGCCGGCGATAACGCGCGCCGCTGGCGATGACCACCGAGCGGGTTCGGACCTTCTCGCCATTGTGCAAATGCAGAAGGAAGCCGCTTGCCGCGCCGTCTGGCGCCGAGAGGGCGCTGACTTCATCCGGAATCGCCATTTCGGCTCCGAATTTCTGCGCCTGGTTGTAGGCGCGCGCCATCAACGCGATGCCGGTGATTCCAGTGGGAAAGCCGAGGTAATTTTCAATACGCGCCGAAGCGCCGGCTTGGCCGCCGAACGCGCGGCAGTCCAGGACAAGAACGGAGAGGCCCTCCGATGCTGCGTAAACCGCGGTGGCGAGTCCGGCCGGCCCGGCGCCGATGACGGCAACGTCGTAGACGCGATCGGGGTCGATCGCCCGCACCAGCCCGAGGCAGCGCGCCAGCTCGTCCTCGCCGGGATTGCGCAGCAACTGCCCGCCGGGACAGAGCACGATGGGCAACTGTCCCGGATCGACATGAAAGCGCTCGATGAGGGCCTTCGCCTCGGTGTCGGTTTCCGGATTGAGCAATTGGAATGGGTGACCGTTGCGACGCAGAAAGCCTTGCAGGCGAAGCACGTCGCTGTTTTCCGTGCGGCCGACGATGACCGGGCCGCCCCGACCTTCCTCCAAGAGACCCACACGGCGAAGGATCAGCGCGCGCATGATCCGTTCGCCGAGCTCGGCTTCTGCGACGAGCAGTGCGCGTAGCCGGTCGGACGGAATGATCAAAGCGTCCACCCGCTCGTTCGCGGTGGCGTCAGCAAGCGAAGGCCGCCCCGCCAATTGGGCAAGTTCGCCCATGAATTGACCGGGGCCCTGGGAGACGATCAGCGTGCGGCGACCTGCCTGATTGGTCTGGGTTATGTCGACGTGGCCGCCGATGATGAGAATGAGGCCAGGCGCGATTTCTCCGGCGGTAAAGAGCTTTTCGCCCGACGCGAAGGTGCGGCATTCGCCGAACCGGCGCATGCGCTCGATCTCCAATGGATCGAGATCGGGAAACATCTGCTCGCGCCGCCGTTCGATGAGCGGCTGGGGTGCTAGCGCCATGCTGTTCCGAAGCGTTGCATCGCCTTGGGTTATATAGGTGGTTTTTGGCTAGGCGAAATATTGCCCGCCATTGGCCGTCAAGGTCGAGCCTGTGATCAGGCCGGCATCGTCAGAGGCAAGGAACACCACGCAGCGTGCAATTTCTTCCGGCTCGCCCAGGCGGCCGATCGGGATCTGCGGCAGCACGCTTTTTTGCAGGACTTCCTGCGACATGGCTTTGACCATGTCGGTCGCGATGTAGCCCGGGCAAATGGCGTTGACGGTGACGCCGGCGCGCGCGCCCTCTTGCGCCAGCGCTTTGGTGAAGCCGATTTCGCCCGCCTTGGACGCGGAATAGTTTACTTGGCCGAATTGTCCCTTTTGCCCGTTGATCGAGGAAATATTGACGATGCGGCCGAACTTTCGTTCGCGCATGCCCTCGATCACGTTGCGGCACATGTTGAACAGCGAACCGAGATTGGTATTGATAACCGCCGTCCATTGCTCCTGCTTCATGCGGTGCAACTGGGCATCGCGCGTGATGCCGGCATTGTTGACCAGCACGTCGACCGGCCCGAGCTCGGCCTCGACTTGCTTGACGCCGGCGGCGCAGGCATCGAAGGACGAGACGTCCCACTTGTAGACGTTGATGCCGGTTTCGGCCTTGAAGCTTTGCGCCGCCTCGTCATTGCCGGCGTAATTGGCGGCGACCGTATATCCGGCCGCTTTGAGCGCCTTACAAATGGCGGCGCCAATGCCGCGCGTACCCCCAGTGACCAACGCAACGCGGGGCATGATGTCCTCCCTGATTCGGTGTCATTCCGCCGAGTTGTGGGTCCGGCGTCCACGGCTCATTGTGGCAACAGCTTAAGGACGTAAATGGCCGGGACAAGCCCGGCCATGACGTGAATCAAAATTGCCGACGCGGATCAGCGTTCCACACACATCGCGATGCCCATACCACCACCGATGCAAAGTGTGGCGAGGCCCTTCTTCGCATTGCGCTTTTGCATCTCGTAAAGCAGCGTGACCAGCACGCGGGTGCCGGAAGCGCCGATCGGATGGCCGATGGCGATAGCACCGCCGTTGACGTTGACCTTACCGGTATCCCAGCCGAGATCCTTGTTCACCGCGCAGGCCTGAGCGGCGAATGCCTCGTTGGCCTCAATCAGGTCGAGATCGCCGACGTTCCAGCCGGCCTTTTTCAGTGCGGCGCGCGACGCCGGGATCGGGCCGGTGCCCATGATCTTCGGATCGACGCCGGCCTGCGCCCAAGAGACAATGCGAGCGAGCGGCGTCTTGCCGAGCTTGGCGGCTTCACTGGCTTTCATCAAAATGACCGCCGCGGCGCCGTCATTGATGCCCGAGGCGTTGCCTGCGGTGACGGTGCCCTCCTTATCGAAGGCCGGCCGCAATTTTCCGATCGCATCAAGCGTGGTGCCGTGCTTGGGATATTCATCGCTATCGACGATGATATCG
Source organism: Xanthobacteraceae bacterium (assembly GCA_049285535.1). Lineage (GTDB taxonomy): Bacteria > Pseudomonadota > Alphaproteobacteria > Rhizobiales > Xanthobacteraceae > BOG-931. The sequence goes on from JBAQAB010000314.1 coordinate 7,967, forward strand.
CCCTTGCGGCTCTTGATCGTAACCGGCGTGATCTCATCTTTGAACTTACCGGCCTTCTGCGCCGCTTCGGCCTTGTTCTGGGACTTCACCGCGAACTCGTCCTGCTGCGCCCGCGTGATCTGCCACTGCCGTGCCACGTTCTCGGCGGTGTTGCCCATGTGATAGCCGTTGAAGGCGTCCCATAGACCGTCCTTGATCATGGTGTCGATCATCTCGAAATTGCCCATCTTCACGCCGCTGCGCAGGTACGCGCAGTGCGGTGCCATGCTCATGGACTCCTGCCCGCCGGCCACCACGATCTCGCTGTCGCCGTTGACGATGGCCTGATAGCCAAGCGCCACTGAACGCAGTCCGGATCCGCACAACATATTGACGGCCCAGCCGGGAGTTTCGACCGGGATGCCGGCGGCAATCGAGGCTTGGCGAGCCGGGTTCTGACCCTCTCCGGCGGTCAGGATTTGGCCCATGATGACCTCGGAAACTCGAGGCGCTTCAACGCCGGCGCGCTCGAGCGCACCCTTGATCGCGGTTTTGCCGAGTTCGTGAGCGGGCACCGTCGCGAACGCGCCGTTGAACGCTCCGACCGGCGTGCGCGTCGCGCTGACAATGACGATATCGTCTTTCATGGGGATTTCCTTCCGGGCTGATGGGCTATTTCAGATGCGGAACTAGCCGCGGATCCTTGGTCTATGTCATAGGGACGCGACAGGCCGCCGACAAGGCGCAAAGGGGCACATGGCGGCCGCATTGCTGGCATGCCGGGCAGGGCCGATAGCGTCGATACGCCGGGCCCCACAAAAAGGTAGCCGCGCCCCGCGAAACCGCCTATTTTGACGGCAATGTTGCAGGTCCCGCCTCATGACTGAAACGATAACCAAGGCTGCAGAGCCGGTCACGATCAAGAAATACGCCAACCGGCGGCTCTATAACACCGGTACGAGCACCTATGTCACGCTCGAAGACCTCGCCGGTATGGTCAAGAAAGGCGAGGATTTCGTCGTCTACGATGCCAAGACCGGCGAGGAGATTACCCGGTCGGTTCTTACGCAGATCATTTTCGAGCAGGAGAACAAGGAAGGCCAGAATCTGTTGCCGATCGCTTTCCTGCGCCAGCTGATCCGCTTCTATGGCGACAGCATGCAGATGCTGGTGCCGCGGTATCTCGAAGTCTCCATCGAGTCGTTGACCCGCGAGCAGGAGAAATTCCGCAATCAAATGGCCCAGGCTTTCGGGGTTGGCGCCTTCACCTCACTCGAAGAGCAAGTACGGCGCAACATGGAGATGTTCGAGCGGGCGTTCACCATGTTTGCGCCCTTTGCCCGACGCGAGACCGCAGGCGGCGAAGCCGGCGTGGAACCGGAAAAATCGCCGCCGAAAGGGGGCGATATCGACGACCTTAAGCGTCAGCTCGATGACATGAAACGCAAAGTCGATCGGCTGACCGAGAAAGAGCCGGGCGTCGAATAAATTCTTTTGCGTCGTTCAGACCGCCGAAGCCAGATTTCTCAGCCAGGGTCTCTCGGTTGCCGCCAGGCCGATAAGCGCGCCCTGCAGATAATCGCAGCCCCATGCCGCCAAGGTTTTTGCCGCGGCTTCGTCCTGCACCCATTCGGCCACGGTCTGGAGCTTGAGACGTTTGGCGAGGTCGATGAGCGTGTGCACGAAAGCGCGATCGTCTTCAGAGCGCATGATGTGCTGCACGAAGGCGCCGTCGATCTTGACGAGGTCAACGCCGAGTTTGCGCAAATTGCGAAACGAAGTGTAGCCGGCGCCGAAATCGTCGATGGCGATCCGGCAGCCGAGATCTTTGACGCGACTGACGAAGCCGCGTGTCTCGTCGATATCGTGAATCGCCGCGCTTTCGGTGATTTCGACGATGAGGCGTTCGGCGACGCCGTCGTGCTTGCGAAGCAGCGAACTCAGCCCCGCCCACCAATCGGGATCTGTGGTCGAGGCAGGCGAGACATTGAAGCTTGTTTGCAGCGTGGGCGCTGCCGCCATCTCGTCGATGACCAGTTCGAGGACGCGGAAATCGAGCAGGCGCACCAGACCGAGCCGTTCGGCGACTGGGACAATATCGTTCGCGGCGATCAGGCCGCCGTCGGTGCGTCGAATCCGCATCAGGCACTCGTAGAACGCAGGCTGCCGATCAACCGATGCGGCCACCGTCTCGTAGGCGAGAAAAATGCGCCGCTCATTGAGCGCGGCGACGATCTCGTCGGTCGCGCGCACATTGTCTCGGCGCATGGCCTCGCGCTCGACATTGGGCCGGTACGCTTGAAACGAGCCGCGGCGGCGGGCCTTGGCGGTGTCGAGGCTCTCCTGCGCGCGGGCGAGCACTTCTGCGACGCCACGGGCGTGACGCGGCGCCGTGACCCCGCCGATCGTGACGGTGATCGAAATCGATCCGGCGCTGGTCGGTACCATCTCATCGCGAACCGCGGTGAGCATGCGGTCTGCGGCAATGGCCATGTCGTCAGGCGTGCAATCGCGGAGCACGAGACCGAATTTGTTGCCGGAAAAGCGCCCGAGCGTATCCTTGCCGCGCATC
>JBAQAB010000315.1:0-2096 GCA_049285535.1 Xanthobacteraceae bacterium
CCACTAACACACACCACCGTCCGCGCCACAGCCATTACCAATTATTCACCATCCCGGTGGAACTGCCACCGATGTGTCAAACTACGGTCGGATCTGCAATTTTGTGCCTTGTTCCCGCCAAATGTTGGCGGCAAAACCGCTCTGGAATTTGGGGTCGGGGGTCCGCCTTGCGTAGCAGCATCAGTCTTGTCGTCTTTGTGTTGGCCCTTGCCGGTTCGCTCGGCATCGCGAGCGCGCAAGATTATCCGCCGCAGCCGGTGGCTCCCGGCTACGCCGTCCCGCCGCCGGTGTATCGGGACGTCAATGGCGCGCCTCTCGATCCACGCTACGTCCAGCCGGGTCCAAATGAGGACGGCTATCCGGGCAGCCCGGTCCGCGCCTCCTATTTCCCGCCGCAGCCGTTGCCTAGTCCCAATGATCGCCCGCCGGCCTCTGTTGCCGCCGCGTCGGGCGACGTGACCGGTTCCATCAATAGCCCGCCCGCGCCAGCCCAGGAGGCTGCAGCGCCGCAGCCGTCACCGCCGACTGTCGTGGCGTCGCTGCCGGGGCAATCGCAGCCAGTCCAGAACGCGGACGCGCAACTGCCGTCGCGGTTCCAGCGGCAAGTGGTCAACTTCCCCACCCCGGAACCGGCCGGCACCATCATCATCGATACGCCGAACACCTACCTTTATCTCGTGCTCGGCCAGGGCAAGGCGATGCGCTACGGCATTGGCGTCGGCCGCGACGGCTTCACTTGGTCGGGAACCGAGCGCATCACCCGGATGAAGGAATGGCCGGACTGGTTTCCGCCGAAAGAGATGATCGACCGGCAGCCGTATCTGCCGCGCTTCATGGCCGGCGGTGAAAGCAATCCGCTCGGCGCCCGCGCCATGTATCTCGGCAACACGCTGTACCGGATCCACGGCACCAACGACCCGACGAGCATCGGCAAATATACCTCGTCCGGCTGTATCCACCTGACCAACGAGGACGTCGAGGACCTTTACAGCCGGGTCCAGATCGGCACCCGTGTCGTGGTGTTGCCGGCCACCATGCCGGCGGCGTTATCTGACGTCCCGCAGGCGCCGCCATACGCGCCGGTCCAGCAATATGCGGCAGGTCCGCAAGCTGCGGGCGGCCCGCCGATTCCACCGGCGCCGCTGACGCGCTAGCAGTTCGGCCGGAAGATTTGCGTAGCCGTCGGATTTACGTAGCCGGTGTCTTGGCGCCGGCTATTTTTATGGGTCGGCTCGATACTCCTGTATGCTGGCGGGATTGACGGCGGCGTCGGTGGTGGGCTCATAGATTGCCGGCTTGGGCCTTGACCTCGCCTTGCTGCCAAAGAGTCTATTTCGCGTGATCCCGCTGTCCGTCCTCGATTTGTCGCCCGTAACCACCGCGACGCCGGGCTCGGCGGCTTTGCACAATTCCCTCGATCTGGCGCGCCTGGCCGATCGGCTCGGCTACAAGCGCTATTGGGTCGCCGAGCACCACAACCTGGCAAACATCGCCAGCTCCGCGCCGGAGATCATGATCGGGCAAATCGCGGCGGTGACGTCGCATATACGCGTCGGCTCGGGCGGGGTGATGCTGCCGAACCATGCGCCGCTGATGGTGGCCGAACGCTTCAAAGTGCTGGAGGCGCTGTTCCCGGGCCGCATCGATCTCGGGCTCGGCCGCGCGCCGGGCACCGATCAGGTCACGTCTTATGCCTTGCGGGCGCGGCAGGACCCGCGGCAAGGCGACGATTTCCTGGAGCGCTTCCAGGAACTCCTGCTGCTCGAACGCGGCGGTTTTCCGGAAGGCCATCCGTTCCGCAATGTGCACGCGGTTCCCGCCGACGTGACGTTGCCGCCGATCTGGCTGCTCGGCTCCGGCGGCTACAGTGCCGAGCTTGCCGCCGCGGTCGGCATGGGCTTTGCCTTCGCCTACCACTTTGCCGACTATGACGCGGCGAGCGCCATGCTTGCATACCGCGAGCACTTCAAGCCGTCGGCGACGCTGGCAAAACCCTATGCCATCCTCGGCACTGCAGTGATTGCGGCCGACAGCGACGCCGAGGCGGAGCGCCTCGCGTCGAGCGCCGACCTGCATTATGCGCGGCGCGCTAAAGG
>JBAQAB010000316.1:0-4111 GCA_049285535.1 Xanthobacteraceae bacterium
CGGCGCCGCATTATCCGCGCGGCTACGGTGCGATGTATTCGCAACACATCGGCCAGGCCGACGAAGGCTGCGATTTCGATTTCCTGGAGGGCCAGGCGGCGATCGCAGAGCCGGAGATTCATTGATCGCGGATTATCCCGCTGGCAGTACCACGGCGCGGCATTCGCCAAAGCCGATGCGGGCATGACCGGGCTTCTCGCAATAGCCGCGGAAGATGATCTCGTCGTCGTCCTCGATAAAACCGCGCTTCTCACCGCCTGGCAGTACTAGCGGATCGCTGCCGCGCGCGGTGAGTTCGAGGAGCGAGCCCCAGCTCGACCTCTCCGGTCCCGAGACGGTGCCCGAGCCGATGAGGTCGCCGATGCAGATATTGCAGCCGTTGCTGGTGTGATGGGCGATCATCTGCGCCACTGTCCAATACAGGAGCGCGCAGGAGGTCTGCGTCAGCCGTTGCGGCGCCGTTCCGTTCCGCCGCATGGTTTCGGTCGCGATATAGGCCTCAAGCGTAATGTCGAGGCCGCCATGCGCTCGGTCTTCGCCGTCGTCGAGATGCGGCAGCGGCGCCGGATCGTCGGCCGGCCGCGCGAAAGCTTTGGTGCGGAACGGCGCCAGCGCCTCCGCCGTCACCACCCAGGGTGAAACCGTGGTGGCGAAATTCTTGCCGAGGAACGGGCCGAGCGGCTGATATTCCCAGGCCTGGATGTCGCGCGCCGACCAGTCGTTGAGCAGGCAGAACCCGAAAACGTGGTCCGCCGCCCGGCCGATCGGAACGGGTTCGCCAAGCTCGCTCGGCGTGCCGATGTAGATACCAAGCTCAAGCTCAAAATCGAGATTGCGCGATGGCCCGTAGCTTGGCGCCGCATCATTCGGACCCTTGCGCTGGCCGCGCGGCCGCTTGAACGGCGTGCCGCTGACGAGGACCGAAGAGGCGCGACTGTGATAGGCGACCGGCACATATTTATAGTTCGGCATCAGCGGATTGTCGGGGCGGAACATTCGCCCGGCATTACTGGCGTGAAAGATGGAAGCAAAGAAGTCGGTGAAGTCGCCGATTGCTACCGGCAACCGAATCTCCGCCTGCGCCATCGGGGTCAAGTACTGGCGCAGCCTCTCATCACCATGCTCGGTGCTAAGCCTGCGCGACAGCGCAAGCCGCAGCGCCGACCATGCCTGCGGCCCAAGCGATATCAGATGATTGAGCGCCGGAACGGGGCAGGTCCGGGCCGCTTCCGCCGCTTCGCCATCGAAATACGCACCGGCTGCCTCGACATCGAGAATCTGGTCGCCGATGGCGACACCGACACGGGTCGGCGTGCCCGCTGCCGGTCGGTACACCCCGAACGGCAGATTTTGAATCGGAAAGTCGCAGCCCGGAGCGTTGGCGCTTTCGACAAAACTCTTGCGCGCCGGATCGTGGGTTTCGTTGAGCGGAATCGGCATGACTGGAATCTCGCGTGGCACGCGTCAATGGACGGGTTGCTTTTCCGCGTCGGCGCGGATGGCATCATAGCGTTGGATAAAGTCGGCATACATGCGTTGCAATCCCTCGCGCAGCGGTATGGTGGCGCGCCAGCCCAGCGCATTGATGTGCGAAACATCGAGAAGTTTGCGCGGCGCCCCGTCCGGCCGCGACGGATCGAACGTGATGTTGCCGCGATAATCGACGGCGTCGGCGACGATGCGGGCGAATTCGGCGATGGTCAGGTCTTCTCCCGTCCCGATATTGAGGAACGGCAGGTCGGAGTAGTGCTTCATGATGAACACGCAAGCATCGGCCAAATCGTCGGCGGCCAGGAACTCGCGGCGCGGCGATCCGGTGCCCCAGACGGCCGCGCTCGGCGCGCCATTGATCTTGGCCTCATGAAAGCGCCGCAACAGCGCCGCCGGAACGTGGCTGTCCTCTGGATCATAATTGTCGCCGGGCCCGTAAAGGTTGGTCGGCATCACCGAGACGAAATCTGCCCCATGCTGCAGCCGATAGGCCTCGCACAGTTTGATGCCGGCGATCTTGGCGATGGCGTACCATTGATTGCTCGGCTCCAGCGGGCCCGTGAGCAGCATGTCGGGCGACATCGGTTGCGGCGCCAGCCGCGGATAGATGCAGGACGAGCCGAGATAGACGAGCTTCTTGACGGCGCAGCGATGCGCGGCGCGAATGGTATTGAGCGCGATCGCGACGTTGTCGGCGAGGAAGTCGGCGGGGAAGGTCGCATTGGCGCGGATGCCGCCGACCTTTCCGGCGGCGACGAACACCGCATCGGGCTTGGCCTGTGCCATGAAGCGCTCGACTGCATCCGCCTGCCGCAGATCGAGGTCTTGGCGCGAAGCGAAAATGATGTCGCAGTCTTCGCGTTCCAGCCGGCGCATGATTGCGGAACCGGCCATGCCGGCATGCCCGGCGACGAAGATTCGCTTGCCGCGTAAATCGAAAATGACGGGCGCGCCGCTCATGCGATTTCGCCGCTCTAATCGTGGACTTGGCGCAACGCGCCTTCGCGACGCATTTCCTTCAGATCGGCATCGACCATTTCCCGCACCAGTTCGTCGAACGTGACCTTGTGATGCCAGCCGAGCCGTTGCCGCGCCTTCGACGGATCCCCGAGCAGCGCATCGACCTCCGTCGGCCTGAAGTAACGTTCGTCGATTTCGATCAGCACGCTGCCGTCGCGTGCATCGATGCCCTGCTCGGCAAGCCCGGATCCGCGCCATTCGATGGTCCGGCCGATGCAAGCGAATGCCTTTTCGACGAATTCGCGAACCGAATGCTCTTCACCGGTCGCCAAGACGTAGTCGTCGGGCTCCGGCTGCTGCAGGATAAGCCACATGCCTTCGACATAATCGCGGGCGTGGCCCCAATCGCGCCGCGCGGTCAAATTGCCGAGAAACAATTTTTTTTGCAGGCCAAGCTCGATGGCCGCGACAGCGCGCGTGATTTTTCGGGTCACGAAGGTCTCGCCGCGCGTCGGACCTTCGTGATTGAACAAAATGCCGTTCGACGCGTGCATGCGATAGGCTTCGCGGTAATTGACGGTGATCCAATAGGCGTAAAGCTTCGCCGCGGCGTAAGGCGAGCGCGGATAAAACGGCGTCGTTTCCCGCTGCGGCACTTCTTGGACAAGGCCGTAAAGCTCCGATGTCGAGGCCTGATAAAATCGCACTTTCTCCTCAAGGTGGAGGATGCGGATCGCCTCAAGCAGCCGCAGCGTGCCGAGCGCGTCGGCATTGGCGGTATATTCCGGCGTCTCGAACGAGACGCGCACGTGGCTCTGCGCGGCGAGATTGTAGATTTCGATTGGCTGCACTTCCTGCACAATACGGATGAGATTGGTCGCATCGGTCATGTCGCCGTAGTGCAGGAAAAAGCGCACGCCCGCGCCGTGCGGGTCCTTATACAAATGGTCGACCCGGGCCGTGTTGAAAGACGACGACCGCCGTTTGATGCCGTGCACCACGTAGCCTTTGCCGAGCAACAGCTCGGCCAGATAGGCGCCGTCCTGTCCAGTCGCCCCGGTAATCAATGCAACGCGATCAGCCATGGGATAGGTTCTAGAGGCTCCAGCTCGTCGAGTCTCGCGCTTCTTCTTGCTTATTCACCCCGGCGCCCCGCCGCCGGCGCGCTGTCGCTCCCGCATCTGCTGATTCTCGCTCATGCGCCGCTGCGCTTCGGCGTCGATCGCGCGTTTGAGATCGGGATGGTTTGCGGAGAGCGTGCGGAAGTCGGCAAGGTCGAGAATGAGAAGCGTCGACGGCATGGTCGTAGTGACGTTGGCGCTGCGCACCGAATCGCCGAGCAAGGCGAGCTCGCCGAAAAAAGCTCCGGTGCCGAGCCGCACCGGCACGGGTTTGATATCGACCTGCACTTCGCCCCCGGCAATAAAGTACATGCAGTCGCCGACCTTGCCGCGGCGGATGATGGCGACGCGCTCGGGCACTTCGAGACGCCGCAGCATGTGGGTGATTTCCGTGATCGACGACGGCTCGAGCGACTGGAAGAATGGCACTTTGCTGACGAGATCCCAGGTCTGGATGAAATTGCGCCGGCGGGTTTCGGCGGCGAAGCCGGTGGCGAGAATGCCGGTCGACAGACCGAAACTGACGATGCCAAAGATCA
>JBAQAB010000317.1:0-8291 GCA_049285535.1 Xanthobacteraceae bacterium
GGCGAGCGCGCGCGAATCGCGGTGAAACTGGTCCCACGACACCGGAAAGATCTTTTCCGGGCTTTGCGGCTTTTCCGGTTCGGGCGGCGGCGGCGGCATCGGCCGGATTATATCAGGGAATTTCGTACACGGTGGTCTCGTCGGCGATGCCGCGCAGCGCGGCGCGCTGTTCCGAGGGCCGCAGGCTCAAATTTTTCAGGATTTTGGCCGCCTTCGGATCGTCCAACACCGGCTTGGTCACGAAGATGGCGCGCGAGGACGCCAGCCCCTGCACCCGCGCCGCCATGTTCACCGTCTTGCCGAAATAATCCTGGCTGTTGTTGAGCGTCACGGCCAGGCACGGTCCCTCGTGAATGCCGATCTTGAGCAAGAGATCTTCGTTGTGGCGCTCGGCATTGATGCGGGTCATGGCTTCGCGCATGCGCAGCGCTGCGGCCAGCGCGCGGTCGGGGGTGACGAAGGTCGCCATCACCGCGTCGCCAATGGTCTTGACCACCGCACCGGTCTCCGCGGCCACGATATCGTAGAGCACGCGGAAATGCTGGCGCACCAGATCGTAGGCGACGAGATCGCCGACCCGTTCGTAAAGCGCAGTCGAGCCTTTGAGATCGGTGAACAGAAACGTCAGGCTGGTGATCTTGAGCTTCTGATCGATGTCGAGCGTGTCGGTGCGATAAATGTCGCGGAACGTCTGGTTGGTGAGAAGGCGCTTTGCGGTCACGAACGGCTTGCGCTTGCCAAGGAGGTCATGAAGCTTTTCGCCGGCGACCCAGAGTCCCGGCAGCACGCGGCGGTCGGTGCGGTTTTCCAGCGCCAGCCGCAACGGACCGGGCCGCATCTCCACAGTTCCGGTCGGCGCTTTGACATTGTTGAAAACCAGCGACAGCGTCTGGCGCTCGCTCGTCGGCTCGCCCTTGACGTCGATGAACTGCGCGCTGTGGGTCACCGGATCGAACGCGATGACGAAATCGTCGGGCAGCTGGACCGACAATACCGCGCGCCCGCCTGGCGGCAGTTCGATCGAATCGATGGTGAAGTCGGCAAGGCTCTTGTCCAGGGATTCCGGCAGATCGACGCCCGAGCTCCAGAAAATCTGCCGGTAATACTCGACCTCCGGCAGCGAATCCGGATCGTGGCCGGCGATGCGCCGCACCCGCGGACTGACCGTGAAGGTAACCTCGACCGTTTCGTCGAGCGTCGCCTTGTAGCCCGTGGCGCAAAGTCCGCAGGCATATTCCTCGTGATCGATAGTTTTGAGCGTCGAGCCGACATCGAGCACGCCGCCGCAGCCGGGACAGAGCACGTTCCAGAACAACTCGAACAGACCGAGCCGCGCGGCATGAAGAAAAGCGGCTAAGCTGCGCTCTTCGTCGAGGCCGTTGTCGGCAGCAAAAGTCAGCGTGTTAATGCGGCAAAGCTCGCGGTCGGGAGCGTCGCGGACGGCACGTTCGATAGCGCCTACGCTATCGGCGTCGGCCGATTGCCGCAGCACCTTGAACAGGGCTTCGATATCACTCACAGATCGGGAATCCCGCTCACACCAAACCGTGCCCGGCACAAGTAAGCACGGGCCAATGCCCCGGCAAGGCGTGGTGTCATGCACGAGACGCGGCGCGGCTCACAGCGAATTGATCCACGCCACCACTTGTTTGCGAGCCACCAGCGGCGCCGTCAGATGGCCGGCGAAGACCTCAATGTATTTGCTCTTCGGATTCTTCGCCGCGGCATCGAAGGCATATTCAGGACCACGGCGGTCGATCGGATCGAGCTTGCCGACGACCCAAAGGAGCGGCACCGGATGCGGCGCGGCGCCGATGGCGGCGGCGTTTTTTGGGATCACCGCCGGGCCGTCGGGATCAAACCAGCTAAGATAGACGATCGGCGTCGCATGCGCGATCAGTGGGATGCCCTGAGCCATATCGGGAAACGTCTGCGGCACGTCGCCTTTGCCCTCGGCGACGAGCTTTTTTGCACGCGCTACCGCGTCGGCGACAAACTCGCGCATATCGCCGACTTCGGGCAGATGCGCCGGCGATAACGCAACGATACCGGCCAGCTCGGCCATGCCGGGCCGGCGCGCGGCGTAGCCGATGGCCGCATTGGCGCCGAGCGAGTGGCCGATGACGACGATGCGCCGCGCACCCTTGCCTTTGAGCTCGGCGACAGCCGCATCGACCTCGGCCATGGCTTGATCGTAAGTCGCGTCGTAACGGCGGTGGAACGACCACGGCATTTCCGGCGTCGCAATGAGCGCGCCTTCATCGCGCAGTGCGCTCAAAATGCCGCCGTTCATCGCGCCCGGCCAGCTCGCTTTGCCGTGCAGATAGACAATGCCGAAGCCCTGCAACTGTTCGTCCGCCGCGGCCCTGGACATGTTCGGCGACAGCGCCGCACCCAAGGCGGCGATCGCGCATGCGAAAAAGGCGAAGATTCGACGCCGGTTTTTAGCTGCGATCATCGGGCGCCACAGGTGGAAAGTGAGGGACGACTCACGGCCGCGATTGCGACGCGATCGTCAAGCTTTGGCAAGCTCGGCCTTGACGCGCACCAGCATGGCCTCGACCGCGGCCTTGGCTGCGGCCAGCTTTTGCGCATCGCGCGAACGCACCACGACATTGGTATTGGCCGCGCCGTTGTCATCCTGGAACGGATAGGAGCCGATCACCACGTCGGGATTGTTCTTGGCGATCGCGCCGAGGGCGGTGCCGATATCGCCTTCGCGCAAATCGGCGCGCACCGTTTCCGAAATCATCCGCGTCCCGGTCTTCAGTTGCGGCGTGACGTAGTCGAGCATCGCCTGCATCACGCTCGGGATACCGGCCATCACGATCACATTGCCGATCCAGAAACCCGGCGCTCCGGAAATCTTGTTAAGCACAAGTTCGCCGCCGACAGGAACGCGCGTCATGCGCATGCGCGCCTCGTTCATCACCCCGCCGGTCGTGGCAACGCGCGCCTGCATGATCTCCAGAGCACGCGGGTGATAATCGATGGGCACCCCGAACGCTTTGGCGACGCACTCGGCGGTGATGTCGTCATGCGTCGGACCGATGCCGCCGGTGGTGAACAGATAGGTGTAGCGCGCCCGCAGCGCGTTGACCGCGGCGACGATTTCCGGCTCTTCGTCGGGAACGACACGCACTTCCTTGAGATCGATGCCGATGCCGGTGAGATATTCGGCGATGTAACCGATATTCTTGTCCTTGGTGCGGCCGGACAGGATCTCGTCGCCGATAACGAGCACCGCGGCGGTGACGATGCCGCCTTCGATCTTGCCGGCGCCATTGGCCAAGCTGTCGGACATTGGCTCGATCCCCGTGCTTTCCTCCTCCTAGCCCGCCGGCAGCGCCGGCTCAAGGAGGCAGCACTGAGACCGGCTATGGGATTCAGGTCCGGCTTTGCGGTACGGCTGGCGCGGCCAGAATATCGTCGCGCTTTTCGAGATATTCCTCGCGGTCGATCTCGCCCCGCGCATAGCGCCGAGCCAGGAGCTCAAGCCCACTGCTATTGCGAGCCGCGTCCCGCATTTCCGCCATCGCGCGCACGCGCCGGCGCCATTTGTGCTGCACGTACCAGGCGGTACCCGCCATCACAATTCCGACGATCAGGATCGGCTCGAGCATGATTCGCTCCCCGCCCGGTTAACCGGCAATAGCTCTTGCGGTTCCCGATCAGCCGTGCCGATGGTCAAACCGCCCAAAACATGAGCATTAAAGGAAAAATGGTTGGCAACCAAGTCATGCCGTCGCGCGTTCGAATTGGCGCGAAGCTTGCTACAAGTAGCGGTACCGCAGACGTTTGTGGTGGGAGCGGGCCGGGGACGACATGTTTGATGAAATGCGAGGCAGCGGGGACGCCGTGCGACCGGCCTATGCCGAACTGTCGCAATGGCTCGCCGAGGTCAAACCGGACGTGCTGGATTTCCGCCGGCGCGAGGCCGAACTGTTATTCCGGCGCATCGGCATCACCTTTGCGGTCCACGGGGACCCGGAGGCGCAGGAGCGCCTGATTCCCTTCGACGTCATCCCGCGCATCATCTCGGCCAAGGAATGGGAGACGTTGCAGCGCGGCCTCGAGCAGCGCGTCAAGGCCATCAACGCCTACATCAAGGACGTCTATGGCCGCCGCGAGATCTTGAAGGCCGGCATCGTCCCGGAAGACCTGGTATTTCAAAATCCGGTGTTTCGACCGGAGATGAACGGCCAGAAGGTGCCGCACGACATCTATGTGCACATCGCCGGTATCGACATCGTGCGGCTCGACGCCGATAGCTTTTACGTTCTCGAGGACAATGCGCGCACGCCGTCCGGGGTCTCCTACATGCTGGAGAACCGCGAGATCATGCTGCGGCTGTTTCCTGAGCTGTTCTCGCGTTACCACGTCGCGCCGGTCGAGAATTACCCGGACGAGCTTTTGGAGACGCTTAAATCGGTGGCGCCGCCGTCGGCGTCGTCCGAGCCAAACGTCGTGCTGTTGACGCCGGGCGTCTACAATTCCGCCTACTACGAGCATTCGTTCCTTGCCGACAAGCTCGGCATCGAACTGGTCGAAGGCCGCGACCTCGTCGTCAAAAGTGACCTCGTCTACATGCGCACGACCGAAGGCTTAAAGCGCGTCGACGTCATCTACCGTCGCATCGACGACGATTTTCTCGACCCCTTGGTATTCCGGCCCGACAGCGCGCTTGGCGTGCCGGGCCTCATGTCGGCCTATCAGGCCGGCAGCGTCACGCTCGCCAATGCGGTCGGCACCGGCATCGCCGACGACAAGGCGGTCTACAGTTACATGCCGGAGATCGTGAAATTTTTTCTCGGCGAAGAGCCGCTTCTCAAGAACGTGCCGACCTGGCGTTGCCGCGAGGAAGAGCACCTCGCTTACGTGCTCGACCGCCTCGAAGAGCTCGTCGTCAAGGAAGTCCACGGCTCGGGCGGCTACGGCATGCTGATCGGGCCCAAGGCGGACAAAGCGAGCCTCGCCGCGTTCCGTGCCAAGCTCAAATCCGACCCGAAGAATTTCATCGCGCAGCCGACGCTGGCGCTGTCGACGTGCCCGACTTGCGTCGACGAAGGCATTGCGCCGCGCCACGTCGATCTGCGGCCGTTCGTGCTTACCGGCCGCACCCGCACGCGCATCGTGCCCGGCGGGCTGACGCGGGTCGCGCTCAAGAAAGGTTCGCTGGTCGTCAATTCGAGCCAGGGCGGCGGCACCAAGGATACGTGGGTTTTGGACAATTGAAGGATCGGGGCTTGGACCGGTGAAGCCTTAAACACATGCTTTCACGCACCGCCGATAATCTTTATTGGCTCGCCCGCTATGTCGAGCGTGCGGAATATATTGCGCGCATTCTCGATACCACGCTGCGGCTCACCGCGTTGCCGCTCGCTTATGTCGGCACTACCAATGAATGGGAATCGGCGGTCGCAACGGCGGGCTGTGCCGGCGCCTTCTTCGAAACCTACAAGGAGGCCAACGAGGAGACCGTCACCGAATTCCTCGCCTTCTCGACCAGCAATCCGTCGTCGATCCGCAACTGCTTCGAAAGCGCCCGGCTCAACGCGCGCGCCGTGCGCACCGCGCTGACCATCGAAATGTGGGATGCCATCAACAGCGCGTGGCTTGAACTGCGCCGCTGGGGCAACGGTCCGAGTTCGCGCGAGGAGTTCGCGCGCTTCCTGCGCTGGGTGCTCGGCTCCTCGCTACGCTTTGACGGTTCGGCCTACCGGACCATGTTGCGCAACGATGCCTACTGGTTCTCCCGGCTCGGCGTCTATATCGAGCGGGCCGACAACACCGCGCGCATTCTCGACGTGAAATATCACCTGCTGTTGCCGGCGATCGAAAAAGTCGGCGGCCCCCTCGATTATTACCAGTGGACGTCAATCCTGCGCACCGTCTCCGCGCTGACCGCCTATCACTGGGTCTATCGCGAGAACGTCAAGCCGTGGCTCGTCGCCGACCTGCTCATCCTCAAAGACGAGATGCCGCGCTCTCTCGCCAGCTGTTACGAAAACCTGGTGCAAAATCTCGATCGTATCGCCAACGCCTATGGCCGTCAGGGACCGGCGCAGCGTCATGCCCGCACGGTTCGCGCGCGGCTGGAAAATGCCAAGATCGAGGACATTTTCCAGAGCGGATTGCATGAATTCATCGATGAATTCGTCGAGGACAACAACCGCCTCGGCACCGCCGTCAGCCAACAGTATCTGCTGTAGCGCCGCGCGGACGGCAGAACACGCAGGACAGTCGGTCTTAACCTGTTTATTCTGCCATATCCGCCGTCTTCCTCGGTCTGCCGCCGTCCGACATGCGCCTGCGTATCGCTCATCACAACGTCTACCGCTACGATCCGCCGGCCGCCGGCGTCATCCAGGTGCTGCGGCTGACGCCGCGCAACCACGAGGGCCAATACGTGGTGCGCTGGCGCATCGACGTCTCGGCCGATGCCCGGCTTGCCGCCCATGAGGACGCCTTCGGCAATCTCACCCACGTGTTCTCCGCCGATGGGCCTTTCAGCGAGCTATCCGTCGAAGTGGACGGCGAGGTCGAGACCCAGAACACCAACGGCATAGTGCGCGGCACCGTCGAGCGTTTCGCGCCGAGCCTGTTCTTGCGCGACACCGCCCTGACCCAGGCTGACGCCGCCATCCGGAGCTTTGCGCAGAGCGCCCGCGATGCCGCGGGCGGCGACACGCTCGCGCAGTTGCACGCGCTGCTTGACCGCCTCTACGAAGAAATGGCCCACGTCACGGATGAGGCAGACGGCGCCGCCAATGCCGCCGAAGGCTTTGCCCGCAAGCGCGGCCTGCCGCGAGATTTGAGCCATATCTTCATCGGCGCGGCGCATAGCCTCGGTATCCCGGCGCGTTACGTCGCCGGCTATTACTGTGCCGACGGCGCGGCTTCCTCGCCGGCGGCAGGTCACGCCTGGGCCGAGGCGGCGGTGCCCGATCTCGGCTGGGTGGCGTTCGATCCCGCGCACGGATGCTGCCCGACCGATGGGCACGTGCGGGTCGCCATCGGGCTTGATTCGCTCGGCGCCGCGCCGGTGCGCGGCATGCACTATGGGCCGGGCACCGAAACGCTCGAGGTTGCCATCAAGGTCGGCCAATAAGCACCGATCCTGCGTTGCCGGACAGGATGTTGTATAGAGCCCAGGCGGGAGCTTGAGTCGATGACCTATTGCGGTGGCATTCTCGTGCGCGAGGGGCTCGTGATGTTCGCGGACACGCGAACCAATGCCGGCGTCGACAACATTTCGACCTTCCGCAAGCTGCACGTGTTCAAGGATCCGAAGAAGCGGGTCATGGCCATCGCCTCGGCGGGGAATCTGTCGATCAGCCAGTCGGTGGTCAGCATCCTGACCGAAGGCTACGACAACCCGGAAACCGGCGAGCACGAAACGCTGATGAACGCGCCCAGCATGTTCCAGGCGGCCCAGCGCGTCGGCCATGTCATTCGCACCATCCACTCCACCGAAGGCAAGGCGCTGGAAGCGTCCGACGTCAGTTTCGACGTTTCGTTTCTGTTCGGCGGCCAGATCATGGGCGAGCGGATGCGGCTATTCATGATCTATTCGGCCGGCAATTTCATCGAATGCACCACCGACACGCCGTATCTGCAGATCGGCGAGCTCAAATACGGCAAGCCGGTGCTCGACCGCGCCATCAATTACGAAATGGATATTTACGACGCGCTTAAGGTTGGGCTGGTCTCCATCGATTCGACCATGCGGTCGAACCTGTCCGTCGGTTTGCCGATCGATCTTATGGTGCTGCGGCGCGACACCTGCGATCCGGAACTGCTCTATCGCATCGAGCCGGGAGAGCCCTACTTTACCGACCTGCGCGAACGCTGGTCGGCGGCATTGCGCGCCGCCCATATCGGCATCCCGCGGCCGCCTTACCTCAACAAACGCTAAAACCACAGCGCGTGGCCGCACAATTAACGGCTGATTAACGACGGCATGCGGAACCGAACGCACCACTCGTTCCGCGCGCTTGCGTGCGCTCATTGCAAGCGATTGGAAAGCTTTGCGCCCTAATAAGGTCAGCCAGCCAGTAACGCAAAGGATGGAAGCGTGTTGCCTTCGGCGCGTCTGCACATCGCCGGGGAGCGGAAGGGGTCGCGGTGGGACCAGGCGCGCCTGGTCACGCCGATCGGCATCATTGTCGTTGTGGCGATCATATGCGTCATCGTCGCGGTGCTGACCTCCGCCCGGCGCGCCGATGAAGTGGCTTTCAACACCGAAAAGCAACTGCTTGCGCAGTCGATCGAGGAGCACGGTCTGCACG
>JBAQAB010000318.1:0-27597 GCA_049285535.1 Xanthobacteraceae bacterium
ATCAACCGGCCGGATGCCTACAACCTGTTCTTTCAGAAGCACGTTCCGCTGATCGAGCGGGCGCTGCGTTTCGAAGTCAAGGAGCGCATGCTGGCCGACGGCGAGATCGACACCGCGCTGGACGAGGCCGAAATCGCTGCGCTGGGAGACGAACTTGAGCGCCGTGGCATCGAGGCTGCCGCCATTCTCTTCCTCAACTGCTACGCCAATGCCGATCACGAGCGGCGCGCCAAAACGATCCTCGAGAAGAACCACCCGGCGCTCTTCGTGTCCGCTTCGCATGAACTGTCGCAGGAATATCGCGAGTTCGAACGCTGCGCGACGGTGGCCGCCAACGCCTATATCGGACCGAAAGTGCGCCGCTATATCGGCGAGATCGATGCTCATATGCGCGGAGCCGGCTTTGCCGGCTCGTTTTTGGTCGTGCAATCGACCGGCGGCCTTTACGACGCCAACCAGGCGCAAAGCCAATGCGTGCGCATGCTAGAATCCGGGCCCGCCGCCGGCGTCATCGGTACGCAGGCGCTGTGCCGGGCCCTGAAAATCGATAACGCGATCGCCTTCGACATGGGCGGCACTACCGCGAAAGCCGGCGTCATTTATCACGGCGAGGCCTTGACTACCGGCGCGGCGCTGATCGGCGGCTACGAGCGTGCGCTGCCGGTGCAGATCGCAATGATGGATATTTTCGAAGTCAGCGCCGGCGGCGGCTCGATCGCCCGGGTCGACGACGGCGCGTTGCGGCTCGGTCCGCAGAGCGCGGGCGCTTCGCCCGGGCCAGCCTGCTACGGACTGGGCGGCACGGAGCCGACGGTGACAGACGCCAATTTGATGCTCGGCCGGCTCGGCGCCGATCGCTTTCTCGGCGGCGAGATGAAGCTCGACGCGGCCGCCGCCGAGCGCGCGCTCAAGAGCAAGATCGGCGATCCGCTGGGGCTGAGCGCGGTCGAGGCCGCGGACGGCATTTTGCGCATTGCCGCGACAACGATGTCCTATGCCGTCAAAGGCGTGACCACCGAGCGCGGTTTCGATGCCGGGGATTTCGTGATGTTTGCTTACGGCGGCGCGGGTCCCTTGCACGCGGTCGAGGTCGCGCGCGAGATCGGCATGCGCAGAGTCATCGTGCCGCCGGCGCCGGGCGTGTTCTCGGCTTTCGGTATGCTGTTCTCCGATCTGCGTTACGATTTCGTGCGCACCTGGTTCACTTCACTCGACGACGCGCCATTCGGAGAAATGGAAGAGGTCTATCGCGCGCTGGAGCACCAAGGCCGCGACGCCATCGCCGGCACTTCGGTCAAGCCGCAGCGCATCGAAATCAAGCGCGCGGCGGATATGCGCTATGTCGGTCAGGAGCACGCGGTAACGGTCGACCTGCCGATGACGGTTTTCGCGCGCAAGGATCGCAAGGCGATCAAACGACATTTCGACGCCATGCACGCCCAGCGTTACGGCACTTCGGCGCCCGAGGAGCGCGCCGAGATCGTCAGCCTGCGATCGACCGTGACCGGACTGATGCGCAAGCCGCCGCAAGGCAAGATCGCGCGCGGCCAAAGAACTCCGCCGAAAGCCGCATTGGGCGGCAAGCGGCCGGTCTATTACGCCGGGCGCTTCCACGGCACGCCGACTTATCGGCGCGCAGCGTTGCTGTCCGGCAACCGCATCAAGGGACCGGCGCTGATCGAGGAATACGCTTCGACCACGGTGCTGATGCCGGGCGATGCGCTCGAGGTCGATCAATTCGGCAATCTGGTCATTGCGGTGGCGGGAGGCCGCTAACTTTCTTGCCCGCGACGGTGTGGGGAAAGCTAGAGTGGGTTTGTCAGGCGAGCGCCAAGGCTGATCATGCGCACAAAGATCAGGCCGATAAATCGCCAACGGGAGGAGATGCCATGAAAATTCGCCGCCGCCATTTTCTGCATCTGGCCGCGAGCGCTGTCGCGCTGCCGGCCGTCTCGCGCCTCGCCTTGGCGGAAAGCTATCCGACCCACCCGGTGCGTATTATCGTCGGCTTCGCGGCCGGTAGCACAACTGATATTCTTGCGCGGTTGATGGGGCAGTGGCTGTCGCAGCGGCTCGGTCAGCAATTCATTATCGAGAACCGGCCTGGCGCCGGCGGCAATCTCGGCGCCGAAACGGTCGTGAATTCGGCGCCGGATGGTTATACGCTGCTCATGGTGCCGCCGGCGGTCGCGGCCAATGCCGCGCTTTACCCGCATCTCAGCTTCGACTTCATCCGTGACACCGCGCCGGTTGCTGGCGTGGTGCGCGTGCCAAACGTCGTCGAGGTCAATCCTGCCGTTCCCGTAAAAACCATTCCGGAATTGATCGCCTACGCCAAGGCCAATCCCGGCAAGCTCAGCTTTGCCTCGGCCGGCATCGGGACGGCGAGTCATCTGGCGGGCCAGTTGTTCAACAAGATGACCGGCCTCAACCTGCAGCACGTGCCGTATCGCGGCGACGGGCCGGCGATGGCTGATCTCATCGCTGGTCACGTCCAGGTCGGGTTCGCGACCATGACGGCGTCGATCGCCTATATCCACGCCGGCCGGCTGCGGCCGCTGGCGGTGACCACGCTGCAACGCTCCGATGCGTTGCCGGATGTCCCCACCGTCAGCCAATTCGTGCCGGGGTTCGAGGCGAGCTCGTGGTTCGGCGTTGCCGCGCCAAAGGGCACGCCCGATGCCATCATCGAAAGCCTGAACCGGGAAATCAACGCCGGCCTGGCCGACGCCACGATCAAAGCGCGCCTCGCCGACATGGGCGGCATGGAGCTCGCCGGCTCGCCTGCCGATTTTGGTAAACTCATCGCCTCTGAAACCGACAAATGGGGCAAAATCATTCGCGAGGCAGGCATCAAAGCGGAATAGAATTGCGCAATGAAACTTTCTCGCCGCAAATTTTTGCCTCTGGCGACGGGTGCCGTCGTCGGCCTCGTCGCCGTATCGCGAGCCGCAGGGGCCGACAATTATCCCTCGCGCCCGGTGCGCCTTGTGGTCGGCTTTCCCGCCGGCACATCCTCCGACATCACCGCCAGGCTGATCGCGCAATGGCTGTCCACGCGGCTCGGCCAACAAGTCATCGTGGAAAATCGGACGGGTGCAGGCACCAATGTCGCCGCCGACTCCGTCGTGCACGCGTCGCCCGACGGGTATTCGCTGCTCTGGGTCACGCAGACAAATGCGATCAATGCGACCCTTTACAATAATCTCGATTTCGATTTCAGCCGGGACATCGAGCCTGTCGGATGCATCATTCGCGTTCCGGCCGTAATGATGGTCAATCCGGCAGTTCCGGCCAAATCGGTCCCCGAGTTCATTGCCTACGCCAAGGCCAATCCCGGCAAGATCAATATGTCATCGCCCGGCATCGGCAGCGTGAACCATATTCTTGGCGAGCTGTTCATGATGATGACCGGCGTCAAGCTCGTTCACGTTCCCTACCGCAGCAGCCAGTTTCCCGATCTGCTCGCCGGTCAGGTGCAGATCACCTTTAATCCGACGCCGGCCTCGCTCGATTTCATACGAGCCGGCAAGCTGCGCGCTTTGGCGGTCACCAGCGCGGCCCGCCAGGATGTGTTGCCCGGCATTCCAACGGTAGGCGAATTCGTACCGGGCTATGAGGGCTATGCCTGGTTCGGGATCGGTGCGCCGAAGAATACGCCAAGCGATGTCGTCGACAGGCTAAACCGTGAAATCAACGCCGGACTTGCCGATCCGCAATTGAAAGGCCGGCTGGTCGATCTCGGCGGGGTGCCGACGCCGATGTCCCGCGCCGAATTTGCTACATTCATCGCATCGGAGACCGAGAAATGGGCCAAGGTGGTCCAATTCTCGGGTGCAAAGCCGGAGTGATCGGTGCCGGGATCGATAATCATCGATAATCAAGGTAATCGGGAATTGAGATGAAGCGCAAAGTGAAGATGAAGACAGCGCGCAAGACCAAAGCCGATCCAGTCGTTACCGAGATCGTGCGCAACGGCGTCATCGCCGTGACCGAGGAAATGAAGACCAACCTCATGCGCACCGCCTACAACATCATCATCTATGAGGCGCTGGATTTCACCACGGGCTTGTTCACGGCGGAAGGTGAAACGGTTTCCATCGGCATCGGGCTGCCGATGTTCATCCGCGGCATGGCGGAGACGGTGAAAGCGAAGATCAAGCATTTCGGCCGCAACGCCATCAAGCCGGGCGATATCTACGTCACCAACGACTCCTATCTCACCGGCAGTCACCTCAATCACGTCACGCTGACGCTGCCGATCTTCCACAAGGGAACTCTGGTCGGCTTCTCCTGCTGCATGGCGCACTGGCTCGATATCGGCGGCACGCTTGGCGGCATGACGACCGATATTTTTTCCGAAGGTCTGCAAATCCCGATTTTGAAACTGCACGACCGCGGCAAGGTCAACGACACGCTGATCGAGGTCATCAAGCAGAATATGCGGCTGCCGAGCCGCGCCATGGGCGATCTGCGCGCGCAAATCACCGCGGTGAAGACCGGCGAGCGGCGCTTTCTCGAACTGGTCGACCGCTACGGCCGCGACGAGGTTCTAGGCGCCATCAAGGCCATCATGGATCATTCCGAGGCGATGGCGCGGGCGCGCACGCGCTCGATTCCGGACGGTGTTTATGAGGCGGAGTCCTATATGGACGACGACGGCATCGACATCGGCAAGAAGGTGCCGATCAAGGTGCGTGTCATCGTCGAGGGCGACGAGATGACGGTCGATCTGTCCGAAGTCTCGCGCCAGGTGCGCGGCTTTTACAATTCCGGCATTACCACCGGGTACGCGTGCTCGCAGGTGGCCTACAAGTGTCTGACCTCGCCGACCGATTATCCGATCAATGACGGCTCGTTCCGCAGCCTCAAAGCCATCGTGCCGCCCGGACGCATCATCAGCGCCGTGCGGCCGGCGCCAATGCGCTGGTGGATGACCTATCCGATGACTATCGTCGATACGGTGTTCAAGGCGCTCGCTCCGGTGATTCCGGATCGCGTCATCGCCGGCCATCACGCCGATCTTCTCATCGCGGCTTTGCACGGCATCAATACCAAGACGTCGGAATTTTTTCTCGCCAATTTCGGACCGCTCGGCGGCGGCTGGGGCGCCAAGCGCAGCGAGGACGGCGTGTCCGCGACCGTCTGCATCAATGACGGCGATACCCACAACGGTCCGAGCGAGCAGTCCGAGGTCAAATTCCCGATCGTGGTCGAGCGCTATGCGCTCGTTCCGGATTCCGGCGGTGCCGGACGTCACCGCGGCGGGCTTGGCGTCGAGCGTGTGGTGCGCGCGCGCGTGCCGATGACGTTCAACACCCAGGTGGAACGCGCGCATTGTAAGCCGTGGGGCTTGGACGGCGGCGGCGATGCAACCGGCAACGAAGTGGCGTTGCGGATCGACAGCCGCTGGAAGACCGATTTTCCCAATGCCAAGGTGCTGGTGGCGATGCTGAAAACGGGCGACGCGTTCCGGCTGCGCTCGGGCGGCGGCGGTGGTTATGGCTCGCCGCTTGGCCGGCCGCCAACCGAGGTCGCGGTGGACACCGAGCAGGGTTATATCTCGCTTGAGGCGGCCAAGGAGCTTTATGGCATCGTGCTCGACCCGGATAGCTTCGCGGTAGATATCGCCGCCACAGAGCGGTTGCGGGCATCACTGCGTGCAGTTGTGCTACGCCGGCCGGCTTAAAAGCGGCTTTCTTAAAACGGCTTTCCCGCGCTTCTTGCGCCCTCAATTTTGCATCGCCATATTAGCGTCAGGTCGAACGGAGCGTTCCGTGCGACCGCGGGGTGCCGTAAGGGCCCCACAAAGTCGCTTAATAAGGACTTTGACCATGTCCAGGGTTTCGTCGCTATCAAGTCCCTTTCTGCTTGGCTTCGACGAGATCGAGCGCGTGCTTGATCGGGTCGGCAAGGCGGCGGACGGTTATCCCCCCTACAATATCGAGCGGGTGCCACGCGACGGGAACAGTCCCGAGCGCTTGCGAATTACCCTTGCGGTGGCGGGTTTCACCCGCGACCAGCTTGATGTCACCGTAGAGGAGAGCCAACTCGTCATCCGTGGTCGCCAGCAGGACGACAAAAGCCGCCAATACATCCATCGCGGCATAGCCGCACGCCAATTCCAGCGCACTTTTGTGCTGGCGGACGGCATGGAAGTGCTGGGGGCAGACTTGAAAAACGGATTGCTGTCGATCGACTTGGTGCGCCCCCAGCCGGATCGCATCGTTAAATCGATCTCAATCAAAGACTGCGATTAAGGGAAACCATAAGGACTCGACCAAAGTCATGGAAAGGAGTCGAGGGCCATGAACGATATGAACCGTGACGATATGAACCATACCGAACCTAAAATCGATATGTCTCCCGAAGCGCTCGCCCATCTAGGCGATGGCCGGATCGCTTATGTGAAGACAATCCGTTCCGAAGACGTCCGCGCGCTGTTTCCGCAGGCCGAGATGCCGCAAATGCCGGCCGGCCGTACGCTATTCGCGCTGCACGCCGCCGACGGCACGCCGATCATGCTTACCGACAGCCGCGAGGCGGCGGTCGCCAACGCCTGGAGTCAGGAACTCGAGACGGTTAGCGTGCATTGATCGAGATCAATCGGAGATACGGAATCGGAACGGGGCCGTTACGGCCCCGTTTTATTTTGCATTCTTGATTACTGAATCTTGGTACGCGATCGTTTGCTTATGCTGCTACGCAGCAGAAGCCGATGGCATGGCCAGCACCGCGTAAAGCGATTCGGCATCGTGCGAGCCGCGCAATTTGTGCGCGACGGTTGGGTCGCGCAAGAGCCGCGCGATCCGGGCCAGCGCTTTGAGGTGATCGGCGCCGGCGCCTTCGGGTGCGAGCAGCAGAAAGATGAGGTCGACAGGCTGGTTGTCGAGCGCTTCGAAATCCACCGGCCGGTCGAGCCGGGCAAACAGGCCGAACAGTCGGGTGAGACCCGGCATCTTGCCGTGCGGAATGGCGATGCCGTTGCCGACCGCAGTCGAACCGAGCTTTTCGCGCTGCATCAAAATGTCGAAGATCGCCCGCTCGTTTTGACCGCTCAGTATCGCGGCGCGCGCCGCCAGTTCGTGCAGCACTTGTTTCTTACTGTTGACTTTGAGCGCCGGAAGAATCGCGTTGGGCGCGACCAGGTCGATAAGCGGCATGAACGGAACCTAAAGCTGCGGGCTTAGTGCCTAACGCTTATTGTCGATTTTGGTATTATCGGTTTTGAGCATGATCTCTATGCGAAAACCGGAACCCGTATTTCCGGATCAGGCTCAAGGGCGGCGGAACATAGGGAGCCCCCGCAACCGCGTCAATGGGCATCCGCGCCGGTCAACGCCGGCGGATCGATCCAGCCGAAATGCCCGTCGGCGCGGCGGTAAACAATATTGATTCCGCCATGCGCGGCATGGCGAAAGACAACAACCGGCGCGCCGGTCATGTCGAGTTCCGTCACCGCATCGCTGACCGAGAGTCGCTTCAGGGCCGTGGTCGATTCCGCGATGATAACGGGAGTGAACGCACCGCTCTCGGTTTCGCCCTCGTCTTCGGGCGCGGCAATGATGTAGCTTGCGGCATCGATCGATGGTTCGTCGTTGCGCTCGGCGCGGTGGTCCTTGAGCCGGCGATGATAGCGGCGCAACCGCTTTTCGATCCGCGCGGCCGCCTGGTCGGCGCTGGCATAGGCATCGGGGGCGATGCCTTCGGCGTGCAGCGTTATCTTGGAATCGAGATGAATGGCACATTCGGTGCGGAAGCCGAAGCCGTCCTTGGCGAGCGTGGCGTGGCCGGAATAGCCTCCGTCAAAGTACTTGCCCACGGTTTCGGCGATCCGATCGTTGATCCGCTCGCGCAATGCGTCGCCGACGTCGAGATTCTTGCCTGACACGCGAAATGACATGAGGGCCTCTTCGGACAGCCTGTTGTGAAAAGTTCTTTGAGCCGCCTCAACACGACCTAGGCATCGCCAAGCGCCGCGTCAACGCGGCACTAGCTGGTGACCGCAGCCTGCTTTTCGCGCCGCCGCTGCACCGATGAGGGGATGCGCATTGCCTCGCGGTATTTCGCCACCGTGCGCCGCGCGATGTCGATGCCGGCTTCGCGCAGCTTGTCCACCAGGGTGTCGTCGGACAGGATAGCGGTCGAGTTCTCGCCGTCGATCAATTGCTTGATACGGTGCCGCACCGCCTCCGCGGAATGCGCTTCGCCGCCATGCGCCGCCGCGATCGCCGAAGTGAAGAAGTATTTCAGCTCGAAGATGCCGCGGGTCGTCGCCATGTATTTGTTAGCGGTCACCCGCGACACCGTCGATTCATGCATGCCAATGGCTTCGGCGACGGTCTTGAGATTGAGCGGGCGCAGATGCTCGACGCCGCGAGCAAAGAACCCATCTTGTTGGCGCACGATCTCATTCGACACTTTAAGGACGGTGCGGGCCCGCTGGTCGAGCGCGCGGACAAGCCAGGTGGCGCTTTGCAGGCATTCGGCGAGATAGGATTTCTCGGTGTCACGCCGCGCGGTCGTTGAGACCTCGGCGAAGTAGCGCTGATTGACCAGCACCTTGGGCAGAGTGTCGGTGTTGAGTTCGACGATCCATGCGCCATTGGGCGCGGGCCGTACGAAAACATCCGGCACGATCGGCTGCACCGGCACCGAACCGAAAGCCAGGCCAGGTTTCGGATTGAGCGCCCGGATTTCGGCGATCATCTCGGTCAGGTCCTCATCGCCGATGCCGCAGATCTTCTTCAAGGCGGCGTAATCGCGCCGCGCAAGAAGATCGAGCCGCCCCACCAGCGCCTGCATGGCCGGATCGAAGCGATCGCGCTCCTTGAGCTGGATCGCCAGGCATTCGGCGAGGTCGCGCGCGCAAATGCCGGGCGGGTCGAAGGTTTGCAGGACGGCGAGAACGGCCTCGACCTCGGCCAGCGAGGTGCCGAGCTTTTCCGCCGCCGCGGCGACATCGCCGGCGAGATAACCGGACTCGTCGACCAGATCGATCAGATATTGCGCGATCATGCGCCGCACCGGATCGGCAATGGCCAGCGCCATCTGCTCGCGCAGCCAATCCGCCAGCGTGGTCTCGGCGGACACGAAAGCTTCGGGATTGTAATCGCCGTCATTGCGGCCGCCCGTGCCGGTGCCGGCCCATTCCGAATAGCCCACCGGTATGTCCGAACTGCGCGGGCGGATCGACTCATTATCGTCAGGCGACGTGTCATCGAGGGGGCTCTCGCGCCGCCCCTCGCTGCTTAAATTATGGGCATCGCCATTGAGGCCCTCACCGCTCTCCGCGGGCGCGCTATCCGTAGCTTTCGCGCCGTTCGCTTCGTAAGGCGCCCCCTCGGTCTCGGCGCTATTGTCGAGCAACGGGTTCCGCTCAAGCTCAGCTTCGACGTAGGCGACTAGATCGAGATTTGAGAGCTGCAGCAGCTTGATGGCCTGCATCAGCTGCGGCGTCATCACCAGCGCTTGGCTCTGCCGGATCAAAAGTCGTTGCGAAAGCGCCATGGGAGCCTAATTGGTCCGATTCTTGCTTGTCTCTCCCTGTACAGCAGTTCCGAGGCCCTGTCGTCAACCCATTTCGATCACGCTTAAAGGCGAAATTCCTCGCCCAAATAGAGCCGGCGCACCTCGGGATTGTTAACGATGTCGTCGGCGCGGCCTTCCATCAACACTTCGCCAGAATAAATGATGTAGGCCCGGTCGGTGAGCCCCAGCGTCTCACGGACGTTGTGGTCTGTGATTAGCACGCCGATGCCGCGATTGGTCAGGTGCCGCACCAGCGCCTGGATATCGCCGACGGCGATCGGATCGATGCCGGCGAAGGGCTCGTCGAGCAGCATATAGCTCGGCCGTGTCGCCAGCGCCCGGGCGATCTCGACGCGGCGGCGTTCGCCACCGGATAGCGCGATTGCCGGCGTCTTGCGCAAGCGCGCGATGTTGAATTCCTCGAGCAGCGAATCGAGATCCTGCTGGCGCCGCCGCGGATCGGGCTCGACCACTTCGAGCACGGCGCGAATATTGTCTTCGACCGACAAGCCGCGAAAAATGGAGGCTTCTTGCGGCAGATAGCCGATGCCAAGCCGCGCGCGCTGATACATCGGCAAGCGCGTGACGTCGGCGCCGTCGAGTTCGATGCGCCCCTGGTCGGCCTTGATCAGCCCGGTGATCATATAGAACACGGTCGTCTTGCCGGCGCCGTTGGGGCCAAGCAGGCCGACCGCCTCACCCTGGCGCACATAGAGACTCACGCCCTTCACTACCTTGCGGCCGACGAAGGTTTTTTCCACGCCGTGGACGGCAAGCAGGCCCCTGCGCTCGCCTGGCGCCGCGCCATTGCCGTCAGCACGGCGGCGCGGCCGCGCCATGCGCTGTCCGTTTTGCGGTCCGTTGAGTGGGTTCGGCTGTCGCCGCGCCTGCGCCGGCGGCGAAATCGGTGCCGGTATTGGCTCGGGCAGGGGCCGCGGCGGTGCAGCTTTGCCGCGGACTTTTTCCGCCGGCGCCGGCAGGCTGGCGATATCGACATAGATATTGCTGATGGCGCCGCCCATCGTTTCCAGATCGATCCTTTCGAGATCGATTGCGGCATCGCCGCGCGGCGGGGCGCGGCGGGGCGCTGGAGCGCGACGGCGAAAATATGAAAGTAAGTCTGTCACGCCGATCTCGGAAATCCCGCTGACGGAGCTGAATTCTGCCCTAGCTCGCTGAGTTTAGCTGATATCGCTCAATTGGTGCGGCCCGGTCCGATGGTCATGAAATTCGTCGAACCGCCATTCTGGCTTTTGCCGGGCTGGATCAGCGCGCGGACTCGGCCCGGTCCAGGCGCACCGGCTCCGGCGCCGCCATTGCTGCTGCCCGACTCGACCCGGGCGTTTCCCGTGACCATGTCGACCACGACCTTTTCGCCGTGGATGACGTTCTGGCCCTGGCTGACCACGACGTTGCCGCTCAAAGTGATGGTCTTGGTTTTCAGATCGTAGATGCCGAGATCGCCGCTCGCGTTCTGGTCCTTGGTGATGACGGTGACCCCGCCGCGCGCCTCGATGCGGCGGATATTCTGTGCGCCTTGCGGCATGCCGGGTGTCGATTTGGTGGTGGTGACCGGCGTCGCGTTGCCGCCGATGCCGACCTCCTGGCCGTAGAAAACAACGAGGCTCTGGCATTTCATCGTGGTGTCGCCTTGCACCACCTGCACATTGCCGGAAAAGGTCGCAGTCTTCGACTTGTCACGAACTTCGAGCGTCGCGGCCTCGATTTGAACTGGCTGGTCCTTGTTGTGATCTTGCGCGAGGCCTGGGAACGCCCCCGGCGCGGCAGACGGCCGCTGTGCCGCGGCCGACGTTGCGACAGACAACGCCGCCAGGGCGGTGCAGAGTGCGAGGCGGAACATCATGGATCGCTCGGCTTGGTGGTTGGATTGGCGGCTTCCGCGGCCGCACCGCCAGTTTCCTTGTTCGGCTGCAGTGTCATCGCCACGCCGCTGAAGCGGACCACGCTGCCGTTGTCGGCGATATCGAGCTGCTGGGCATTGAGAAAGCCGTTGAGCATTTTCACCGCGACCGGCTTGTCGGAAACCACGTTACCTTTACGCACGTCGATCACCGCTTCGCTCAACTGCCCTTCATAGCCGGTCGACGACACGAGATGGATGTCGTCCTTGAGCGTCAATATTTCAGACTTGACGTCATAGATGCCGGAAGCGGCCGTCATCTCCACGCTGCTTTTGTCTTGCATCTCCATCTTGGCGTGAAGCTTTTCGAGTTCGACGAGATTGGGCTTGGTAATGTCCTGCGCCGCGGCTTGCGCGGAAAATTCATAGGCACGGGAATCGAGCGTGAACCCGGTGAGCCGCGGCGCCTCCATGGTGATCTTGGTGCCGTGGATCACAAGTTTGCCGAGATCGCCCGGCAGCCGGAAGCCGCCGATCGGCGGCATGTAGTCGATGATCACGACCGTCAATAGAAGGGCCGCGATGCCGATGGGCACGCCGATGCGCAGCAGCCGCACCCGCCGGCTGTGCCGCAGCGCCGTCCGATAAGCCCGCTCGAAATTACCGCGGGAACCGGCCGAAAGTCCGCTCGCCGCGTTCTCGGGATAGACAATGGCCAAGCGAGTATCCCTTTGCGCGTCGCCCTGATTCCGACCTTAGACCATGGTTTGAGCGGCTTTGTCTCGCAAAAATCGCCCGTAAAATTGGCGGCGAATGTGACCCGGGCGGGGCTGAACCCCGATAAGGGCTGCGGTCCGCCGGGCTAGGAATGCGCGAAAATATCGTCAGCGGCAAAGCCGGCAAGGTCGAGCCGGACCCGATCGGGCAAGAAGCGGAAACAGGCGGCGGCGAGCTGCTCGCGGCCCTCGCGCGCCAGCATGGTATCGAGCCTGTCCTTGAGCGCATGCAGGTGGGTGACGTCGGCTGCGGCATAAGCCACCTGCGCCTCGGCGAGATCGGGGGCGCCCCAGTCGGAGGATTGCTGCTGCTTGGAAAGATCCTGCCCCAGCAATTCGCGCACCAAATCCTTAAGGCCGTGCTTGTCGGTGTAAGTGCGAACCAGCCGCGACGCGATCTTGGTGCAGTAGACCGGCTCCGGCATGACGCCGAAGGCCTTGCACAGCATGCCGAGATCGAACCGCGCAAAATGAAAAATCTTGAGCAGATTCTTGTCGGCAAGAAGCCGCATCAGATTGGGCGCCGCGTTCGGCGCGTCCTTGGCGTGCGGCGGAATCTGCACCACGTCGGCGGAGCCGTCGCCGGGCGACAGTTGCACCACGCACAACCGGTCGCGGTCGAGATCGAGCCCCATTGTTTCGGTGTCGATGGCGACAGCGCGCGAACTCGCACTCAGGTAGCGCGATGGATCCGGCAGGTCGCCGCGATGGAGACGGATGGTTGGCATGCGCGCGTGTTATCGCCCGCGTTGCGGCCAATTCCAAGGGCTCGAAGCGTCTGACGCACAAACTCGCGTGAGTAAGAAAACAGCCTCCTCTCGAAAACAGCGAAAAAGGGAAATCGTTACGTTGCTTCCAGCCATAAATGCGGAAATTCCTTCTTATTTTACGTCTATTATTGCACTTGTAGAGAATAGACTTCTATTTAAGGGGCCTGTTTGGTCGTTCAGGAGCCTCGCATGTCGCGTGCGGTTGCCATCCCCAATACCGCGCCGTTCTCGGAAGAAGACGTCGAACTGCTGAATCGCGTGGTCGGCCCCGCGACTGTGGTGCAGCGGGCGTGGCTGGCTGGCTTCCTCGCCGGTGCCGAGCAGGCGGCCGGTGTCGAGCAGGCGGCCGGCAGCGCGCGGCCCGCAGCCGGATTGGCTGCGGAGCCCCTCACCATTGTCTATGCCAGCGAATCGGGAAATTCCGAGAAGCTTGCCGGCGACATGGCCCGGCAGTCGCGCAAGCTCGGCCTTAAGCCGACGCTCATTGATATGGCCGAGCTCGATCTCGCGGCTCTCAAGGCGGCATCGCGGCTCGTCGTCATCGCCGCCACCTGGGGCGAGGGCGAGCCGCCCGGACGAGCGGCGCGCGTTTATGCCGAATTGATGCAAGACAGTGCGCCGCGCCTTGACGGCGTCGAGTACGGCGTTCTGGCGCTTGGCGACACCGCTTACGCGGAGTTCTGCGCCGCCGGCAAACGCATCGACGAAAGACTCGCAGAGCTCGGTGCCAAGCGCGTGGTCGAGCGCATCGATTGCGATCTCGACTTTGCCGAACCGGCCGGCAATTGGATCTCGACCGCGCTGAAAACGCTGACCCCGCCCGAGACCGCACGCAGCCGCGTGATCGAAGTCGATTTTGCCGGCAACGCCGCGACAAAATCCAATCCCGGCATCGTCGAGGCCGAGATCATCGAGCATCTGAATCTGAATTCATCCCGCTCGGACAAGGAGACGATTCACCTCGCGCTCGCTTTCGACGGCGCCGTGCCGGCCTATGAGCCGGGCGATTCGCTCGATCTCTATCCCGAGAACGACCCGGGCTATGTCGATGAACTGATGGCGCTGGCGCAACTGGCGAAAGACGACGCGTTGCGCGGGGAGCTTCTCACCAATCGCGACGTGACGACGCTCTCCGTCAAGACGCTGGAATCCTATGCGGCGCTCACCGGCCATGAGCGCGTCAAGGAGCTGATCGCCGAGGGGCAGGCCCGCGATTGGGTCTCCGGCCGGCAACTCGTCGATCTGATCGCAAGCTTTCCGGCCGCGCTCGGCGCCGAGCAATTGCGCACGCTGACCCGGCCGCTTGCTCCGCGCGCCTATTCCGTCGCGTCGTCGCGCCGCGAATTTGCCGACGAAGCGCATCTTCTCATCTCCCTGGTGCGTTACGATTCCCACGGCCGGTCGCGCAAAGGCATCGCCTCCAACTACGTGGCCGAGCGCCTTAAGCGCGGCGACCGCGTGCGCGTAAAGCTGCGGCCGAACCGCCATTTTTCACTGCCCGATCCAGGCCGCGACATCATCATGGTGGGCCCCGGCACCGGCGTCGCACCGTTCCGCGCCTTCGTCCAGGAACGCCGCGCTGCGGGAGCACCAGGAAAGAACTGGCTGTTCTTCGGCGATCGACGTTTCACCCATGATTTTCTCTATCAGCTTGAATGGCAGGAAGCGCTCCACGACGGCTCGCTCGCCCGGATGGACGTCGCGTTCTCACGCGACCGGCCGGAGAAAACCTATGTGCAGCACAAGATGTGGGACCGCCGGCACGAACTGATCGATTGGCTCGACAATGGCGCGCACTTCTACGTCTGCGGCGACGCCAAGGCGATGGCGAAAGATGTTCGGACCACGCTGACGCGCGCCTATGCCGACGTGAAGTCGCTCGCGCCGGAGGCGGCCGACGCGGCCATCGCCGATTTGGAGCGCGAGAAGCGCTACCTGCAGGATGTCTACTGATCGGCTCCGCCGATTCTTGATCGGATTTTAAAATCATGACCGACGACGTTTCGCGCAACGAGCGCATCAAGGAGGCGAGCGACTATCTGCGCGGCACGCTGGCGCACGGGCTAACCGAGGAGATCACCGGAGCCATCGCCGAGGACGATCAGCAGCTGGTCAAATTCCACGGCATGTATCTGCAGGACGACCGCGACCTGCGGCCCGAGCGCACGCGCAAGAAAATGGAAAAGGCCTTTGCTTTCATGATCCGCGTCCGCATTCCCGGCGGCGAGCTCTCGCCGCAGCAATGGCTGGCGCTCGATCGGGTGGCGCGCGATTACGGCAACGGCACCATGCGGCTGACCACGCGGCAGACCGTGCAGCTGCACGGCGTGATCAAGTCGAATCTGAAATTGACGCTAAAGGCGATCGACGATGCGGTGCTCAATTCCATCGCCGCCTGTGGCGACGTCAATCGTAACGTCATGTGCGGGGTCATTCCGGAGCAGTCGCGCGTGCATGCCGGCGCGCTGGCGCTGGCGCGCGCCATTTCCGAGCGCCTTACGCCGCGGACACCGGCCTACCGTGAAATCTGGCTCGACGGCGAGAAGATCGCCGGCGGCGAGGAAGAGGTGGTTGAGCCGATCTACGGCAAGACTTACCTGCCGCGCAAATTCAAAATCGTGGTCGCGGTGCCGCCCTCGAACGACGTCGACACATTCGCCCACGATGTCGGCTTCATCGCCATCGTCGACGCGGCCGGCGACATCGCGGGCTGGAATGTCACCGCCGGCGGCGGCATGGGCATGACGCATGGCGAGCCGGAAACCTATCCGTGCGCGGCTCAGCTTCTGGGTTTTTGCGAAACGAACAATGCCGTGGCGATTGCCGAGGCGGTTGTCACCGTGCAGCGCGACTGGGGTGACCGCAAGAACCGCAAGCACGCGCGGCTCAAATACACCATCGAGGACCGCGGCCTCGACGCATTCCGCGCCGAGGTCGAACGGCGCGCCAAGGTGACGCTGGCGCAGGTTCGATCGTTTCAATTTACCTCCACCGGCGACCGCTACGGTTGGAGCGACGCTGGCGGCGGCAAAGCGCATCTCACTCTATTCGTGCAGAACGGACGGCTCCTCGATCGGGACGATGCGGCGCAATTGTCGGCGTTGCGCCGCATTGCGGAAATCCACGACGGCGATTTCCGCCTTACCCCGAACCAGAATTTCGTGGTCGCCAATGTGCCGACGGAAAAACAAACTCAGATCGAGACGATAGCGCGCGAAGCGCAGTTGCTCGCGCCGTGGTCAGGGCTGCGCCGCAACGCGATGGCCTGCGTGGCGCTGCCGACCTGCGGCCTCGCGCTGGCCGAGAGCGAGCGCTATCTGCCCGAGCTTTTGGACACGCTCGATGACCGGCTTGCGGCGCATGGTCTTTCCGCCGATGACATCGTCATCCGCATGACCGGATGCCCGAACGGCTGCGCCCGGCCCTATCTCGCCGAAATCGGCTTGGTCGGCAAAGGCCCCGGCCGCTACAATCTCTATCTGGGCGGCGCCTTCGACGGCTCGCGGCTCAACAAGCTCTATCGCGAAGATCTCGATCATGCCGGCATCGTTGCCGCGCTCGACCCGCTGTTCGCGTCCTATGCCGAGCGGCGGCAAGCGGGCGAACGTTTCAGCGCCTTTGCCATCCGTGCCGGGTTCATCGCGCCGACGCGCAACGGCCTCGATTTTCACGCCAATATCGGGCCGCAACGCGCAGCATGATCGGGAACCGCATAGGGTCGCAGGCCACGCCGGAACGGTTGGGCGCACTCGCCCGCCTGCCGCTGTTCTTTGCGCTGCAGGGTAAGCGCGCGGTGATCGCCGGCGGCAGTCCGCCGGCGGCATGGAAAGTCGAGTTGCTGTCGGCGACGGGTGCGAGCGTGGACGTTTATGCCGTTGATGCTTGCAGCGAACTCTTGCAGCTCGCAACCGAGCGTCCCGCAGGTGATGTCATATTGCATCGCCGTGCCTGGACTGCGGCTGATTTCCGTGGCGCAACGATTGCCGTAGGCGATTTTCACGACGACGGCGAAGCAGCCGCCTTTGCTGCAGCCGCGCGCGCCGCCGGCGTCCCGGTCAATGTCATCGACAAGCCAACCCACTGCGATTTTTCCTTCGGCGCCATCGTCAACCGCTCGCCGCTGGTCATTGGCATATCAACGGACGGCGCAGCGCCGGTCTTTGCCCGCGCGATCCGCGGCAGGCTTGAAGCGCTGCTGCCGAAAGGCTTTGCGCGTTGGACCGCCGCTGCCGCGCGCTGGCGCACCGCGGTGCGGGCGTCCGGCCTGTCTTTTGCCGGCCGCCGCAGGTTTTGGGAGCTGTTCGCGACTCACGCCATGGCGCATGCAGACGACGAGCCCGGCCACAGCGATTTTGAGCGCCTTATCGCCAAAGTGAACGGGAGCACCGGAAGCGGTATTGACCGTGGCGCAGTAACCGTGGTCGACGTCGACGGCAACGACCCTGATTCGCTGACTTTGCGCGCAGTCCGCGCGCTGCACGCAGCCGATATCATCTTGTTCGATGAGCGAGTCTCGAGCCAGATTCTCGATTTTGCGCGCCGCGAATCAAAGAAAATCAGCATCGGCAGGACCAGGCATGATGCGGAAATCGAGGCGTTGCTGGCCGAGCTTGGCAAGCAAGGCGTGCGCGTGGTGCAACTCACGTCCCGCGACCACCGCGACGCTGCTCACGTTCTCAAGCAGACGTCACGGCGCACGGCGCCGCGCTTGGTTCCTGATGACGAGATCATGACGGTGAATTGAAAGCCCTCATGTAGGGCGCTTGGCGGTTCACCTGGCCCTGAGGGCGCTAACTTGATCCTGAAGCTGCCGGCGGGCATGTTTGAAGGCATCGTCGATGGCAAAGATGAGATCGGCATGGCGCTCGTCAGCTGTCGGCGTTCTTTCCACGTTGACTTCGCGACCATCCGGCAACTCCAGCCGCACATGGACTTCATATAGTCCACCCTTCTGGTGATGTTGA
Organism: Xanthobacteraceae bacterium; assembly: GCA_049285535.1. GTDB lineage: Bacteria > Pseudomonadota > Alphaproteobacteria > Rhizobiales > Xanthobacteraceae > BOG-931. The sequence goes on from JBAQAB010000318.1 coordinate 17,903, forward strand.
CTGGGCGCCTTCACCACCACCCGGCACGCAGTGATGCGGCCATAACGCTGGTCCAACTCGGCCACATGCCTGTCGATGGCATCACGAATTGCGGGAGTGGCGGTCAGCCCTAGAAACTGGATTTCAGCCGGGGTCTGCATGATTTCGCTCCGATTTAAATTCAATGGCTCCGCGCGGACCGTCTTGATGCATATCGACGCTGACCGGCATTTCCGCAAGCTTCGCTGGCATCCGTCAAACGTGGGGAAAAATCTCCAAGGCACGGCAATCGCGACCTACCCTATGATTAAAATGCCTGATGACGTGTCGCTGCCGCAGGAAAACGCCAACTCCCCCTTCATTCCGATTTTCAGCCCGGCGCGGGCCTAACGATCAATTTTCGCGGATTGCCCGGCCCTGGCGCGGCGGTTAATCTGCCGCCTGGATTTGAGTGAAAGCCGGGAACGACGTCATGGCAAAGTTTCTGATCGAACCGCATTTCCGCCTGCAGGAATGGGTGGCCGAGGAGAAGGGCTATTTCCGCGCCGAAGGCCTCGCCTATGAATTCCGCGAACTGGTGCGCGCCACCGGCGGCAAAATCCACGCCAAGGGCGACAAGGTTGGCGCCTTCCAATCGTTCGAGGAAGGCCGCAAGTCGAACGTCAGCTGCGCCTGCCATTGGACCGTCAATGTCGCGGCCTCGAATGGCCACGGCCGCATGTATACCGACGTCTATTCGGTGGCGCCGGCGGGAATCTTCGTCGCCGCCGACTCAAAGATCAAGACGCCCGCCGACCTCGCCGGCGTGCCGGTCTCGGTCGGCTACCAATCCGGCAGCCACTACGCCACCGTGCAGGCGCTGGAGGCCTATCTCAAGCCGGACGAGATCAAGCTCAACTACGCCGACGGCATGTTGTTCGCGCGTATGGAGAAGCTGATCGACGGCACCGCGCCGGCGGTGAATCTGTTCAGCGGACCTTATTACTTCGCCGAGCAGCTCGGCTTCCGCAAGGTCATCGACACCACGTTCATGATCGGCACCATGATCCACGGCAATCCCGATCCCGAAGATTTGCGCAAATTCTTCCGCGCCTTGCGCAAGGCGCAGCGCGACATCGACCTGCGGCCGGAGCTTTACACGCATTACTACAAAAACGAATTCCCCGACCGCTTCCATGCGCAGATGGACACGCGGCGCTGGGGGCCGGGCGAGCGGCTGGTGTTCGAGCCCTATACCAAGGAAGTCTACGAGGAATCCTTCGAGTGGATCGCCGACCATCACATCTTCCCTGAGGGCACAATGGGCGCCGGGCGCTACGAGCAGGCGACGTTGTCGCTCGTCGTATAACTGACTCTTCGACTGGCCGTTCGTACATGAGGGCCCTGGAGGCTCATATGAAGACCCCGCTTGAATTAGTACAAACGCTCCTCTCGAACCCGACGAACCTCGAACACGTTCGCGGCCTCACCACCGAGGACGTCACCTATGTTTCGCTGAATTTCGACAATCCCGAACTGCACAAGGTGCTCCCCTGGACGGGCACAAACCGGGGCCCGCAGAGTATCGTCAATGTCTTCGACGGCATCGGCCGGGTCTGGGAGACAAAAGCATTCGAGGTCAGAGACGTAATCACCAATGAAAATAGCGTCGCGATGTTCGGAAGCTTTACGTACAAAACGCGTACGCTCGGCAAGGAGATTACTTCCCCCTTCGCGCTACTCGCCAAGGTAACGGGCGAGAAGATCAGCTACATCCAGTTCATGGAGGACACGTTCGGCACTGCCAGCACTTTCCGCGCATCTGGCACATGGCACTTCCGCGGCGTCGCAACCGGCGGCGAAGTCAGCGTGGGATCTTGATGGCAGCGCTGCGCTTTGGTTCGTTAGCGACCGAGTTCCGGCAGCAAGCTAGCAGCAGTCGTGCTGGTGCCCAGGAGAGGACTCGAACCTCCACGCCTCGCGGCGCTAGTACCTGAAACTAGTGCGTCTACCAATTCCGCCACCTGGGCAAGCACGGGTGGGCTGAACGGGGATAGGTACGAAAGCGGTCGTCCCCTTGTCAATCGAATGGGTTATTTCTGATACGGAATGCGGGCTACCTCGTAATCCACTATACAGCGGGAAAGCGATCAGCTATTTCGCGACAAATGGCGGGTACATATGGCGATCAAGAGCAAGTCTGAAACGCTGGTCACCGTGTTCGGCGGCTCGGGTTTTCTCGGCCGCCACGTGGTGCGGGCGCTGGCCAATCGCGGCTATCGCATCCGCGTCGCGGTGCGCCGCCCCGAGCTTTGCGGCCATTTGCGGCCGATGGGCCGGGTCGGCCAGATCCATGCAGTGCAGGCCAATTTGCGCTACCCGGATTCGGTTGCGGCCGCAGTGCGCGACGCTGACGCGGTGGTCAATCTGGTCGGCATCCTGTTCGAGCATGGTAACCAGCGTTTCGACGCCGTGATGACGGTGGGTGCCGAAGCGGTGGCAACTGCCGCCAAGGACGTCGGCGCGGCGCTCGTTCACGTCTCCGCCATCGGCGCCGACGCTTCGGCGGCCTCGCGTTACGCGCGGGCCAAGGGTGAAGGCGAGCAGCGCGTGCTGGCCGCGCAAAGCGAAGCGATCATCATGCGGCCGTCGATCGTGTTCGGCCCCGAGGACGATTTCTTCAACCGTTTCGCCGCGCTGGCGCGACTCTCGCCGGCGCTGCCGTTGCCCGGCGGCGGCCACAGCCGTATGCAGCCGGTGTTTGCCGGCGATGTCGGCGAAGCCGTCGCCAAAGCGGTCGACGGCGACCTGCGGGCCGGCGCGATCTACGAGCTTGGCGGGCCGGGTCTGCGCACCTTCAAGGAATTGATGGAGTTCGTGCTCGCCACCACGCAACGCCGCCGCCTGCTGGTGCCCGTTCCCTTTCCGCTCTTGACGCTGCAAGCGATGGTCCTGCAGTTCCTGCCGAAGCCGCCGATCACGCCGGATCAGGTCGAATTGCTCAAGGCCGACAATGTGGTGTCCGATGCGGCCAAGCACGACGGCCGCACCCTCGAAGGACTGGGTATGATTCCGGAATCGATCGAGGCGATCGTGCCGACTTATCTTTGGCGCTTTCGCAAGACCGGCCAGTTCAATCCGCACACGGCATAAGCCGTCAAATGATATCGGCGTTTCGGGACGGTCCCGCTACACTAGACACGTCGATTCGGCTGCCGCGCACACCACAATTTAAAAAGACGATGTGACCATGTCCGCAGCTTGCACACAGGGCGTCGATATCGGCTTCGTGGCGTTAGGTTACGGCAAGGTCGCCATTCTCGGCGTGGTGCAGGGCATCACCGAATTACTGCCGATCTCGTCGACCGCACATATGCGCCTGGTTCCCGCCGTGCTCGGCTGGCCGGACCCGGGCTCCGCCTTCTCGGCCGCGATGCAGCTTGCCGCACTTGGCGCGGTGGTGAGCTATTTCTGGACGGACGTGCGAGATTTGGCGGTCAATTCGATCGCCGCCGCCCTTCGCGGCAATTTCCGCGATCGCTCCTTCCAATTTGCGCTGTGGATCGTGCTTGCGACTATTCCGATCGGCATCGCCGGCTTGGCGCTGGCGAAGGTCCTCAACACCTGCAATTCGCCGCTGCGCGCCATCAGCGTCATCGGCTGGGCCTGCATCGCGATGGCGGTGCTTCTGGCGATTGCCGAGATCTGGGCCCGGCATCGGCGCACCATCGAGAAGGCAACCATCGTCGACGCGCTTGTCGTGGGGCTGGCACAGACCGGCGCCCTTATCCCGGGCGTTTCCCGCTCCGGCTCGACATTGACCGCGGCGCTGATGCTGGGTTTCAAGCGCGACGAGGCCGCGCGCCTGTCCTTCCTGCTCGGTCTGCCGGCAATCGCTCTGGCCGGGTTCAAAGAGTTGTGGGAACTCCACAAAATCCATCTTGATTGGTACGCCTGGTCGGTCCTGATCGTTGGTATCGGGGTAGCCGCCGTATCGGCCTTCTTCGCGATATGGGGCCTGATGAAAATACTGGAGAATTATTCAAGCTGGCCGTTCGTCATCTATCGGTTCTTGCTCGGCATCGTCATCCTCGTTGGCGTGGCGACGGGGTGGCTGGCCTGACGATCCCCCGGCTGCGCCGCCGTTGCCAATAAGGTGTCAATCGGCTTCCAAGTCCGTCAACCTTTTGACGCAAGAATAGGATTCGAACAAAACTCATAAGCTCATGCTGACGCTGTTCCATCATCCGATTTGCCCGCATTCCCGCTTCGTGCGGCTGGCGCTCGAAGAATACGGGCTGCCGCCGCGCCTGGTTGAAGAGCGGGTGTGGGAACGGCGCGAGGAATTCCTCCAGCTCAATCCGGCGGATACCACGCCGGTTCTCGTCGAGGAGGGCGTGCCGCCGGTGCCGGGCGCCGGCGTCATCGCCGAATATCTGGACGAGACCCGCGGGCTCACGCTCGCCGAGTTCCGGCTGTTGCCGGCGGACCTCGGCGGACGCATCGAGGTGCGCCGGCTGATGAGCTGGTTCAACGACAAGTTTTTCGAGGAAGTCTCGGGCGCGCTGGCCCGGGAGCGCGTCTATAAGCGCTACATCCCCGCGAGTGGCGGTGGCGGCTCGCCCGACATGGAAACGCTGCGTGCTGCAAAGAGCAACATCAGGTACCATTTAGCCTATATCGGCTGGCTTGTTCGTACGCGCGATTGGCTCGCCGGCGATACCTTGACCTATGCCGATCTGGCCGCGGCGGCGCATTTGTCCGTCGCCGATTATCTGGGCGATGTGCCGTGGGACGAAGACGAGACCGCCAGGAACTGGTACGCGCGGATCAAATCCCGGCCGTCGTTCCGGACGCTGCTCGACGAAGCGTTGCCCGGCCTGCCGCCGTCGCCAAGCTACGCCAATCTCGATTTCTGACTCCGGCGGCGCTCAAGGCGGCGCTGGTCGACGCCGCACATGCACAAGGTTTCGATACGGTCGGCATCGCGCGGCCGGATGCGATCCCGGTTGCGGCGGAGCGGCTGCGCGAATTTCTCAGCCTGGGCGCGCACGGCGACATGGATTGGATGGCGGCCAATGCCGAGCGCCGCGCCGATCCGCAAGCGCTGTGGCCGCAGGCACATTCGGTCGTTATGCTCGGGCTCAATTACGGGTCCGACGACGATCCGCTGGCCATTCTCAAGGACCGCACGCGCGGCGGCATTTCCGTCTATGCCCGCGGCGACGACTATCACGAGCTGATCAAGCCGCGGCTGAAAGCGCTCGGACGCTGGCTGATCGACAATGGCGGCGGCGACATCAAAGTCTTTGTCGACACCGCGCCGCTGATGGAAAAGCCGCTGGCCGCCGCGGCCGGGATCGGCTGGCAGGGCAAGCACACCAATCTGGTGTCGCGGCAATTCGGCTCGTGGCTGTTCCTCGGCGCCATCCTCACCACGCTCGATCTGCCGCCGGATCCGGCAGAGACCGATCATTGCGGCAACTGCCATGCCTGCCTCGATGTTTGCCCGACGGCGGCTTTCCCGGCGCCGTACCAGCTCGATGCCCGGCGCTGCATTTCCTACCTCACCATCGAGCATAAAGGTCCGATCCCGCGCGAATTCCGCGAGCTGATGGGCAACCGCATCTATGGCTGTGACGACTGTCTTGCAGTGTGTCCGTGGAACAAATTTGCCGTCGCCGGACGCGAAGCGAAGCTTGCGGCACGCGAAACACTGCACGCGCCGCGGCTTGCCGATCTGGTTCGGCTCGATGATGCCGCGTTCCGCGCGTTGTTCGCAAAGAGCCCGGTCAAACGCATCGGCCGCGGGCGCTTCGTTCGCAACGTGCTGATCGCGATCGGCAATTCAGATGATGCCTCGCTCGCGGACGAAGCCGAGCGGCTGCTTGACGATGAATCGCCGCTGGTGCGCGGCGCGGCGGTCTGGGCGCTCGGCCGGCTCGACCGGAATCGGTTCGAACGAGAAGCGGCGAAACGCGTAGCGGCCGAATCCGAGGCGGACGTGATCGACGAATGGACGGCGGCAAGAGAGCGCTGACGTCAATGTCCCAGCTCATTTGCCTCGGATTGGGCTATTCGGCGGAGCATTACGTCGCCGCGTTCAGGCAAAAATTCGATCGCATCGCCGGCACCATGCGCAGCGAAGAACGCGCGGCGGAGTTGAATGCGCATGACGATGGGCGATTGCAGGCGCTCGTTTTCGACGGGCAGTCGGCGTCACCCAAGCTGCAGCGGGCGATCGAAGTGGCTGACGCGGCATTGATCTCGATCCCGCAGGACGCCGGCGGCGATCCGGTGCTGCGCACTTGCGGCGACGCGTTCGCACGGGCGCAGCATCTGCGTTCGATCGTCTATCTGTCCACGATTGGCGTCTACGGTGACCGCGGCGGCGATTGGGTCGACGAGGAAACGCCGCCAGGCCCCGAGTCGGCACGCGGCCGCGAACGGCTTGCGGCCGAGCGGGCTTGGCAGGACTTTGGCGCGCGCCGCGGCGTTGCCGTCGCTATCTTGCGTCTCGCCGGCATCTACGGACCGGGGCGCAATGCGCTTCTGCAGATCACGCGCGGCAGCGCGCGCCGCATCGTCAAGCAGGGGCAAATCTTCAACCGCATTCATGTCGCCGACATCGGGCAGGCGATCGATGCCGCGTTCGCAGGTCCCGCGTCCGGCATTTTCAACGTCGCCGACGACGAGCCGTCGCCGCCCGGCGATCCGCTGGTCTTCGCGGCGCAGCTTCTCGGCGTCGCGCCGCCGCCGGAAATCCCCTTCGCCGAAGCAGCGCCGTCGATGTCGCCGCTGGCGCTGAGCTTTTGGCAGGAATGCCGGCGTGTACGCAACGCCAAACTCAAGCGCGAGCTTGACGTCGTGCTGCGCTATCCGACCTATCGAGAAGGATTGAAGGCGTTGTTCGAGGAGCCCTAACAGGAAACCGTGTCCCGGGCGCAGCGCAGCACGCAGTGGTGCGCTGCAGAACCGGGACCGTTTCAAATTCCGAGCTTGATACGATCCCGGATCAGCGGTGCACCGCTGCGCGCTGCACCGCGTCCGGGAAACGGCCTCAATGCAAACTCGGTCCTTTGAGAAACCGATTGCGCTCGCTTGATTTCACGCGCAGCTCCATCGTCTCGCCGTCGCGGTAGATCGAAATCGGGACCTCGACGCCGGCCGCGCCTTGCGCCCAGATGCCCCGGAAGAAGCTGGCGAGGTCGCGCACGTCCTTGCCGGCGACCGACAAGATAATATCACCGGTCCGCAAATCCGCTTTCTTCGCCGGCCCGCCATCGGCGAGCCCGACGACAACGAGCCGATTCTCGACTTCGGTCGCATAGAGACCCAGCCACGGCCGCGGCGGCGCATTACGCCGGCCGAATTTCATCAGGTCGTCGGCGATCGGCTTCAGCAAGTCGATCGGAATCATCATGTTGATATTTTGCGTCTGGCCCTTCTCGGCGGCGTGCTGCAGCTGCAGCGAGCCGATGCCGAGGAGTTCGCCGGCCGGACCGATCAGCGCGGTGCCACCCCAATTCGGATGCGCCGGCGCGGTGAAGATCGCTTCGTCGAGCACATATTCCCAGTAGCCGGCGAATTCCTGCTTGGCGACGATGCGTGCGGCGACCGAGCGATGACGGCCGCCGAAGCCGCCGACCACGATGCGTTCGCCCATCGACGCCGCGGTCGAGTCGCCGATTTCAAGCGCGAGCACGTCGAGCTTGGCCAATGCCTGCACCAGTCCGAAGCCCGTCTCCTGATCGTAGCCGAGCACGTGGCCCGGCACCGAGCGGCCGTCGTTCAGCGTGATCCACAGCGTCTCTGCTTCGGTAATCAAATAGCCGACGGTGAGAACGAGACCGTTGCCGCGAATGAAGACGCCGTTGCCGGCGCGTTCGGTACCCAGCGTGTCGGCGGTGAAGGCGTCCGGGGGCACGATGGTTCGCAAACCGACCACGCACGACAAAGCCTGCTCGAGGTCGTAGCTATAATCGTCCGCCTTCGGTTGCGCGGAGGATGGCACCTTCCAATCGCTCACGGATGGCATCGCATGTTCCTTCGCTCGCGGCGGTCGACCACAGGAGCCTCTAGCCGAAATGGGGCGGCAGCAACATCCGGACAAATCCGATTGCAGCGTTCCGCGTCGTTATAAGCAATTTGTCCACTGTACGGCCGCGGATCAAGCCCCATGGCCCGCCGGTCAACGTCACGACAGCCCGGCATTGAGAAATTCCTTGGACCACTTGGCATAGTCGGCCTGGCGCGTGACCTGTTTCATCAATTCGGGCGACGCCAGTCCCTTGAGATCGGCCGGCGGCGTGCCGGCGCGCAGCGCTTTGAGCGTTTCGTGCACGGCGTTGACTGCCGCCATGAACGGCATATGGCCTTGCAGGCAGACGCGGACATTGCGCGCGGAAAGATAGTCGAGATCGTAAAGCTCGGCGCCCGCGCCGCCGAGAAACAGCGGCAGTTTCACCGTGGCGGCGACCGCGTCGAGTTGCGCGCGCGTCTTTACGCCGACGAGAAACAGCATGTCGACGCCCGCTGCCTCATAGGCCTTCATCCGCGCGATGGCGTCCTCGATGCCGGTCATCGCCATGGCGCTGGTGCGGCCGACGACAACCAGCCGCTTATCTTGCCGGCCGGCCAGCGCCGCTTTCATCTTGCCGACGCCTTCGGCGACGGGAATGAGCGTCGCTGCGCTCGCGCCATGGGGCGTCGGCAGCGCGGTGTCCTCGATCGTCAAGGCGGCGACGCCGGCGGTTTCCAGTTCTTCCACCGTGCGCTTGACGTTGAGCGCATTGCCGTAGCCGTGATCGGCGTCGACCAGGAGCGGCAGCTTGCCGGCGCGATTGATACGGTAAGCCTGCTGCGCGAATTCGGTCAGCGTCAGCACGATGATGTCCGGCGCACCGAGCACCGTGAATGAAGCGATCGAGCCGGCGAACATCCCGGCTTCGAAGCCGAGGTCTTCGGCAATGCGGGCCGAGATCGGATCGAACACCGATCCGGGATATATACAACGCGGTCCCGCGATGATGGCGCGCAGCCGCTCGCGTCGTGCAGTCCAATCCATGCCGTATCCTCTCTAATCGGTGCCTTGATAGCCGGGCGCCTCGTTCTACCACGGGCAAAAGCGAATGACTTGCCCCGCGCTGTGTGGCCGGCGCGGCAACGCGAATGCACGAAATTGCGGATGGCGCGGGCGGCCGAGCGGCCGTTACTTTTTGCTTTGCGGGTTTGGCGACGATGCCGCTTGCTGCTGCAGCGCTTGGAGTTTCTTCTGCAGGTCGGGCAGGCTTGCCACCAGCGCGCAATTGGCTCGATCCGTCACGGCGTCTTGTTGGACTTGCGCCCAGCGCTTGTCGGCGTCTTGCTGATTCCAAGGCTTGTGGGTTTCCGGATTGAAAACCCCCTGCAGCGCTAGATTGTCCAACGAGCGGTGATAGTCCTCGAGATTAAGAACGCGATCGCGCGGCTGGAAATAAAAATTTGCGCCGTTCAACTCGCTGCAATGCCGGAGCCCGCCGGCGAAGGTTTGCTGCGCCATCGTGGCATCGAAAATTTTGCCCTTGAGATCGTCGATCGCGGCGTTTTGCGCGCGCGCCGGCGCGGCAAAACCGGCCGTAAGCAAGGCCAGCGCAAAGACGCCGTCTCGGACGGCAAACAAGACTATTCGCGCCATGATCTCATCCCCCAATGAAATGCCCGGCGGCCTCAAACGATCCCCGTACAACCACTAACAC
>JBAQAB010000319.1:0-3699 GCA_049285535.1 Xanthobacteraceae bacterium
GGCATGACGGAGAAAGTCATGGCGTCACCACCACTTTGCCGATCACCTCGCGGTCGGCGATCAGGCGCAGGCCTTCGCGCGCGCCTTCGAGCGGCAGCACTTTGTCGATCACCGGCTTGATCTTGCCGGCGGCGATCAGCGTCATCAAGGCCGCGAGGTCGTCGTCGTAAAAACTGTTGGAGCCGATGACCTGCAATTCGAAGCTCCACACGTAGCGCAGATCCTCTTTGGGGTCGTAGCCGGCGGTGGCGCCGCAGACCAAGAGCTTGCCGCCGCGCTTGAGACAGCGCAGCGACGGCACCCAGGTGTCGCCGCCGGTGAAATTGATCACTACATCGACGCCGCCGTCGTAGGTCCGACGCTGCGGTTTGCCGTATTTTTCCACCGCCCATTTCGACCAGTCGGTGTTGGTGTAGTCGACGCCATGGTCGGCACCGAGCGCTTTGAGCCGCTCGAGCTTTTCGTCGCTCGAGGCGCAGGCGATGACCTCGGCGCCGAGCATTTTCGCCAGCAGCACGCAGCCGGTGCCGACGCCGCCCGAGGCGCCGAGCACCAGGACTTTGTCGCCAGCTTTGATCGTGCCGTGGGTAATCAGCATGCGGTGCGCGGTGCCGTAGGCGACCGGCAGCGCCGCGGCGTCTTCGAAGCTCACGCCGGCCGGCATCGCCACCAGCTGCTCCGCGGCGACGCGGCAATATTCCGCCATGCCGCCGTCGAGCATCTCGCCCATCAGGCCTTTCTTCTTGTTCACCGGGTTGACCAGCACGCGGTCGCCGAGCTTCCAGCGCTGCACGCCCGGGCCGAGTTCGGCGATCTCGCCCGCCATATCGAGCCCGATAACCACCGGCAGCGGCACCTTGATGCCCGGCATGCCGCGCATGGTGAACACGTCGTGATAGTTGAACGACGCCGCGCGCACGCGGATAACCACTTCGCCATCGTCAGGCTGCGGCGTCGGGTAATCGCCGACGACGTCGAGATCGTCGAGGCCGCCATGGCGGCGCAGCACTAAGGCTTTCATCGTTCCTGTATTCCTTCGCGTTCTTTCTTGTCATGCGCGGATGATGACAATGGCGAGAGGCCTCTGCCTAGTCCAGCCGCACGCGTTCGGCAAACGCCGCTCAGGGGATCTCATAGACCGCGACTTCGCCGGCAACGCCCTTGAGCGCCGCGTTCTGCGGCCGCGGCGCGATGCCGGCGGCCGCCAAGAGCGCCGCCGACTGCGGATACTCCACCACCGGCTTGGTGGCGAAGATCGCGCGCGAGGTGGCGAGCCCCTGCACGCGCGCCGCGATATTGACGGTCTGGCCGAAATAATCGAGCCGGTCGTTGAGCATCACCGCGAGGCAAGGACCTTCGTGGATGCCGATCTTGAGCAACAAATCCTCCTTGCGCGTGTCGCTGCCGACGCCGCCGATCGCATCGCGCATGCGCAGCGCCGCGGTCAGCGCGCGGTCGGGCGTCGGAAAGGTCGCCATCACCGCGTCGCCGATGGTCTTGACCACGGCGCCGCCGTGCGCCGCCACGATATCGGTGAGCAGATGAAAATGCTGGCGTACCAGCTCGTAGGCGACCAGATCGCCGACGCGGGCGTAAAGCTCGGTCGAGCCTTTGAGATCGGTGAACAGGAAGGTGAGGCTGACGATCTTGATGCCCTGATCGACCGCAAGCGTGTCGGTGCGATAGAGGTCGCGAAAGGTCTGGTTGGTGAAGATGCGCTTGGCGGTCAGGTTGGGCCGGCGCTGGCCGACCAGCGCGTCGTAGCCCGCGCTCTCGATCCACACCACCGGCAGGGCGCGCGTTGCGGTGCGGTTGGTCATGGTCAGCCGCACCGGGCCGACCCGCATCGGCGTCGTCAAGGTCGGCGCGCCGGCGCCTTCGAAGACCAGTGCCAGCTCTTGCACGCCCGCGGCGCGTTCGGCTGCGACTTTCATGTAATGGCCGAAATGCGACACCGGCTCGAACACGATGACCCAGCCCTCCGGCACCTGCAGGTCGACGGTCGCCGTTTCGCCGGGGCCGAGCACGCGGGCATCGAGCGTGAACTCCGCGATCAGCTTTTCCAGGTCGGCGTCGGAGAGATCGACGGCCGAGCTCCAGAACACTTGCCGGTAATAGTCCCAGAACGGCAGGCTCCCCGGCTCGTACGCGGCGATCTTGCGGACGCGCGGGCTGACGGTGAACACCACCTCGACCATCTCGTCGAGCGACACTTCGAACGAGCGGCTGCACAGCGCGCATTCATAGGGCGCTTTGTGCACGTCCTTGAGCGAGGCGGTGACATCGAGCACGCCGCGGCAGGTCGGGCACAGCACGTCCCACGACAATTCGAAGATGCCGAGCTGCGCCGCATGCAGGAACGCCGCGATGGTGGCCTCCTCGTCGAGGCCGTGCGCGGCGGCAAACGCCAGCACATTGATGCGGACAAGGTCGCGGTCGGCGCCGGTCTCGACCAGCCGCTCGATGGCCGCCGCGGCCTCGGCATCGGCCACATCGCGCAGCGCCGCAAACAGGGTTTGGCTCTCGCTCACGGGCCAAGCTTACGGCAAAAACGCCGGGCGGGAACCCGGGCACTAGGCTCAGTCGTCATGGCCGGGCTTGTCCCGGCCATCCACGCCTTTTGAATTTCGCGGACAAGGAAGACGTGGATGCCCGGCACAAGGCCGGGCATGACGGCCCGAGGGATATCCCGATATAAAGGTCTTTCGGCCCATCGGATGCGAGACCAGAGACCAGCGATGCAGGAAAACTTCCGCCAATTCATCGACCGGCTGCGGCAGACCGGCGAGCTCGTCGACCTGCATCAGCCGGTCGATATCCGCCATATCGCCACGCTGGTCGATCAGGCCACGACCGCGCTCTATTTCCATAACGTGATCGGTTACGCCATGCCGGTGGTGTCCGGCATCATCCGCACCCGCGAGCGCGCCACCGCGGCGCTCGCCTGCGAAAATTTCGCCGAGATCGAGCAGAAGCTTGCCGCCGCCATCGTCAAGCCGATCCCGCCGCAATACGTCAAAACCTCGCCGGCGCGCGAGGTCACGCTCGTCGGCGACGACGTCGATCTCTACAAGCTGCCGATCCCGATGTCGTCGATCTACGACGGCGGCCCGATGATCACCGCCGGCGTCGTCATCGCGCGCGATCCCGAGCTCGGTTTTAATTCCGGCATCTACCGCTTCATCGTCAAGGAAAAGGCGCTGACCGGCATCGACATCGTCACGCCGAACAATATGCGGCTGTTCGCGCAGCGCGCGCTCGCCCGCAACGAACCGCTGCCGATCTCGATCTCGATCGGCACCCACCCGATCGAGATCACCGGCTCCGGCTATCGCGCGCCGCTCGGCGTCGACGAGATGGCGATCGCCGGCGGCATCCGCGGCGAGGGGGTACAACTCGCGCCCTGCGCTACCATCGACATGCCTTACATCGCCGACGCAGAAATCGTGCTGGAAGCGGAAATTCTGCCGACCGGCTGGACCTTTCCCGAAGGCCGCTTCGGCGAATTCACCCGGCTGATGGGCGGGCTGCATTGGAATCCTTTGGTGCGCATCAAGGCGATTTCGATGCGGAAGGACGCGATCTATTACAATCTGCACATGCCATGGGAGAACACCTGGCTGGCGGCGCCGACGCGCTATGCGGCAATCCGCCAGGCGCTGCGCACCGCCGGCGTGCAGGTCAAGGACATCAATGTCA
>JBAQAB010000320.1:0-14467 GCA_049285535.1 Xanthobacteraceae bacterium
TGCAAAGCCTTGGTGGTCGATTTGACGTGCCATTCGATCAAGGGCGCGGCGAGCGCCTTGGCGATCTCGATCGCCAGCACGGTCTTGCCGGTGCCAGGCTCGCCCTTGACCAAGAGCGGCCGCTCCAGGACGATCGCCGCATTGACCGCAACTTTGAGGTCGTCCGTGGCGACGTAGCCGCTGGTGCCTTCGAAACGCATGAAATTCCACTCGCTTGATGTTTGCGAAATTAGATCATGTCGAACTCGGCGCTTACAAGAGACCGTCGTGCGCACCGCGACGTCGAGTCGATATGGCACAAACGCTCGGCGCCTCGGCAATTTTTGCCCGCAAACCGGCAGAACTGTACCATGGAGAACCGTGGCACGATGGTAAGGCATTGAAATCATGTCATAATTTGATGGCACGCCGTTTGCTGTCTTCGGCTCCGAGTGCGGCTGTCCGCCGCTGTCGCGTTGAGCTCGAGTTGGAGACACGTCAATGGGTATCTTCGATGCGTTGACCACCGCAGTGGCTGGTCTACAGGCACAATCGTTCGCCCTACAGAATATTTCCGGCAACATCGCAAACTCGCAGACCACAGGTTACAAAGAGACCGACACCAGCTTTCAGGATCTGGTCTCCCAAGCGTCGCAGAACCAGCAAACCGCGGACGGCGTCATCGCCAGCTCGGTTGCGACCAATACGGTCCAGGGCACTATCAACTCGACGCAAGTCTCGACGGATATGGCGATTAACGGCGACGGCTGGTTCGTGGTCGCCCAACCGACAGGCTTCACCGATAACCAGCCGGTCTTTTCCGGCGTCACCGATTTCACCAGAGCCGGCGATTTTCAGCTCAACGACAACGGCAATCTGGTCAACAGCGCCGGATATTATCTCATGGGTATCCCGGTCAATGCTACCACTGGGAATCCCGAGGGCAGCGTTCCGCAGGTTTTGCAGTTTCAAAACAATTTCATCCCGGCGCAGGAGACCACCGCGGTCACCTATGAGGCGAACCTGCCGAGCGCGCCCACTTCCGGGACAGTCAATCCCAGCGATTATGCCAACGATCCGATCGCCGGATCGGAAATTATCGGCACCGGTGCCGCGCTGTTGCCGGACGCTGCGGCAACCGGGACCGGTACAGTGGGCAGTCTCACCGACGCCACCACGCTGACGTCGCTGGGTCTTGCGGCTAACGACACTGTTTCGATTGGTGATGGCACCAACACGACGGATTATACGGTCACCAATACCAGCACCGTGGGCGATCTGATTAACGCCATCAACTCCGGCGGGGCGGGCAACGCCGCGGTGACTGCGTCACTCGCCGGGGGCAATATCGTGCTGACCGGGAACAATGATACGGCAACGATCTCGGTCAGCGGCAGCGGCGCCAATGATGCCTCCGATCTCGGCTTCGGCGCCGCAAACAATTCGTTCCCGCCGACCAACCTGCTGACCCAGGGATTGAGCGGGAAAACACTGACCGTTTCAGTCGGCGGCGGTGCGGCGCAGACCATCACCTTCGGCACCGGGGCGGGTGACGTCGAGACAATGGGTGAATTGCAGACTGCTGTGCAGAACCTGACCGGCGTGATTGGTTCGGTGAACACGGCTAATGGCAATATCAGCTTGGTGGCGACCGACCCGACAGCGACCCTCGCCGTCGGCGGCACTGCATCGCCCTCGATCTTTGGTATCCAAACTCCGTCAGTCGCGCCGGGTAACGGCACCGTCATCGGCAGCGATCTGACGACCTTTACCAACCAATCGATCAGCGGCGGGTCCATCACCGCCTACGACAGCGAGGGCAACCCACTTAATATTCAATTCCGCTGGGCACAAGTCAGCGACAGTTCCGGCGGCAGCACTTGGAATTTGTTCTATCAGACCAATTCCAGTGCGACCGGCACGCAATCCGCCTGGCAGAACGTGGGCCAAAACTTCGTCTTCAATTCCAGCGGACAGCTCGTCCAGCCGACATCAAGTGCGTTCAATATACCGGCTCTGACCGTCAATGGTGACACGCTGAACAACGTCGAGATCAATTTCGGCAGCAATGGCTTGACCCAGTTCGCCAATACCAGCGGCACCGCACAAGTCACCCAACTCCAGCAAAACGGCTTTGCCGCGGGGCAGCTGCAGTCGGTCGCGGTCGACAGCGAGAACCGCGTGGTCGGCACTTTCACCAACGGGCAAACCATCCCGTTGGCGCAGATTACGCTGGCGACGTTCAACGGTGAGGATTCGCTGCAGGCGCTTAACGGCGGTGCCTATGCTGCAACTGCCGATTCCGGCCCGCCGATTTACGGCGCCACCGGCAAGATCGACGGCAGTTCTCTGGAATCTTCCAACGTCGATATCTCGACGCAGTTCAGCAATTTGATCGTGGCGCAGCAGGCCTATTCGGCCAATGCCCGAGTCATGACGACGGCGAACCAGATGATCCAGAGTTTGCTGCAAGTGATCCAATGATTGGACTCGGTGAGCTCGCCCGGTCGCCGCCATGAGCATCAATCAGGCGCTGTCCGCCGCGGTGGCGGGCGTCAACGTCACGCAGCAAGCGCTGGCGGTAGTCTCCGGCAACGTGGCGAATGCCAATACGCCGGGCTACGTCGACGAGAGCGTCAATCAGGTCGAGGTCGGGGTCTCCGGCCAAACCGGGGCGGGCGTCGACGTTACCGGCGTCAATCGCGATCTCAATACTCTGCTGCAGAGCCAGCTGTGGACCGAAACGTCAGGCGATTCATACGCCGACACCACCTCGCAGCTATATCAGCAACTGCAGCAGATTTACGGCACTCCGGGATCGTCCACGTCGTTCGACGCGATCTTCAACAATTTCACCAGCGCGTTGCAGGCTCTCTCGACCAGCCCGAGCTCGTATTCGGCGCAGAGCGCGGTCGTTAGCGCCGCGCAAGGCATGGCGCAAAACCTCAATTCGATGACGGCCAGCATCCAACAGCTGCGCAGCCAGGCCGAAGCCGGCATCGCCAACGACGTGCAAACCGCCAATACCGCCCTGCAGCAGATCGCGCAAATCAATCAGCAGCTCGTGGCCGCCTCGCCGGACAGTTCCACGGCGACGCTCGAGGATCAGCGCGGCCAGGACATCACGCAGCTATCGCAGCTCATGAACGTGACCGTGGTGCAGGGGAGCAACAATCAAATTTCCGTTTTCACCGGGACCGGCCAGCAATTGGTCGCCAGTAACCAAGCCGCGCAATTGTCATTCAACGGTATCGGAACATTGACGGCAACATCGCAATGGAGCGCCAATCCCAGTCAGGACACCGTTGGTACCATAACCCTGACATCGCCGGGCGGTGTCACCACCGATCTGGTCGCCAGCAACGCCATTCAATCGGGCCAGATCGGCGCTTACCTGCAGATGCGCGACACTATCTTGCCGCAGGCGCAGACCCAGCTCGACGAGTTGGCGAACCAGATGTCGCAGGCATTGTCGAACCAAACGACGTCCGGCACCGCGGTGACGTCCGGCTCGCAAGCCGGCTTTAGCGTCGATGTTGGCAGCTTGTCCGCAGGCAACACCGTCCAGCTCACCTATACGGATGCGCAGAACAACTCGCACACCGTCACCATTGTCGCGTTGGGCGCCGGCGGCACGCTGCCGGCGCAGCCGGCCAATGCGACCAATCCCATAGTGGGAGTTAATCTTTCTGCCGGCATGAGTTCGGTCGTGTCGCAGCTCAATGCCGCGCTTGGCACGAACCTGCAATTCTCCAATCCGTCCGGCACCGTATTGCAGGTGCTCAACAATGGCGCCGGCAATGTCGTCAATTCGCTGTCGGCGACCTCGACCGTTACCTCGTTGCAGAGCGGCAGCGCGCAACTGCCGCTGTTTACCGATGACGGTCAGCCGATTACCGGCGCCATAACCGCCGGCGGCTCGCAGACCACGGGTCTCGCTGGAGCGATCCAGGTCAATCCGGCGCTGGTCGCGTCGCCGTCGGCTTTGATCGCCTATGCGGCAAATACCGCGTCGGGAGATCCAACTCGGCCGAATTTCCTCCTCAACCAGATAACCGATGCGGTGCTGACCTATTCACCGACAACCGGCCTCGGCACCAGCACGACGCCCTATAGCGGCACGCTGTCGCAATACATGAGTGCCTTCGTCAGCCAGCAGTCGCAGGCGGCGAACGCCGCGACCAATTTGCAGCAGGGTCAGGACACTGTCCTCACCGCCCTCCAGCAGCGGTTCAACGATCAATCTGGCGTCAATATCGACACCGAAATGTCGAACCTGATCGCGCTGCAGAACGCCTACGGCGCCAACGCCCGGGTGATGTCGACCGTCCAGCAGATGATGTCGACGTTGATGCAGGTCCTGTCATGAGCATCACCGGACCGGGATCGATTACTGCGGCCAATGTGATGGCCCAGAACAATTTGATGAACCAGCTCAACACGCTGAGTCAGGAACTGGCGAGCGGGCAGGCGGCGCAGACCTATTCCGGCCTGCAATCGCAAGCCGGCATAGCACTGTCGCTCAACGCGCAGCTTTCGGCTCTCACCGGCTATAGCAGCACGGCGACGACGGTCGGCACCACGCTGAGCCTTGCGCAGTCGGTACTGACTCAGCTCGGAACGGCCGGCAGTTCGACGGTGCAGGCGATCAATCAGCAAAGTGCATTCCAGCTCAACAGTGACGGCCAGACGACGACCCAGGCCTCCGCTGCAGTCCAGCTCGACAATATCGTGTCGCTGCTCAATACCCAGGTCGGCAGCAACTACATTTTTTCCGGTAGTGCGACCAACCAGCCGTCAGTCGCCAGTGCCTCGGACATTCTCAATGGCAATGGCGCCCAGGCCGGTTTGACCCAAGTGATCTCGGAACGTCAGCAGGCCGACCTCGGCGTCAGCGGTCTCGGTCATTTGAGTACCGCCATAGGTGGCGGCTCGGGTTCTACCCTGACGCTCAGTCAGGACGGCACGCCATTCGGCTTTCAGCTTACCGGGGTAGATTCAAGTCTGACGGGCGCAACGGTCGCTGGGCCATCGGGTTCGCCGGCATCGATCTCGGTCGATCTCGCTTCCAATCCGAATTCGGGCGACTCGATCCAATTCCAACTCACGCTTCCGGATGGCTCGACGCAAACCATTTCGCTGCAGGCGACAACGAATTCGCCGCCGGGCGCCAACCAGTTCACCATCGGCACGTTACCTTCGGACACCGCGACCAATCTGCAGACGGCCTTGACGACCGCCATCACCGGGCTGACGCAGACGGCGCTCCCGGCCGCCTCGGCGATGGCGGCGGCCAATGACTTCTTTAGCGATCCGCCGCTGCGCGTAAACGGCTCGCCGCCGGACACCTCCACCGGCCTGGTGAACGGCACCACGGCAAATACCGTGTTCTGGTACACAGGTGAGAACGGCAGCACGCCGGCGCTGCAAACTGCGACCGCGCAAGTCGGGCCGGGCATGAGCATCGATTACGGCATGCGTGCCAATGAGCAAGCGCTCACCACTCTAGTCGCCAATGTCGCCGTGCTCGCGGCGACCACCTATTCGGCGACCGATCCCAATGCCCAGGCGAATTATCAGGCGCTAAGCCAAGACGTTGCGACGAACCTCGACGGGCCGCCGGGCACCCAGACAGTTAGCGATATCGAGGCCGATCTCGCCAACGTCCAGACCACTGTCAGCAATGCGGGCACGCTGAATACGCAAACGCAAACGACATTGCAGGATATGTTGCAGAACATCGACGGCGTGAACCAGAATCAAATCGGCGAGGATATCTTGACGTTGCAGAACAGCCTGTCGGCGTCGATGTCGGTCACGGCGCGGCTGGCGCAGCTCAGCCTGGTGAATTATCTGTCGGCGGTGACCGGCTGATCGGCCGCCGCCGCGGCGGCATGTCTACTGGCAATCAGGCGGTGGCCTTCGCGGGCGCTGGGCTCGGCTCGACGAACAGACGGTCGGACTCGACCTTGTATTGCGCGGCGCCGGCGTGGAGCTTGGCATTGTTCGCCTCGCGCAGCGCCGCGTCGGCCTCGCCATAGAGGAAGGCGAGGAACGCGTAGCGGCGCCCGCGCGTCACCGGGGTGACCTGATGCAAGGCGCCGCAGGAGAATACGACGGCGCCGCCCATCGGCGGATGATAGGTCTTGCGGCCGAACTCCGGAAAGATTAGATCGCAGCCCTCGAAATCCTTGTTGAGATTGATCGAGACGGCGAAGCGGCGATGCTGCGCGCCGATATTCTCGTTGTCGCGGTGGCGCTGGAAATGGCCGCCGACCTCGCTGTCGTAGAAGGCAACGATATAGCGATCCATGCGCGTGGCTTGGAATTGAAAGAAGCGCTCGATGGGCGGCAGCAGCCGGCGGACGATCTGGTCGCGGATGGCTTCGCGCAGCACCGGATGGACGACGAGAAGATCGTTGCGCCGTTTGATCCGGTAGTCGACGACTTGCGCGGTTTTCGCGTCGACATCGACCAGAAAGCCTGAATCCTGGCCGCCGATCTTGTCATAGAATTGGACCAGCGTTTCGCAGAGCGGAAAGTCGAACACCCGCGGGACAATCAGAATCGGCGCCGTCAGCGGCACGCCAGCGGAATCGTCAACCGATGGCAGACTGCGCAGAAAGTCGCGCACGGCGGACGCGTGATTGCCGCTGTCATCCCATGCAACGTTGGCGATGGCCCGCAGCATCGGATCGAGCACGATGGTGCGTGGCCCCGCGTCGGCGCCATACGAGCGGCTGATGATGCCGTCATAATCGGCGATGAAGGCGATGGCGGACGTGCCGCGGGCCAGGAACGGCGCCGGATCGGCGGGCGGTAGAGTGAGCACGCCGCAAAAGATCAGCTTGTCGCTGTCGAACAGATCCGCGTCGCGAAGCAGCGCGTCCAAATCACGTTCAACCCGTGGATCGGCGGGAGAGCCAAGAAAGGTAAGGACGATCCAGCGTCCGGCGGCGACTTGAAGATGGAACGAGCCAGTGCCGAGCAACGGGGCGCCGAACCAGGGCACCGGCTCGCCAAGAACGATGGCGGGGCTTTGCATGTCGGCCATGGCGGCGCTTTCGGCTGACAACCGGCGCAATGATTGGTGGCTATGGTGAAGAATATTTTAACCGGCGCAGACTGCACGCGCCTGCACGATGGATTCGGCGGTGGCACAGATGGCGTTGTGGCCGAAAATGCGGTTGTAACGCGTGTCGACCAGGTAGTTTCACGGATGCGGGCTCAAGAAACCGCGATCAGAATCAAACAGCGCCGCTCGGTAAATGGCGGTCGCTCCGATAAAGGCATACGGAATCTCAATTGCTTGCTAGGATCAACGGCGATTCGCAGTCCGGATTTCCTCGTATGACCACTGCAACAGTGGGACCGCAGCCCAAATCGTTCGACCCGGCTGCATTGCTCGCCGAGGCGATGGCGTTGCATCAAGCCGGCCGCTTGGCGGACGCGGAACGGCTCTACAATCAAATTCTCGCCTTCGATCCCGGGCAGTGTGATTGCCTGCATTTGCTTGGCGTGATTTTGCTTCAGCGCGGCAAGCCTGCGCAGGCGGTCGCGCAGATCGATCTGTCGCTGGCCAGATACCGGCGTGGCACACCTTGCCGGTGCACTGGCGAAACCGGTGTGGGTGCTGCTGCCGTTCATTCCCGACTGGCGCTGGCTGCTCGATCCCGACGACAGCCCTTGGTATCCGAGGGTGCGGCTGTTTCGGCAGGACGCCACGTGTGCGTGGGACACTGTGTTTGCACGCGTTCGCGCCGCGTTGTGCGATCAAAGTCTTGCGCGGACGACCTCGTCAGCCCGTGCGGACGCGGTTTTCGTCAGCGCCTTGAGGCATGAAGAAAAATTCGAAAATCCGATTTGGCGATGAGCCGAAGGGATTGCGTCAGCCGCATGGGCCGGAATTGGCCCGTATGGCGGTGCTGCTGACGGACGCAGTCGCCCTGCATCAGGCCGGCCGATTGGCCGAGGCGGAAAATGTCTACAAACAAGTGCTCGACATTCAGCCCGATCAATTCGACAGTCTGCACCACCTCGGCATTATTCTTTTTCAGCGCGGCGATCCGGCCGCGGCGGTTGCTCAAATCGATCGCGCGCTGAAACGAAACCCCAATGATGCCGCGGCGCTGAACAATCGCGGCAACGCGCTGCTGGCGCTACGGCGCTTCGACCAGGCCCTGGCAAGCTACGACCGTGCGCTGGCGCTGCAGCCCGCTCATGCCGATGCGCAGTGCAATCGCGGCGCGGCTCTGCATGCGCTCAAGCGCTACGACGAGGCGCTTGCGGCCTGCGATCGCACCATCGCGTTGCAGCCGGATTACGCCGAAGCGCACTCCAATCGGGGCAACACGCTGAGGGAGTCGCGACGTTGCAATGAGGCGGTCGCGGCTTGCGACCGGGCGCTGGCGCTGGCGCCGGGCTTCGCCGAGGCGCACTGCAATCGAGGCAGCGCCCTGCATGCTCTGCGGCGGTTCGACGAAGGGCTGGCGAGCTATGACCGGGCCTTGGCACTGCGGCCCGCATATGCCGAGGCGCACTGCAATCGCGGCGTGACCCTGCAGGCGCTCAAGCGTTACGCCGAGGCACTCGCGGCCTGCGACCACGCCATCGCGCTGCAGCCGGATTACGCTGAGGCGCACACCAATCGCGCTAACACGTTGACGGCGCTGCGGCGCTACGGCGAGGCTTTGGAGGCTTGCGGCCAGGCGCTGGCGCTGGCGCCGGATTACGCCGAGGCGTCTTGCTACGGCGGCAACGCCTTGCATGGTCTGCAGCGGTTCGACGAGGCGCTGGTGGGCTTTGATCACGCCCTGGCGCTGCAGCCTGCTTATGCCGACGCGCACTGCAATAGGGGCGCGACTCTGCACGCGCTCAAGCGCTACGAGGAAGCGCTCGCGGCCTGCGATCGTTGCATTGCGCTGCAGCCGGATCACGCCCAGGCGCACTGCAATCGCGGCGCTACGCTGCAGGACCTGATGCGCTTCAATGAGGCGCTGGCGAGCTACGATCGGGCGCTGGCGTCGGGACCGGATTTTGCCAGCGCCCACAACAATGCGGCGCTGTGCCGCCTGCTCATTGGCGACTACGAACGCGGCTGGCGAGAGCACGAATGGCGGTGGCAGACCGACCAGCTCGCGGACGAAAGGCGCAGCTTTCAGCAGCCGTTGTGGCTCGGCTCAAGTGAACTCGCGGGCAAGACCATTCTGCTGCACGCCGAACAGGGCTTTGGCGACACGTTGCAATTCTGCCGCTACGTCCCGCTGGTCGCGGCACGCGGCGCCCGCGTCGTTCTGGAGGTGCAGCGGCCGCTGCAGCACGTGATGCGCTCGCTGGAGGGCGCGGCAGAGGTGATATCCCGAGGCGAACCGCTGCCCGATTTTGACCTGCACTGCCCGTTGCTCAGCCTGCCGCTGGCGCTTCGGACTGAACTCGACACGATACCGGCGCGCACGCCATATCTGGCTCCACCGGGCGACAGGGCGCGCGCGTGGCGCGATCGCTTTGCCGCGCACGAGAAGCGGAGAATTGGCCTGGTCTGGGCCGGCAATCCAAGAAAGGAATTGCCAGGCTGCAACCGGATCGACGCGCTGCGCAGCATGGAGTTTGCGCAGCTTGCGCCGCTGCTGGAAGTCCCGGGCTGCGAATTCTACAGTTTGCAGAAGGGCGACGATGCCGCCGCCCAGTTGCGCGACAGCTTCTGGCGCGAGCAGGTTGTGGATTGGACCGGCGACCTGCAAGATTTTTCGGACACTGCCGCGCTGATCGACAACCTGGATCTGGTCATCGCCGTCGATACCGCGGTGGCGCACCTAGCCGGCGCGCTGAACAAGCCTTTCTGGCTGCTCAACCGCTACAACACCTGCTGGCGCTGGCTGCTCGATCGCAAGGATAGCCCCTGGTATCCGAGCGCTCGCCTGTTTCGGCAGGATGCCGCCAGGCAGTGGGATGGTGTCGTGGTACGGGTTTGCGCTGCGTTGCGCGACACCGCTGGCGGCCCATGAGCCATCCGCGCCCACTCCGGCCGTCAAAACGGGCTCCGCATGGCGTGTAAACGCTTACATTCGCGAACGGGGTTTGCGCGCGTGCCTTAATGCTCAGACCAAACATAGGTTATTTAAAAATCAGGTCCGATTTCTTGCCAACGACTCCCCGACTTTAGACAAAATTAACCATGAGGGCCGATCAAGGTAGTCGGCGCAAGGCGGGCAGGTCCAGCAGCCACCTTCGTTGTGGTTCTGGTTTTGCATCGCCGGCTCGCGCAGTGCGTCCTGATAGTTAGGGCGGACAGCACGAAGGAGAGTGCCACGTCTGCGATTGGCGCATCTGGCGACAGCGATTCCCGCGCACAGGGCCATGCGCTGCGGGAGCGGGGACAGTAACGCGGTGCCGCTCGCGGCGACGTTGCCTCGCAGTTGTTCGTGCCGCCAGCCCTGCAAGGGACGACTACATCTACAAGCAAGGTAAGATCAGTCTTGCTTGTCGTGCTGCCCTCCAGCTTGGGGGCGCCGCAACTCGACGCATCCAAAAAAACGCACAGAACTTATCTGGCGTTTCCCTACGGCGTGCTGACCATCGCCTCTTACCTCAAACGATTTGCGGCAGCCCTTGGCCGAGTCGAAGTTCTCGACCTGAACCTGCCGAGCGACAATCCGCCGGAGGTACTGCTCGCCCGTAAGCTCGCGGCTATGACGCCCGATATCGTCGGCTCTCGATGTCGTATGACGTGTCATACCCGTGGCTGAAGTCAATGGCGGCTGCCGTGAGAGAGCATGACCCAAATGTTTGCATCGTCGCCGGGGGTGCCGCCGTCACGACGGCCTATGCCGAAGTGATCGCGGGTTGCGACCTTGACGCCTGCTGCTATTCCGAAGGCGAGGTTGCGCTCAAAGATCTGGTCGATGCCAACGACCTGGCAGCCGCGCTCACGCGCGATCCGTGGGTGACGAAAACCAAGCTGCGGGCGGCGCCGGCATACGACGACCTGGATCGCATCATTGACGTCGATTACTCGCTAGTCGACGTGCCGGCCTACAGCATGAAGGAGGCGTTTTCTCCATTCACCAAATTCAATGCTTCGTCCAAACAATTCTTTATTGTCACGTCGCGTGGCTGCCCGTTCAAATGCGTGTTTTGCGCCGAGCCGTCATTCCACGGGGCGAATATGCGCTATGTCTCGGTCGATCGCGCGATCGAGCATGTTGCCGGCCTCAAAGACCGCTATGGGCTGAGTGTGCTCACCATCTACGACGACCAAATTCTGATGAATAAGCCGCGGGCGAAAGAGTTCTTCGCCAAACTCGCGCCGCTCGATATCAGGGTCGAAATGCCGAACGGCGTCACGCTCTCTTACATCGATGAAGAGATGGCGGCCGTGATGAAGGCCGCCGGCGTCGATACCCTGTTTCTTGCGATCGAGCACGGGTCGAAGCGGGTGCTGAAAGATATTATCCAGAAGCCGATCGCCTATAACCGCATCAAGCCGACCATCGCGCTTTTGCAGGCGGCGGGCATCTACTGCCAGGGATTTTTCGTGATCGGGCTGCCGGGCGAGACTCGCGCTGAGCGCGAAGAGACGCGCGACGCGATCCTGGACTGGGGACTCGACTGGGCGTCGTTCAACTATGCGACACCGCTGCGCGGCAGCGAACTGTTCCGCCAGTGCAAAGCAAACGGCTGGATCGACGAAAAATACCTGCCGATCGGCGCTATCGATATGACGAAATACGTCATTCGGGCTCCTGGCATCGACCCCGCGGAAATCGAAAGCTTTGTGTTCAACGTCAATCTCGACGTGAACTTCGTGCACAACCGCAACATGCGTATCGGCAATCTGGAGATTGCCCGTCGCGCTTTCAAGGAACTTATTGAGAGGCATCCCGGCCAAGCGTTCGCGCACTATTTCCTGGCGCGATGCGACTACCTACTCGCGGGCGACGGCAGCGCTAGCTACCGGCGCTATGAGCAAATCATCGCCGAGTTTCCGGTCTGGCGCGAGGCTGCCGAGCGATTCGGACTGGAGATCAAACATGACGACACCGCGGCCTCGGATCGTGCTCCTGCAGGGCGCTTTCGACATCCTGAATTACGGGCACATCAGGGCGTTTAGGTACGCCAAGGCGCAAGGCGACTATCTGATCGTGGCGTTGAACACCAACGAGCTCATTCGCGACTATAAGGGCCGCGAGCCGGTGATGCCGTGGTCGCACAAGCGCACCATCATCGAGGCCTGCCGTTACGTCGACAAGGTGGTACCGGCGCGCGAGTTCTCGCCGCTGAAGCTTTTGGAGCGCTATCAGGTCGACGTCTACGTGCTCAGCTATGAATGGGAGCGCACCAAGGCCGTCGAGATCACCTACATGAAACAAAAGGGCGGCCGCGTTTGTTTCTCGCGCCGCTTCCAGGGAGTCTCGTCGTCGGCCATCAAGGCAACGCTGCTAAAAGAGCATCTCGATGCACAGAGCACGATCATTCAATCGGCTGCCGCCTCTGGACGAGGCGATGAGCATATTCGCGACGACGCCATCGCTGGCGCCGCCGCCGCCAACGGAGCGACCGTTATACCTTTACGGGGCCGGCAACCTCGGCAAGCTGGCGCGTGAGTTTTTGAGCGCCGTGGGACGTGAACCAGCTGGCATCTTCGAACGCAGCGACCCAATTCCGGACGCGGGAGCGCGCGTCGCCGTGAGCGTCGTGACCTCGCCCTACGTGACGATCAAGAGTTCATTGGCGGCTCGCGGCTGTGCCGATGTAGTGCCGTTCTACGATCTCGCCGAAAGCCTGCGCGGCCAGCACCCGCTGTCGAATGGCTGGTTCGCCGATCCACTCACGCCGACCGAGCAACGCGAGATCGAAGGTGTGCACGCCGGCTGGGACGATGACGTGTCTCGGGCTCACCACCTTCAGTTCATTGCCTGGCGCCGGTTGCGCGAAGAATGGACGTTCGACGGCGCCCCGGTGTCGACCGAGCGCTATTTCATCCCGGAGGTCGTGGCGTGCCTCCGGGACCGCGAGACCTTCCTCGACGGCGGTGCGCATCATGGCGCCGTGTCGCTTGCGTTCGCAGGGAAGATCGCCGGCCTCCGGGCCATCGCCGTTGAACCGGATGTCGGCAACCGGGCGGTGTTGGGCGATAGGTTGCGCGGACTGGTCGGCGCAGAGATTCTCGGTTGCGCGCTGGCGGTCGAGGACGGCACTGCTCCCTTTAGCGAAGGCTACGGCTTTGCGTCGAAACTATCCGCGTTCGGGCAAACGCAAGTCAGCGCCCGAGCGCTCGACAGCCTCGACGTCGAGCCGAGCTTCATCAAGCTGCATCTCGAGGGCGGCGAGCTTGACGCTTTACGCGGAGCCCGCGAGACACTGCGCGCGCAGCGGCCGATCGTGACGGCGACCGTCTACCATAATGCCGACGGTCTATGGCGCACCGCCAGCTGGCTCATGCGCGAACTCGACGATTATCGGTTCTTGTTCCGCAATCATTGCTGGTGCGCCGCCGGCGCCGCCGTCTATGCAATTCCGCGGGAGCGTCGCCAATGAAAGCGCGATTAGAACCGCGCATCGACCTGCGGGGGCGCACGGCCCTGGAGACGGTCATTCCGCTCGCCACGCCGTTCATTGTGTTCGTCGATCCGGCAAGCGCGTGCAACTTCAAATGCACGTTCTGCCCGACCGGTCATCGTGACTTGATCACCGAGACCGGCCGCTTTCAGGGCGCGATGAAATTCGAAGTATTCCAAAAGATCATCGACGATCTTGCGGAGTTCGACCGGCCGCTCAAAGTGCTGCGTCTCTACAAGGACGGCGAGCCGTTTCTCAACCGGCGGCTGGCGGACATGGTCGCCTATGCCAAGCGGTCGGGCAGGGTCGACTATGTGGACACCACGACGAACGGTTCTTTGATCTCGCCGGAGCGCCTGGGTCCGGTCCTCGCCGCCGGCATCGACAAGATCAACATTTCGGTCGACGGAATGACCGCCGACGCCTACCGGAAATTCACCGGGTTCAAGTTCGATTTCGGCCCCTTCGTTGAGAACGTCAAATGGCTCTACGCCAATCGGGGCCGCTGCGAGGTCGCGGTCAAGATCCCGGCCGAACTCATCAACGAGACGGAACGTCAGGCATTCTTCGACACCTTCGGTGACCACTGTGATCGCATCTTCGTCGAGAACTTCGCGCCCTGCTGGCCGCAGTTCGACATCGCACAGCACACTGGCGTCAAGATCAGTCGCGGCATCTATCAGCAGGATGTAGGCGACACCGACACCTGCCCGTACATTTTCTACGGCTACTCGGTGAATGCCGATGGTCTGGTTAGCGCCTGCTTTCTCGATTGGGGCCGCAAGCTGGTGATCGGGGATGTCCGCCGGGAGTCCATGAAGGACATTTGGAATTCGGAATTGCTGAATGCGCTGCGTCTCCAGCATCTCGAGGGCCGGCGTCGGCAGAACGCCGTCTGTGGCGGCTGCGGCCAGCTCGGTCACTGCCTGCC
>JBAQAB010000321.1:0-1731 GCA_049285535.1 Xanthobacteraceae bacterium
GTACGAAGGCATTGCCAAGGACTTTGAATTTTCCCGCCGCACCATGGAAGAACATTGGAAAAGCGGCTATCAAAACGCGCGGCATACGCTGGAAAACCCTGAGGTGCTCGTAATTCCGGATCGGCTCGAAGGCGTGCGCACGTTCGATATGCGCCAGGAATAACCGCGGCGCGCAAGGCGGGGATGCATTCGTCAGGGACATCATGACAGAACAAGTGGTGAGTTTTCAATCGGCGGGCTTGCGCCTGCACGGTGTGCTCGGTGTGCCCGAGGGCCTGCAAACGTCCGAGCGGCGCGCGGCGTTTCTGGTGCTGCACGGTTTCGGCTCCAACAGCGAGAGCTCTAACGTGCTGGGACCGAAGCGGGTGCTCAGCGAGTTCGGCTACGTCACGCTGCGCTTCGACATGCGCGGCTGCGGCAAGAGCGAGGGCGAGTTCGGCCGCGTCATTTGCCTCGAGCAGGTCGAGGATCTGGGCAACGCGCTCGATTTTCTCAGCCATCATCCCGCCGTCGATCCCGACCGCATCGGCGTCATCGGTTCGAGCTTCGGCGGCGCGGTCGCGGTCTATGCCGGCGGCACCAACCCGCGCGTCGCCGCGGTCATTTCCAACGGCGGCTGGGGCCATGGCGAGCGCAAATTCCGCGGCCAGCATCCGAGCCCGGAGGCCTGGGCGAAATTCACAACAATGCTCGACGAGGGCCGCGCCCATCGCGCCCGCACCGGAAAATCGCTGATGGTGCCGCGCTACGACATTGTGCCGATCCCCGCTCACGTGCGCGAAAATCTGGAACGGCAGAAGGTCGGCATGCTGGCGCCGAATTCCATCGAGATGTTTCCCGCCGAGACGGCGCAGAGCATGTTCGATTTCCGCGCCGAGGAGGTGGTCGGCAAGATCGCGCCGCGGCCGCTGCTCTTGATCCACGCCGCCAACGATTCGGTGACGCCGACCGAGCAGTCGATCGAGCTGTTCAAGCGCGCCAACCAGCCCGCCGAGCTGCATCTGTTCAGCGGCCTCGATCACTTCCTGTTCGCGGAAAATTCGACGCGGGTGTGGTCGCTGTTGCGCAACTGGCTCGACCTCTATTTCCCGGCGGCAAAATAGGACGGCGCGCACGATGCGGTATCCACCATTTGCTTCGTCATTCCGGGGCCGAGCAAAGCGAGGAGCCCGGAATCCATATCCACGATTCGTGATTATGGATTCCGGACTTGCCGCTGCGCGACAATCCGGAATGACGAGCGAAATAAATCTAGAATGCCCATGAGCGGTGACAGAATCCTCGTTGGTCCCGGCGAGCTTGGCCGTTTCATCCGCGACGTGCTCATGGCCAAGGGCGCGCGGGAACGCGACGCCGCCGCCGTCGCCGAGGGTCTGGTCTGGGCCAATCTGCGCGGCGGCGACGGCCACGGCGTGTCACGGCTGCCGCGCTATCTGAAACTCATCGACAACGGCGAGATCGATATGAAAGTCGAGCCGCGGCTGACGCAGGACCGCGGCGCGAGCTTCGTGCTCGACTGCGGCCACGGTTTCGGACCGGTCGCGGTGATGGCGGCCGCGGCGCTCGCGGTGGAGCGCGCCAAGCAGTCCGGCATCTGTTTCGCGCTCATTCGCGAAACCACGCATACCGGCGCCATCGGCCGCTACGCGCAATGGATCGCCGCGCGCGGTTGCGCCGCGGTGCTGTTGGGCGTCGGGCCGGCCTTGATGGCCTATCACGGCGCCCGCGTCG
>JBAQAB010000322.1:0-7633 GCA_049285535.1 Xanthobacteraceae bacterium
GGCATGACGACGGCAGTAGAATTCCGCGACGAGGAATTGCTCGCCGATGTGATCTGCCGGCTAATTGGCGATGTCCGGCATGTCGCCGTCGGCGCCGCCTCGCCGATACCTGCAACTGCGGCGCTGCTCGCCCGCGAAAAGGGCGGCGGCCGGCCTTATGTCTCGCTCCTCGGCAGCCGCGAACACACCTTCTTCACCGACGGCGCGCGCGAACTGTTCGACTGCGCCGGTCAGGGCCGCATCGATGTGTTCTTTCTATCCGGCGGCCAAATCGACGGCGAGGGCAATATCAATCTGGTCAGCATTGGCGACTATGATCACCCGAAGGCGCGCTTTCCCGGTTCGTTCGGTTCGGCCTATCTCTATTATGTGGTGCCGAAGGTGATCCTATTCCGCGTCGAGCATTCGCGTCGCACGCTGGTGCCCAAAGTCGATTTCGTCAGCGCGCCCGGCGGCAGTCCGGAGAACGTGTTTCGCCCCGGCGGCCCGATCGCGCTCGTCACCAACCGCTGCCTGTTCGACTTCGACCGCGAACGCCGGCGCTTTCGCCTTGCCAGCGTGCATCCGGGACATACCGTCGCGGAAGTCGTCGAGAACACCGGCTTCGATTTCGACCGGCCGGCGGAGGTGCCGGTGACGCCCGCGCCGTCGGCCGAGATGCTGCATCTGATGCGCTCGACCGTCGCGCCCATGGTGGCCGAGGTCTATCCGCAATTTGCGGAGAAGGTTTTTGGCGTCGAGTCGATCCCGTCATCCTGAGTTGACCGCGCAACGGCCCTCGAAGGATGCGGCCGAAGCGCTTGGGCCGTCGCCCTTCAAGGCTCGCTACTCTCGCACCTCAGGGTGACGGATAAGGCGTTGCGCAGCTTTTCTCGTCATGGTTCTTATGCGCCCTCAACAGGAAGGAAGCGTCGGGTGAAGCAAGTGGAAGCGGGGGTGATCGGTGTCGGATGGATCGGCGGATTGCGCGCGGACACCCTGTCGCGCACGGCCTTGGTCGACAAGTTGCATCTGTGCGACATCAAGCCGGACCGGCTCGCCGAGGTCACCAAGCTCTATAAACCGGCAACCGCCACGCTCGATTACAGCGATCTCATCAAGAACGACAATATCCGCGTCGTCTATGTCTCGACCACGCCGGAAGCCAACCACTACCCGATCGCGCGCGACTGCCTGAAGTCCGGCAAGAACGTCATGCTGGAAAAGCCGATCGCGCTCGAACTGTGGGAAGCCGACGAGCTGATCCAATTGGCCAAGCGCAACGGCCTGAAATTCACCATCGGCTATTCGCAGCGCTTTAATCCCAAAGTGGCCTACGCCAAGAAAAAGATCACCGACGGCACGCTTGGCAACGTGGTTTCTGTGCTGGTCAGCCGCCATCTGTCACGCGAGCTCGGCAAGAAGATCGCGAGCCGCGTTCGTTTGTCGCCCGTCGTCATGGAATCGACCCACGATCTCGACTTCGTGTTCTGGCTGCTTGAACCCGCGAAGCCGGTGCGCGTCTACAGCCAGGGTGCTTACGGCTATATGCAGCCGATCAACGGCTCGCACGATATCATGTTCACCACCGTGACCATGGACAACGGCGTGGTGGTGATGATCGGCGGCGGCTGGAATTTTCCGCCGAGCTTTCCGAATTATTGCTCGACCTGGATCGAGATCACCGGCACCGAGGGCGCGCTTACCCTCGACGACACCCAGCGCGACAATTGGCTCAACACCGCAAAGCGCGGCCAGGAATTTCCGATGTCGACCATGCCCGGCGAGTGGGTCGATCACGTCTATGCCGGCGGGCTGGGGCCGGAGACGATGCATTTCCTCGAAGCCTGCATCCGCGACACGCCGGTGATGGTGACGCCTGAGAGCGCGCGGCGCGTGATGGAGACTTATAGCGCGGCAGATCTCTCCGCCGACCGCAACGAACCGATCGATCTGCCGCTTTCCAACGAGACGATCTCCGGAATAGCCGAGCTGAAAAAGAAAAACCGCGCGGGGCTGAACGTATGAGGAAGGGTGCAAAAGGCGTCGGCTTGGCCATTATCGGCGGCGGCCGCGTCGGCCTGTTCCGCGGCGAAGTGGCGGCGCGCCATCCGGCGGTGGAATGGATCGGCATCGCCGAGCTCAACCATAATCGCGGCGGCGACGTCGGCGCGCGCATCGGCGCCGATTTTATCACCACCAGCCATCGCGAATTGCTGGCGCGGCCGGAAGTCACTTGCGCCATCATCGCCACCGACGAGCATCTGCACGTCGATCCGGTGCTGGCAGCGGTCGAGCGCGGCGTGCCAATGCTGATCGAGAAACCGCTCGCCACCGATCTCGCCCAATCCGCCCGCGTGCTCAAGGCGATAAGCGACGCCAAGCTCGATGCCGTGGTCGGCTACACCCAGCGCTTCAGGAGGAAATGGCTCGGCGCCAAAGAGAAGGTGCGCAACGGCGCGCTCGGCGATGTGACCATGGTGACGTCGCGTGCCTTCATGAACCGGCTGGTCGCCATCGACAATTACAAGCGCACCAACGATCCATCGGCGATCTCGCCGATGGTGATTTCCGGCACGCACGCGCTCGACATCGTGATGTGGTACCTGGAAAAGAAAACGCCGGTCGAATGCTATGCGCGCTCGGTCGACAAGGTGCTCGGCCCGCTTTACCAGGGCATCGACGCCACCGCCGGCATGATCATGTTCTCCGACGGAACGGTCCATAACCTGAGCATCTCATGGGCACTGCCGGTGACATGGCCGGGCGCGGTTTACAGCTTGGAAGTGGGCATCAATGGCACACATGGCGTGCTGACCATCGACGACACTCATCGCGACATGGTGCTCGCGGTCTCCGCGCCGCAGGACGAAGGCTATGCGCCTGACCACAGTCGGCTGGTCGATTTCATGGGGTCTTATCCACCGGGCGACATGGTGCTCGGTGAGTTGCGCGGACCGATGGCCGACGAGACGGTGTCGTGGCTCAACCGCATCTCGCTCGGCCTGCCGACCCAGGCCGCGACTGCGGCGGAAGCGCATAACCGGCTGATGCTGACCAAGGCACTCGATCTGTCGGCGAAGCTGAAACAGCCGGTGAAACTGCCGCTCGATCCGGAACAGGGCCGCGCGGCCGCGTAGTCAGGCCAACGCCACCAGCAGCACCGCGATCTCGCTGACCTGCTCGAGCGCGCCCAGCACATCGCCGGTCTGGCCGCCGATCTGCCGCTTGGCGAGCCATGCCACGAGCGCGGCGATCACCGCGAGCACGAGCAGCGCCAAGAACCCGTGACCCACATGCAGGCAAATCGCGAGGACGAGAAAGCCGATCACCGCAGCTGCGGCGACCGACTCGCCCGCCGGCCGGCCGGCATCGAACGATAAGCCGTCGCTGTGCGCCGGTGGCAGCAACAGCATCAAGGCCGGCATGGTTGCGCGCGCCGCGGCATGTGAAGCGATCAAGGCCCACACCACCGCATGGCCGCTGGGCAGACTCGCCAGCGCGCCGACGCGCAACAGCAACGACATCGCCAAGGCGCAAACGCCGTAGGCGCCGATGTGGCTATCGCGCATGATGGCGAGTTTCTGCTCGCGGGTGTGGCCGCCGCCGAAACCGTCCGCGGTATCGGCAATGCCGTCTTCGTGCAGGCAGCCGGTCGCAAGCATCGTGGCGGCCACGCCGAGCGCCGCCGCCGGCCATGGCGGCAGTCCCAGTCGATGGGCGATGCCATAGACGATCGCGCCGACGAGGCCGACGAGAATTCCCGCGACCGGGAACGCCCAGGCCGCACGGGACAGCGAATTGCCGGTAAGCGGCGTTGCCGGGAGCAGCGGCAAGCGGGTGCAGAAAACAATGCTCGCCTTGAGCTCCTCGGCACGGTTTTCAAGCCAACTGTCGGAAATCGTCATCTCCCGGAGACCGTGTTATCGTTGCTCGGCGCTTTCCTGCGCACGGAATTGCATCGGCATGACAAACTTTACCTCATTCTCCGACCTCCGCGCGGCCTGTCTCGACCTGCCGAGCGGGCATCCGGCGGCGAGCGCTGCCGTCGCCCAGCGCGAGGCGATCCTGACCAAGCCGCCAAAGAGCCTCGGCCGGCTCGAAGACCTAGTCGCGTGGCTGGCGCATTGGCAGGGCCATGCGCCGCCGCGGCTCGATCGCGTCGAGATCCTGGTTTTCGCCGGCAATCACGGCGTCACCAAGCGCGGCGTTTCGGCCTATCCCGCCGAGGTGACGGCACAGATGGTGGCGAACTTCGCCTCGGGCGGCGCCGCGATCAACCAGCTTGCGAAGAGCGCCGGCGCCAAATTGCGCGTCATTCCGCTGTCGCTCGAAACGCCGACCGCCGACTTCACGCAACAGCCCGCACTGACCGAGCAGGAATTCCTCGCTGCGGTGGCCACCGGCTATGACGCGGTGGCGCCGGACTGCGATCTGGTTTGCCTCGGCGAAATGGGCATCGGCAACACCACCGCAGCGTCGGCCACTGCCGCGGCACTGTTCGGCGGCGGTGGCACGCGCTGGGCCGGCCGCGGCACCGGCATCGACGAAGAAGGCTTGGCGCGCAAGCGCAACGTGATCGACCGGGCAATCGCGCGGCATGTCGCTACGCTGCACGACCCGTTGGCGGTTGCCGCGGCGTTTGGCGGGCGCGAGCTTGCCGCCATTCTCGGCGCGACGCTGGCGGCGCGGCGCGGCCGCATTCCGGTTTTGCTCGATGGTTTTGTTTGCACCGCCGCGGTGGCGCCGCTGGCAAAGCTGCGCGCCGACACGCTGGCGCATGCGCAAGCCGGCCACGTCTCCGCCGAAGCCGGACACCGCATGCTGCTTGAGGAGATGGGCCTGCATCCGCTTGTCGATCTCAACATGCGGCTTGGCGAAGCGTCCGGTGCGGCAGTCGCGCTTCCCATCCTGCGCGCGGCTTTGGCTTGCCACACCGGCATGGCGACGTTCGCCGAGGCCGGTGTCTCGGACAAACCGGACGAAGAGGCAGAGCCGAAAGCAGCGGGCTGACCAATGCCTGGCAATATCGGACAAGCGATTTGGTTAGCTGCCGGCCTGCGCACGCCGTTTGTCGCCGTCGACGGGCCTTTCGCTCATCGCGATTCGCTGGCGCTGTCGGTACCGGTCGTTCAAGCGATGGCGCAGCAGGTGAACGGGCCCATCGACTTCGGCGTCTGGGGCTCCGTCGTCGTCAATCTCGCATATGCCAATCTGGCGCGCGAAATCTGGCTCGACAGCAAGCTCGATCCGCATGTGCCGACCTTCACCACCGTCATGCAGTGCTCGAGCAGCATGGTGGCCGCCTTCGAGGCGGCCGGAATGCTCGGGCAGCGGCGCTCGGCGCTCGCACTGGTCGGCGGCGTCGAAAGCATGACCCGCGTCGAGTTCGGTCTCGGCATGAATTTATCGGTCTGGCTGCGGCGCCTGTTTCAGGCGCGCAGCACGCGCGAACGCTTACGCGTTCTGCGCCGGCTTCGGCCATCCGATATCCGCCTCTACGTGCCGGAAGTGAAGAACCGCGTCACCGGCCGCAGCATGGGCGAACACACCGAAGACATGGCAAAGGACTGGTCCATCACCCGTGAGGAAGAGGACGCGCTGGCGCTTGAGAGCCATCGCCGCGCAATCGCGGCGCAGGATCGCGGCTTCTTCGACGATCTGATCGTCCTGCTCGATGGCGTCACCAAGGATCACTTTCCGCGCCGCGACACGTCGCTGGAAAAACTCGCCAGGCTCAAGCCGGTGTTCGACCGCGCCAGCGGCCACGGCACCATCACCGCAGGCAATTCGTCACCGCTGACCGACGGCGCCGCCGGCCTGTGGGTTGCGACCGACGAAGGGCTTGCGCGACTGCCGGTAACAACGCCGCGCGTGCGCCTGGTCGATTTCGAAATGGCCGCGGTGGATATTTTCCACGAAGGCCTGCTGATGGCGCCGGCGACCGCGATTCCACGGCTATTGGCGCGGCACGGCTTGAAATACGAGGACATCGCGCTGTGGGAAATCCACGAGGCGTTCTCGGCGCAAGTGGCCTGCCACATCAAGGCGCTGCAGGACAAAGACTTTGTCCGCGCCAAGGCCGGCATCGAGAACACATTCGGCCGTTTTCCGGTCGAGCGGATGAACCCGAACGGTGGCAGCGTGGCGCTCGGTCATCCGTTCGCGGCGACCGGTGCGCGCATTTTGAGTCAGGCGGTCAAGGGACTCGCCGCGATGGCGCAAGGCAGCCGCGCCATTGTCAGCATTTGCGCCGACGGCGGCCTTGGCACCGTGGCGCTGCTGGAGTGCTGAGCATCTTATCCCACCGCGGCGGCGATGGCGTGAAAGAACGTCCCGGTGACGCGGCCGCGCCGTCCCCCCGATTTGCCGAGCGTGCGGCCTTCGCCGTCACATAATTCGGCGAAAGATTCATCGTCGCCGCTTGAAGCCAGCGTGGCGTAATGGAATTCGTGGCCGCGCACGACCGCGCCCTCCCGTCCCAAGATAGTGTCCGACAAGAGCCGCGCGGTGCGGTAGCCCAGATGCAATTTGCGCTTGGCGAAGCTCGTCGTATGACCGAGCAATCCCGTCATTTCGTGATGCTGGCCCGTCGCATCTTCGATGCTTTCGCCCAAAACCATGTAGCCGCCGCACTCGCCGTGCACCGGCCGCGTTTCGGCAAACCGGCGTAGGCCGGTCTTGAAACGATCCGCCGCGGCGAGCGTGTCGGCATGCAGCTCCGGATAGCCGCCCGGCAGCCAGCAACAATCGGCGCCTCCGGCGGGCAGCTCATCGGCCAGCGGCGAGAATGGAACAATCTCCACGCCGGCGCGACGCCACGCTTCGAGCAGATGCGGATAGACGAAGCTGAACGCCCGGTCGTGCGCCAGCGCAATGCGCTGGCCGGGCGGCGGCAAAGCGGTCGCATGGTCATTCGCAGCGACGACACGAAGCGGCGCGGCCTTGGCAATCATCGCATCCAGATCGAGATGGCGCTCAGCCATCGCGGCGAGACGATCGATCAGCGCAGCGAGATCGGCATGCTCTCCGGCTTGCACCAGGCCGAGATGACGTTCCGGCAAAGCGAGCGCCGCTTCGCGCGGCACCGCGCCGAGCACCGGAACGCCGAGTGCCGCGATGGCGTCCGCGACCAGCGCACGATGTTTTTCACTTGCCGTCCGATTGAGGATAACGCCGGCAATGCGCACCGCGGGGTCATGTGAGGCGAATCCCCTGACGACGGCCGCCGCCGACTGCGCTTGGCGCGCTATGTCGAGGACCAGCACGACCGGAAGGCCGAAATGCGCGGCAAGATCCGCAGTCGCGCCGCATCGGCCCAGGACGCCGCTGGCGCCGTCGAACAGGCCCATCACGCCTTCGATGATGAAAATATCCGCGTCATCCGCCGCTCGCGCCGCCAAAGCGTCGAGCAACGCGAGCGGCATGGCCCAGGAGTCAAGATTGACGCTCGGTGTGCCGACGGCCGCCGCGTGGAACGCCGGGTCGATGTAATCCGGACCGGTCTTCGCCGCACGCACTTTGACACCGCGCCGCGCCAGCGCCGCCAGCACGGCGAGCGTCACGGTGGTCTTGCCGGCGCCCGAGCTTGGCGCGGCAATAAGGAGGCCGCGCGCCGTCATTTCGCGTCCTTGCTGGCCGGCGAATGTTCGGC
>JBAQAB010000323.1:0-7056 GCA_049285535.1 Xanthobacteraceae bacterium
CGCTCGAAGCCGGCAAGCAGGCGCAACAAGGTGGTCTTGCCGCAGCCGGAAGGTCCGAGCAGCGCGAAAAACTCGCCGGGATAGATAGCAAGCGAGAGGTCGTCCACGGCCGGGTAGGCGCCGAAACGCTTGGTTAGCCCCTCGATGCGCAACAACGGCGCCACCGTCCGATCGGCCCAAGGCGCAAAATCCCGTTTCGCCAAGCCTCTTTTCGATCCGACGGTCTGCATCGATGCTCGGCTCGCGACGGCGCGCGCCCCAAATGGCGCGCCGCTCGCACGCTAAAGCATTTCTGCGGTGACTGAAAAGATGCGGGTGTCAATCCACCACGGCAATGGCAGGCGCCGCCGCCTGACCGGCATCGTCGACGGCGTCGGCCACCAGCTTGCGCGGCTCGGGTCCGTAATAGTCGCCGAGCTGCACACTTGGCCGCGGCTGCGTGATAATCGAGACGAAGCGGTCATAGAGCGCTTTTGCCGAGACCGGCTTGGTCAGATATTCGTTGACGCCCAGACGGACCGCCTCGACGACACGCCAGCGTTCGCAGTGGCCGGTCAGGATGATGATCGGAATATCGGGCGTCGGAAACACGCCGGGGGAGCGCACGATCCGCACCAATTCCGGACCGCTGAGCATCGGCATTTCCCAATCGAGGATGACGATGTCCGGCGCCATGGTGCGAATGGCGTCGAGCGCCGCGATGCCGTCGGCGGCCTCGTAGATGTCCTTGACGCCGCAATTGACCAAGAGATTGCGGATCATCTTGCGCATGTACTGATTGTCGTCGACCACCAGAACGCAAAGCGACTGGATCATATTTTCGATCTGCTTCTTGGTGTGTTTCGCAGACAGGTTCGCAGACGTGCCGTCGCCGGCGCCAAAGCGGCCGCGTGATTCCCGTATCTGCTCTTGACGTAGCATTTCTTGACTTGGCATTTCCTGACTTGGCATTCGCGGATAAAAGCATGGCCCCTGTTGCGGGACGGTAAAATAAAAAGCGGCAAATTGTTTGTATCCTAGCCTCATTGCCGGCTGCGCCGGCCGGCGTAGTTAACACCACGCCTGGCAGATCGATAAAATTCTACGCACCGGCGCGGCTTGTCGGCGAAGCTTGCGCCATGAAGCGGTCGAGCCGCGCGGCCTGTTCCGCCGTCAGCCGCAAGCCGAGCTTGGAGCGGCGCCACAGCACGTCGTCGGCGGTCTGCGCCCACTCCTTGCTCATCAAATAGCGCAACTCGGCGGCGGTGAGATCGGCGCCGAAGCGCATGCCGAGATCGTCGAGCCCACTCGCGGCGCCGAGCACGCGATCGACCCGCGTGCCGTAGGCATCGACGAGACGGCGCGCATGATCGGCAGTGAGGAACCGCCAGGTCCGCTGCGTGCGCTCGACCAGCGTTTCGACGCCGTCATAGACGAAATCACCGCCCGGCAATGGGCTGTGCGCGGTCCACGGCCGCGACCGCGGAAAGAAGTGCGCCAGCCGCGCCAGCGCCTCCTCGGCAAGACGGCGGTAGGTGGTGATCTTGCCGCCGTAAACGGTCAACAGCGGCGCTTCGCCGAACCGTTCGTCGAGCTTGAGCGCATAGTCGCGGCCGATATCCTGCGGCTTGTGCGCGCCGTCGTCATAAAGCGAACGCACGCCGGCATAGGCCCACACCACATCCGCAGCGCCGATCGCGGTGCGGAAATACTCATTCACCACGCCGCACAGATAGTCGATCTCTTCGCCGCTCGGCAGCACAGTCGAAGGATCGCCGGCGAAGGAACGATCGGTGGTGCCTATCAATGTGAAGTCGCGCTGAAACGGGATAGCAAACACGACGCGGCTGTCGAGCGCCTGCAAAATATAAGCGCGATCGTGATCGTACAACCGCGGCACCACGATATGGCTGCCTTTGTCGAGCCGCAGGCGGTGCTGCGGTTCGACCCGCAGCGCCGTCTCGGCGAACAGCTCGCTCCAGGCGCCCGTTGCATTGACCAAAATCCGCGCCGTGATGACGTCGCGCTGGCCGCGGGCATTGAGCACCAGCCGCCAGCTATCGGTGCGGTCGGCGCGCACGCAGCGGGTACGGGTGCGGATCACCGCGCCGCGCTCGGCGGCGTCGACGGCGTTGATCACGACGAGGCGGGAATCGTCGGCGAAGCAGTCGGAATATTCGAAGGCGTGATGGAAACGCGTCTTGAGCGGCTGCCCGGCTTCGTCGGTGACCAGATCGAGCTCGCGCGTGCCCGGCAAGATCTTGCGCCAGCCGATCCAGTCGTAGATCAACAGCCCGAGTCGCAACAGCGACGGCGAACGCCGCGCCTCGTTGATCGGCAGCACGAAGCGCAGCGGCCGGATCAGATGCGGCGCGGCGCGCAACAGCACTTCGCGCTCGCGCAGCGCCTCGTGGACCAGCCGGAATTGGCGCTGCTCGAGATAGCGCAAGCCGCCATGAATGAGCTTCGACGACGCCGACGAGGTGCCGGAGGCGAGATCGTTCTGCTCGATGAGGACGACGCGAAAGCCGCGGCCGGCGGCGTCGCGCGCGATGCCGGTGCCGTTGATGCCGCCG
This sequence comes from Xanthobacteraceae bacterium, assembly GCA_049285535.1. Lineage (GTDB taxonomy): Bacteria > Pseudomonadota > Alphaproteobacteria > Rhizobiales > Xanthobacteraceae > BOG-931. The sequence goes on from JBAQAB010000323.1 coordinate 2,556, forward strand.
CCGATAATAGCGAGATCGAAGTCGGCCACTGATTCTCCTTGGGCTCCCGAGAATACTATCCCACCTTGCGTCGAACGGCGGATCGGCGATGATGCGGGCAGGACAAGGCTCAATAGGCGCGTGGATTGGTCCGCATGGATTTTCGCGACCGTCACATCGTTGTCACCGGCGGCACCGGGGCGCTTGGCACCGCGGTTGTCGCGGCGCTGATCGAGGCCGGCGCGATCTGCCACGTGCCCTGTTACGACGAGGCGGAGGCGAAGCGCTTTCGTCTGCGCGATCACAAGCAGGTGACGCTGATCGTGACCGGCAGCCTCGCCGACGAGGCGGCGGTGACGCGCGCTTATGCCGGCATCGCGCCGCTGTGGGCCTCGATCCATATCGCCGGCGGCTTCGCTTTTGCGCCGTTGCGCGAGGCCGCGGTGGCGTCGATCCGCCAGCAGATCGATATGAACCTCATGAGCTGCATGCTGTGCTGCCGCGCCGCGGTACAGGCGATGACGGCGTCGGGAACGGGCGGCCGCATTGTCAATATTTCGGCGCGCCCAGGCCTGGAATGGCGCAGCGGCGCCAATATGGCGGCCTATACCGCGAGCAAAGCCGGCGTCGCGGCGTTCACGGCGGCGCTCGCCGAAGAGGTCGTCAAGGACGGCATTTTGGTCAACGCCGTGGCGCCCTCGACCATGGATACGCCGGTCAATCGGCAGGCCACGCCGAAAGCCGATTTTGCGCTGTGGCCCAAAGTCGAAGAGGTGGCGGCCACGATCCTGTTTCTCGCTTCGCCCGACAACCGAGTCACCCGCGGCGCCATCGTGTCGGTTTACGGCAAGTCCTAATCACTTTGGTTTCCCGGGCGCAGCGCAGCACGAAGCGTAGTGTAGTGGTGCGCTGCAGAACCGGGATCGCTGCCCACACCGAGTTTGAAACGATCCCGGATCTGCGGTGCACCGCTTCGCGCTGCACCGCGTCCGGGAAACGAGGGCTGAGAATCCTAATACCCGGGCCATAGTCCTGGCGTCGCCAGTTCGACCAGATGGCCATCGGGATCGCGGAAGTAAAGGCTCTCGCCGCCGCGCGGCCAGGTGGTGCGGCCTTCGATGACGACGCCCGCGTCCTTCAGCTTCGCTTCCCAGGCGGCGCGGTCCTCGGCCGCGATCGAGAACGCGATATGCACCGGGCCGTGACCGTCATGCGGCGGGATGGTGCCGCCGGGCAGATGCACGGTTTCAAGCGAATGGCCGCGCAAGAACAACAACAGCACGCCGCGATGCCCGACGTCGTAGGCGCACAGCCGCTGGTCGCGATAGAGGCTGTTTAATCCGAGCACCTGTTCGTAGAACGGACAGGCGCGCTCGAAAGTGTCGACGTAGAGGACGGTTTCCAGGACGCCGAGCAGATCCGGCATTTTCTGGATCAGCCCGACACCGCAACGATCTCACGCGCCGGGGTCGTCACCAGCCGCGACACGGCGCTGGAGGCGACGATGGCGCGCTGCTGGGCGAACGCCTCGTGATTGCGCTCGATGTAATCGAGATCGTAGAGGTAATTCACCATCAAGCCGTAGGACTGCTTGAGCGCGCGCTCGGAGGCGTCGGCAAGAAAATCGAGCCGCTCCAGCCGCGCGCCGTTGCCGAGATGGAAGCGCGCCACCGAGTCGACCGGCAAGCCGCGGCCATTGCGGGCGCGCATGTAATACCAGGCGGCGGCGCGAAGGAGCGGCTCGCGCACCTCTTCGGCAAGTTCGGGCGCACGCCACCAATTCGGATCGTCGAGCGCGGCAAGCGCTTCGCGATCGTGGTCGTCGAGCGCGTCCGAGCCGGCGTTCTTGCGCTCACGGTCGAGCCAGCCGGCGAAATTCGGCGCCGGCGACAGCGTGACGAAGGTGCCGACGCGCGGCACTTCGCGGGAGACTTCTTCGACCACCTGCTTGATCAGGAAATGCCCGAAGCTGACGCCGGCAAGGCCGCGCTGGCAATTGGTGATCGAATAGAACACCGCCGTGGTGGCGCGCTGCGGCTCGACCGGCTCGCGCTTGTCGGACAGGATCGGCCCGATCGCCGCGGCGACCTCGCGCGTCAGCGCCACTTCGACGAAGATCAGCGGCTCGTCGACCAGCGCCGGATGGAAGAAGGCGTAGCAGCGGCGGTCCGGCGGATCGATGCGCCGGCGCAACTCGTCCCAGTCGCGGATTTCGTGCACCGCTTCGTAGCGGATGATCTTTTCCAGGATCGCCGCCGAGGTCGACCAGTCGATGCGGCGCAGCACCAGAAAGCCGCGATTGAACCACGACGAGAACAGGTGAACGAAGTCATTGTCGATCACGGCAAGCTCGTTGCGCCGATGATCCATGGCGTCGAGGAGCTGCTCGCGCATGCGCACCAGCGCAGCGGTGCCGCCGGGCGCAAGATTGAGCCGGCGGAACAGTTCGAGCCGCCGCGGTTCGCTGGCAACATGCAGATCGGCCGCGGTTTCGTCCGACGGCGTCTGCCGCCAGGCGGCGATGGCGCGATCGATGCGAGCGCGATCGGGGCCGAAGGTGGTGGCGAGCGCCTCGAAAAAGGCGATGCGCGGCCCGGTGGTCAGCTCCGCGTAAAGCGCGAGGATCTCCTGCGCCAGCGCGACGCCGGAGGCCTCGCCGCGGCCCGAAAGCAGCGCCTCGCAGAACTCGACCAGACCGGCCGACCGCTCATGCGCCGGCTCGCGGCGCTCACGCTTGATGAGGGCGCGGCTCCGTTCGGCGATGCTTTGCAGCATTTCGCTGAAGAACGAGGTATCCACAGTTCGTCCCATCCGTGCTGGCAAGACTTAGCTAATATTGGGCGAAAGCAATGACAAGTTCGCTAACGGCAAAGACCTGTAGACAAAGTGGCCCTGCTTGGGCACTTAGGCGCCCGCGCGGCGGCTCGACGCGGCGTTGAGGGGTTGCCATGCCGGGTCCATCGAAACCAAGTGCAGAGCCTGGTGCTGAGCCAGGCACCCAGCCGGGTCCACTCGCCGGACTGCGCGTGCTGGAGCTTGCCCGCATCCTGGCCGGGCCGTGGGCCGGGCAAATCCTTGCCGATCTCGGCGCCGACGTCATCAAGGTCGAGCGCGAGGGCTCGGGCGACGACACCCGCGCCTGGGGTCCACCCTTCGTACCGGCGGCCGACGGCGGCAATCTGTCGTCCGCCTATTTTCATAGCGCCAATCGCGGCAAACGCTCGATCGTCGCCGATTTCACCAAGCCGGAAGGCCAGCGCATCGTCAAAAAGCTCGCGGCGCGCTCCGACGTGCTGATCGAGAATTTCAAGGTCGGCGGGCTCACCAAATTCGGCCTCGATTACAAAAGCCTCGCCCCCGACAATCCCCGCCTGATCTATTGCTCGGTGACCGGCTTCGGCCAGACCGGGCCGTCGGCGTCGCGCGCCGGCTACGATCTGATGGCGCAAGGCATCGGCGGCATCATGGGCATGACCGGCGCGGCGGACGGGCCTCCGATGCGGGTCGGCGTGCCGATCGCCGATATTTTCTCCGGCGTCTATGCCGCGGTCGGCATTCTCGCCGCGCTCGCCCGCCGCGAGCACACCGGCCGCGGCGGCTATGTCGACACCGCGCTGGTCGATTCCACCGTCGGCACGCTGGCGTTCCAGGCGCTCAATTATCTGGTCTCCGGCGAAGTGCCCAAGCGTATCGGCAATGCGCATCCGAACCTCGTGCCCTATCAGGAATTTCCCGTCTGTGACGGCCGCGTCATCATCGCCACCGGCAACGACGCGCAATTCGTAAAGCTGTGCGGCATTCTCGGCGCGCCGGAGCTTGCCGCGATGCCGGCCTACCAGGACAACAAAGGCCGCCTCGCCCATCGCGCGGACCTCGTCGGCAAGCTCTGCGCGCTGACCTCGCAGTTCAAACGCGAGGAGCTGCTCGACAAGCTCGAAGCCGCCACCATTCCCGCCGGGCCGATCAACGATCTCGATCAGGTGTTTGCCGATCCGCAGGTGGTCCATCGCGGCATGAAGATCGAACTCGACAGCCCCGCCGCCAAGGGCGGCAAGATTTCCGGCATCCGCACCCCGATCGTGCTCGACGGCGCCCCGATGGCCTCCACCCGCCCCTCGCCCCGCCTCGGCGAACATACCGCCGAAATTTTGCGGGAGCTCGGCGAGGGGTAAGTTTCGTCTTTTCCACCCCCGCAAGCGGGGGAGGCGGCAAGCGAAGCGATGCCAGAGGGGGCAAGTGTTCAACGCTTGCGCAGGCGTAACGGCCACAGGCCCCCTCCCTACCCTCCCCCGCAAGCGGGGGAGGACAAATCTTATCCGTTCTCGCGCGCGCACTCCGCCCGCGAGCGATGTCAAACAGCGCATTTTGTTTGCCTTCCCCCGTTGCGACGACGGGGATCGGCGAGCCATCCAATCCAGAGCGAACCGTTCCAAGCTGTCGCGGAGCAACTCTTTGCGACTCGCTTCCGGCAAATAAAAGGGAAGCGGAACGCCGGCAGACGCGGGCCGTACCACCCGCACGC
>JBAQAB010000324.1:0-2117 GCA_049285535.1 Xanthobacteraceae bacterium
CGGCACGTGCGTATGGGTGCCGACGACAAGGCTGGCGCGGCCGTCGCAGAAAAATCCCATCGCCTGCTTTTCGCTGGTCGCCTCGCCGTGGAAGTCGACGACGGTGGCGTCGGCGGCTTTGGGCAGCACACAGGCGGTAAGCTCGCGATCGAGCGCCGCGAACGGATCGTCGAGCGGGTCCATGTAGATGCGGCCCATGGCGTTGATGACGAGCGCGCGGCCGCCGTTCTTGGCCTCGATCATGGCGGCGCCGCGGCCCGGTGTCCCGGCGGGATAATTGAGCGGCCGAATGAGGCGCGGTGCGCGCTCGATAAAGACCAGCGCCTCCTTCTGATCCCAGGCATGATTGCCGAGCGTCACCGCATCGACGCCGGCCTCGACCAGCTCGCGATAGATCGCTTCCGTGATGCCGAAGCCGCCGGCGGCGTTCTCGCCATTGGCGACGACCAGATCGAGTTTCCAGTCGCGGATGAGCTTCGGCAAGCGCTCGGTGACGATAGTCCGCCCGCTCCGCCCGACAATGTCGCCGACGAAAAGAATGCGCATGCTCAACCTTTTATCGCGATCGCCTCGCGCTCCGTTAGCACGAGATCGAGCCGCGCGTCGCGCGCCGTCGCCGGCACGGTGGAAACCTCCTGCATGGCGAAGGCGATGCCGATGGCGGTGATGGTTTTGCGCGAACGCAAGCGCGCGATCGTCATGTCGTAATAGCCGGCGCCATAGCCGATACGGTGGCCGGTACGGTCGAAGGCAAGGAGCGGCACCAATAAAATGTCGGGATCGACCTCCGGTGCGTCGGCTTTCGGCTCGCGGATGCCCCATTGCCCGGCGTCGAGCGGCGCGCCCCACGGCCACGCCCGCATGACGAGCGGCTTGCCCCGCCCATCGATCTTCGGCAGCGCCAGCGCCGCGCCCGCCTCGGCAAGCGTCTTCATCAGCGGCAGCGGATTGATCTCGCTTTTCAACGGCATGAAGCCGGACACGATGGTGCCGGGTGAAATCGGCAATGGAAACGCGCGCGCGGCAATCGCCTCAGCCGCGGCTTTGCGCACTTCCGCCGGCAACGCATCGCGGCGGGCGAGCGCGTCGCGGCGCAGCTCGGTTTTCGCGGATGCCATGTCAGGCGTTGTCGGCACTCGTGTCCCGGATGCGGTGCAGCGTGTAAGCGGTGCGCCGCTGGTCCGGGACCTTCGCAAACTCGGCGTCCGTGACGATCCCGGTTCTGCAGCGCACCACTTCGCTACGCTACGTGCTGCGCTGCGCCCGGGAAACGAAAAAATTAAGTGCGGAGCCGCGCCGGCCGTAAGAGCGCTGATCCCGGGAACCTACATAAGTAGGTGGGCGCCATGTGACCGAACCCAGGAGCTCGGCCAGGGACAGCTCCCTTCAGGATCGTAAGGCCCCGGAGAATTGACTCCTACGCACCAGGCAGCCCCGCTCGATCAATGTAATGTGTGACGGCGGTTGGCGCTACTTATCTTGATCTCGGTGCGGACAGTCCCTCACCCGCCTCGCTTCGCGAGGCGGCCTCTCCCGGAGACGGGAGAGGGCAATTATCCCAGCGCCACACCGCTCGTGACGATGGTTTGATTAAGTTTCTTGGTGATGCTTTCGATGCGTTCGGCCGCGGCGGACAGTGCGGTGGCAATGGAAGTCTGCGCAGCTTTGTTGCGGTCGGATATTGCTGTGCGAGCGTCTTGCAAGGCGGCGAGTTCCTCCTCCAGCCGCTTGACGCGCGTGCCCGCCTCGGCGAGCTCGTCGACGACCGTGATCGCCGCCATCACGGTGAGGCGCGTGTCGCCGATTTCGCCGAATTTGGCGCGCAAGCCGCCGATCCGCGCGTCGAGTTCACGCGCGAGTTTCTCCAGATGTTCCTCCTGACCGTCTTCGCAGGTCATGCGGAACTGCCGGCCGTTGATGGTGACGCTCACCTGCGCCATGTATTTACCTGCGTCATGTGTCACCTCTTACTCATCCGAATTCAGCACGTCGCGGATGGTTGCAATCGCGGCATCGATGCGCGCGCCGGCCTCGCGATTGGCGGTCTCGAGGTCGCGCGCGCGCGCCGTCGCGTCGTCGAGTTCGCTCGCGAGCCGGGCGCGGTCGCTGTCGAGCGC
>JBAQAB010000325.1:0-7398 GCA_049285535.1 Xanthobacteraceae bacterium
ACGGTGCCGTTGACGGCGACACAGTATCCCAGCACAAAATGCTGTCAATTATAGTGCGACAAAAGTGCGATGCGCTCATCATAACCGCGCGTTGTACGGATCAGGGAGTACGTCATGAAAATTGGAATTGTCGGGTTGGGTCGGATGGGCAGCGCGATATCGCAGCGTTTGCGTCAGCAAGGCTTCGACGTCACGGGCTGGGATCACAACGCTGAGGCGAACCGCGCAGTGGCGGCGGGCGGATTGCGGCTCGCCGCCAATCCGCGCGAGATCGCCGCCGACGCCGAAATCGTGATTTCCATCATCACCGAGGATCACGGCGTACGGCGCATCTTCAACGGGCCTGAGGGCTTTCTCAGCGGTGACGTCACCGGCAAGCTGTTTATCGAGATGAGCACGCTGCAGCCCATGACCGGCCGCGAATTGGCGCCGCTGGTCGACGCCAAGGGCGCTCGGCTCATCGAATCTCCGGTGCTCGGCACCATTCCGCAAGTGCGCGACGGCAAACTGTTCGCCATGGTCGGCGGCCGCGCCGAAGACCTCGACCGCGGCCGTCCGTTGCTGGAAAAGATGACGCGGCGTATCGTGCATATGGGACCGAACGGCGCCGGTTACGCAATGAAGCTCGCCGTCAATCTCGGGCTCGGCGCCTATATCCAAGCGGTGTCGGAATCGCTGGCGCTCGGCCTGAGGCAAGGCCTCACGCTCGATCAGATGCTCGAGGTATTGCAGGAGGCGCCCTATGCCAGCGGCTGGCTCAAGAGCAAGATCGACGTGCTCAAGGGCGCGCCGGCCGAGATGACCCTCGACATCCGCACCTTGCGCAAGGATTTGATGTCGGCTGTGGCGACCGGTGCGCTCACCGGCGTGCCGATGCCGCTGTCGGCGGCCACGCTGGCTTCGCTCTCGGCTGCGGTCGCCGACGATTACGGCAGCGGCGATCTGGCCGAACTGCCGAAATTCCTCCGCGAGGCGATGCTGCAGAATTTCGCCTAGGTCGCCTGGAGATTTAGTCCATTATCTCAGTAGCCTAGCTCGACTCAGTCTGCGATGATGGGCCTTTGTGGGGCGGGCGCCCACCGGGCTATAATCTCGCCGCAATAAATTCAGGGAGGAAGCGATCATGACCGTCAAATGGGGGGGCGCCGTGCCGCGCGCCGGCAAAGTCGACAAGCAACGCCGCCAGCTTCTTAAGCTTGCCGCGGCCGGCACTGCCGGCCTGATCACGTCACCGTGGACGTTCCAGTCCTCGCGCGCAGCACCGAAGACCATCAAGATCGGTCAGATCACGCCGGAAACCGGGCCGATCGCCGCATTCGGCGAGCCCTCGAAGTGGGTTGCCGAAGAGGTAAGCAAGTTTTTGGGCGACGGTATCGTCGTCGCCGGCGAAAAACACCGCGTCGAGATTCTCAACCGGGACAGTCAATCGAACCCGAACCGGGCGTCGGAAGTGGCGGCACAGCTCATCAATAATGACCGCGTCGACATCATGATCGCCTCGTCGACCGGCGATACGACCAATCCGGTCGCCGATCAGTGCGAGCTCGCCGGCGTACCTTGCATCACGTCCGACGATCCGTGGCAGTCCTGGTTTTTCGGCCGCAAGGGCGACCCCAAGAAGGGCTTCGAGTGGACCTACCACTTCTTCTGGGGCTTCGACATGGTCGCCAATATGTTCGCGGAGATGTGGCTGACCATCCCGACCAACAAGACAGCCGGCGTCATGCTGACCAACGATCCTGACGGGATCGCCGCCAGCGATCCGGTGCACGGTCTGCCCGCAACCGTGAAGAGCCACGGTTTCGATGTGCATTACCTCGGCCTTTATCCGCCGCTGTCGGACGACTTCTCGGCGCAAATCGGCCAATTGAAGAGCATGAACGCCGATATCGCCTGCGGCATTTTCAATCCGCCGCAATTCGCGATTTTCTGGACGCAATGCGCGCAGCAGGGTTACCAGCCGAAGATAGTCACCCCGCCCAAGGCGCTGTTGTTTCCGACCGCAGTCGAGGCGCTGGGCGATCGCGGCGCCGGCATGTCGACGGAGGTCTGGTGGTCGCATCACCATCCGTTCAAGTCGAGCTTGACCGGCCAGACGGCGCAGCAATTCTGCGACGCCTACGAGAAGGCGAGCGGCAAGCAATGGACCCAGCCGCTCGGTTTCAAGCACGCCAATCTCGAAGTCGCCATCGATGTGCTCAAGCGCGCCAAAAAGCTCAATGCCGAATCGATCCGCGACGCGATTGCCCAAACCGACTATCAGTCGATCGTCGGTCCCATCACCTGGAAGGGCGGTCCGACCAATCCGGTGCCGAATGTATGCACGACACCGATCGTCGGCGGTCAGTGGGAAAAGGGCACCAAGTGGAAATACGATCTCAACATCGTGTTCAACGGATCCGCACCGCAAATCCCGGTTGACCGGCCATTTTCTGCGATTTCCTACTCCTGACGGGGGTCAAGGGCGAAGCATAAGTCTCGGCAAAACGAAGAACGGCCGCCGCACCGATTTGCGGCGGTCGCAGCTAAAAGTCATTCATGGCAGCCCTCCTCCAGCTTCAATCGGTGTCCAAGCATTACGGCGCGCTCAAAGCCGTCGACGATGTCAATGTGGACGTCGCCGCCGGCGAAGCATTGGCCGTGATTGGGCCCAATGGCGCCGGCAAAACCACCTTGTTCAATTTGATCACCGGCGATGCCGTGCCGACCAAGGGACGTATCGAGTTCGGCGGATCGGACGTGACGGCGATGCCGCCGCACGCGCGCTCACGCTTGGGCATCGGCCGCTCGTATCAAATTCCGCATCCGTTCGCGAATATGAGCGTGTTTGAGAATCTGTTGGTCGGCGCCATCTTCGGCGGCGCCACCGGCGAACGGGAAAGCTACAAGCGTTGCAGCGAAGTCCTCAAAGCCACCGGGCTTTACGACAAGGCCAACATGCCGGCGCGCACGCTTACGCTATTGCAGCGCAAGCGGCTGGAAATGGCGCGGGCGCTTGCCATGCAACCCAAATTGCTGTTGCTCGATGAGATCGCCGGCGGACTGACCGAGTACGAGTGCGGCGAGCTGGTGAAGACCATCAAGGAGATTCACGGCCGAGGCACCACTATAGTCTGGATCGAACACATCGTTCACGCGCTGGTTTCGGTGGCGAGCCGACTAATTGTAATGGATTTCGGTCAGGTCCTGGCCCAAGGCGATCCGCGCGATGTGATGGCGGACCCGCGCGTGCGCGAAGTCTATATGGGCATACCGGTGTCATGACGCTGTTGCGCACGCAGAATTTGTCGGCGTTCTACGGCGACTTCCAAGCGCTGTTTGGAATCGACGTGACCGTCGAGCAAGGCGAGACGGTGGCCATTATCGGCGCCAACGGCGCCGGCAAGACCACGCTGTTGCGCGCGGTTGCCGGAGCGCTCGCGACCGCGCCGGACACGGTGCTGTTCGACGGCGAACCGATCGGGCACAAGACGCCGCACGAAATCGTGCGGTTGGGCATCGCCATGGTGCCGGAAGGTCGGCGGCTATTCCCCAGTCTCTCAGTAGAGGAAAACCTGTTGCTTGGTACTCACAGCAACCGCGCCGGCCCCTGGAATCTCACGCGCGTCTATGAGCTGTTTCCGCGGTTGCGTGAATTGCGCCGCCTGCCAGCGACGTCCCTGTCGGGCGGGCAACAGCAAATGGCCGCAGTGGGTCGCGCCTTGATGTCCAATCCACGGCTGCTGCTCTGCGACGAGCTGTCGTTGGGTCTGGCGCCGGTCGTCATCCGCGACATCTACCGGTGCCTCGGCGCGATTACCGCCGACGGGACAACGGTCGTGCTGGTCGAACAGGATATTAATCGGGCGCTCGACGCCTCGACGCGCTTCTACTGCCTTCAGGAAGGCCGCCTGGCGTTGAGTGCACCGACCAAGAATTTCGACCGCGCGGCGCTGACCGCGGCCTATTTCGGCATGTAGGGCGGCCACCGCAATGCAATGGCTCAACATCTTTATTCAGGGTAGCTTGCTCGGCGGCATCTACGCGCTGTTCGCCATCGGCCTGTCGATGTCGTTCGGCATCATGCGGCTCGTCAACATCGCCCACGGCGATTTTATCGTGCTTTCGGGCTACGTCGCGTTGGTCGTCACGCAGAATACCGGCCTCGATCCATTCTCCAGCCTGGCGATCGTCGTTCCGGTGATGTTTGCGCTCGGCTACGCGCTGCAACGCGGTCTGTTGAATCAGACACTCAGCGGTGGGCTATTGCCGCCGCTCCTCGTCACCTTCGGCATATCGATCATCATTCAAAATGGGCTGTTGCAAGGCTTTGGCGCCTACGACCACCGGCTCCAGGAAGGCGCCATCGAAACCGCAAGCCTGCACTTGCCGGGCGGCATCGACGTCGGCGTTTATCCGCTTCTGGTTTTTGCAGTTGCGATCTTCTCCATCGCCAGCCTGCAGTTCCTGTTCTACCGCACTGGCCTCGGCCGCGCCTTTCGCGCGGTCTCCGACGACGCCAACACCGCCGAGTTGATGGGCATCAACAATCGCAAGCTCTATGCGCTGGCGCTCGGCATCGCCATGATTTTCACCGCGATCGCCGGCGTGCTTTTCGGCATCCGCACTATTTTCGACCCCGCCGCGGGACCGATTCGGCTTATTCTCGCCTTCGAGGCCGTGATCATCGGCGGGCTGGGCAGCATGTGGGGCACGCTGATCGGCGGCATGGTGCTGGGCATCGCCCAATCGGTCGGCGCTGCGCTCGATCCAACGTGGCAAATCCTTGCCGGACACTTGGCGTTTCTGGCCATTCTGATCCTCCGCCCGAACGGGCTATTTCCGCGGACGAGGGACTGAGATGGCTAGTGATGCGACTGCCGATTTGGAGCCCGTCCGCGTCGAGCGCGCCACCAAGGCGAGCCGTCTCTTCGCGGTCGTGGCAGCGGTCGTGCTGGCTGCGCTGATCTCACTACCTTGGTGGGGTGACGCTGGCTGGATGCGGCTTATTGCCGAGATGGCCTACTACGTGGCGCTGGCGCAGCTGTGGAATTTGCTTGCCGGCTATGCCGGCTTGGTGTCGGTCGGCCAGCAGGCTTACGTCGGGCTCGGCGGCTATATGTTGTTCTATCTGACCGGCGTCTGGAATGTGAATGTCTACCTCGCTCTGCTCCTTGCCGGTCCGTTCGCGGGGCTGATGTCGATCCCTGTTTCATTCGCGGTGTTTCGCCTGCGCGGCGCCTATTTTGCCATCGGCACTTGGGTCGTCTCCGAGGTCTTTTCCCTCTTCGCCAGCCTCTTTCTGGTGCTTGGCGCGGGTTCCGGACTGTCGCTGACCGTTCCGATCCTGCGTGAAATCTCCCCCGACCGCGATGTGCGCGACACCATGCTGTATTTGATGACGCTGGCCGTGTCGCTGTTGGTGTTCGCGATCGTTTATTTGCTGTTACGCTCGCGGCACGGCCTGGCGTTGACGGCAATACGCGATTCGGAGCCGGCTTCCGCAAGCCTCGGCGTCAATACGTTCCGCACGAAATTCATCATCTACGTCGCGACCGCCGCCTGTACCGGTCTGATCGGCGGCTTGATCTTCCTGCAAAAGCTGCGGATCTCGCCGGAGGCGGGCTTTAGCGTCAATGACTGGACCGTCGTGGTCATTTTCATGGTCGTGATCGGCGGCATCGGCACATTGGAAGGACCGTTCATCGGCATGCTGGTCTATATCGTGCTGCGCGAGCTGTTGGCGGATTATGGCACCTATTATTTGATCCTCCTGGGCGTTCTTGCCATCGTCATTATGCTGAAAGCGCCGATGGGGATATGGGGCTGGGTCATCCACCGCTATGACTTGCAACTGTTTCCGGTCGGCCGGCGGCTCAAACTTGAGCCGCCCGACGAGCCGTCCAAGCGATAGGAGCACAGTATGCCGCCCTCCCCGCCGCGCGAGAAAAATGTCACCGCGCACGAGATGGTCGAACGGGCCCGCGCGCTGGCGCCGCGGTTTGCCGAACGTGCCGCAGCGGCGGAAGAGGCGCGCCGGCTTCCCGAAGCATCCGCGAAGGACATGCTCGATGCCGGTTTCGCCCGCATCCTGCTGCCCCGAGAGATCGGCGGTTGCGGCCTCGGTTTCGACACCTGGTACGAGGTGACGCGGGAGCTCAGCAAGGCCGATGCCTCGCACGGCTGGTGCGCCGGCCTGATCATTCATCATGCCCACCTGATCGCGCTGTACGCGCAAGCCGGCCAAAAGGCGGTCTGGGCGGATAATCTCGATGTGCCGATTGCAGCGTCGTTCGCGCCGAGCGCGAAGGCTGTCGCGACCGACGGCGGCTACCGGCTCTCGAGCGCCGGTTCACCCTTTGCCAGCGGCGTCGATCACTGCTCCTGGGTCATGCTCGGCGGCATGACGCAAGACGGGCCGGCTCCGGAATGGAAATTCTTTCTGGTCCCGGCCGGCGAATGCACCATCCGCGACACCTGGTTCACCGCAGGCATGCGCGGTACCGGCAGCAAGACCATTGTCGTCGACAATGTTTTTGTACCGGAAAGCCGCGCGCTGGCGCTGACCGCTTTGCGCGACGGCAAGACTCCGGGCAGTGCCATCTATAACGATATCATCTATCGCACGCCGTTTTTCTATTACGCGCCGATTTCGTTCGCGCCACCAATGCTCGGGGCGGCCCAGGGCGCCTATGAAATGTTCCGCGAATGGACCAAGACACGGAAAACGCCAGACGGCACGCCGCTTGCTGAAAAAACCTCAGTTCAGGTGCGGATGGCGCGCGTTGCAGCCGATATCGACGCGGCCGAGCTGTTATTGCAACGCGCTGTGCATGTGACCGAGGCGCCGGAGGCCTATTCGCCGCATCTTTTGGCGCGCTCGGTGCGGGATTACGCGCGCGTATCCGAATTGATGATTGGCGCGATCGACACGCTGGTCGCCTTGAGCGGCACAGCCGGGTTCGCCTCATCGCATCCGTTGCAGCGGGCGTGGCGCGATATCCACTTCATGTCGATGCATATCAGCCTCAACGTCGAAACTAATTTTGCGCATTACGGCCGCATGCAGCTCGGCCTCGGTCCGGAACCAACCGGACGGTATTTCTGATATCGCCGTTCACCGCAATCCGGTCTGTTGCAACAGCGGATAGACTCGATCCTTGAACCAATGCTGGTCTTCAATGTAGCGCGGCCAGTTCAACAGCGTGCCGTCGAGACCAATTTTCGACATCCGCGCGAGACCGTCGACGATCTGCTCAGGCGTGCCGATCAGCGGATAGCCGCCCCAGCCCGCGATGAAATGCTTCTTCATTTCGGCGAGCACGTTCGGCGGCAAGGTCTTGGCATTGGCGATCATGGTGTCGACCAGGTTGCTGACCGCCTCCCAGTCACCCTTCTCCTGAACGTAATTCCGGAAAT
>JBAQAB010000326.1:0-18755 GCA_049285535.1 Xanthobacteraceae bacterium
GAGGCGATTATGGGGTTGTTTGAAGACAAGGCTGCCGCGCTGTCCGGCGACAATTCCGCGGCTTTCCTCGCCGAGGCGATGGTCGAGTCGGAAAAATTCCGCGAGCACTACGCGACGCTGCCCAACGTCATCAAGGCCAAGGACATGCCGTGGGAGCGTTCGCCCGACGGCCTGATCAAGCATCTCGTCAATCAGAAAATGCAGACGCGCGAGTGCTGCATCGAAGCGTATATGCAGTTCCTCAAGGACGGCGAGCGCTCCGGCAAGCACCGCCACATGTGGGAGGAATTGTTCTTCGTGGTCGAGGGCTCCGGGTACGATCTGCACTGGGACCTGAAGTGGGACTGCCTCGAAGCGTTCGAATGGGAATGGGCCGCCGAGCCGAGGAAATTCGAATGGACGATCGGCGATTACGTCTACATCCCGCCGTTCACCATGCATCAGCACTTCGCCAAGCCGGGTGAGGAGTGCCGTATCATCGTCATGAGCAACCGTATCGTCAAAGACATGGGCTTCGACTGGTATGATCAAGTCGAGCGGGCGCCGGGATTTTGACGATCGTGCGTCGATTGGCTTGGCAGCGACTTAGCCAACGGCGATGGTGACCACTACTGCCCGAACGTCCACGATGGCAGAGACGCTCGGCCACAAGCGCCGCAGCCTGTCCGTGCGCGCTTATCTTCTCGTCATGGTGCTCGCTATTCTGTTGCCGGTCGGCGCGTTCGCCGGCGTGCTGTTCTGGCGTTACGCCGATTCGGAAATTGCCCGCATCGATCAGCAGCTCGAAAACGATGCGCACGGACTCGCGCTCGATGTCGATCGGGATTTGCAGGGCAAGATCATCACCCTGGAGACGCTGGCGACCGCGAACTCCATGGAAAGCCACGATTACGCGCGATTCTACGATCGCGCCATGCGCGTCAAGGACCTGGCCGGGGTCGACATTTCGCTGCGCGGCCGCGACGGGCAACAGCTTGCCAACACGCGCGTGCCGTGGGGAACGCCGCTGCCGCGCAATCTTTATCCGGACGACGAAAAAGCGGCCACGACTGGGAAACCGTATGTCAGCAACGTCGTCGAGGGGGCAGTCGCCGGCCATCCCATTTATCTCATCAGCGTTCCGATCAGCGAGAACGGTGAGGTCGCTTACTTTCTTCATATGACCGCCGACTTGGCCCAACTCGACGACCTGCTCTACTCCGATATCGCCCCCGGACAAATCGCCGGGATATTGGATCGCGACAATATGGTCCTGGCGCGCACCGCGGGATCCCGTGAGCGGATCGGCAAGCCCGCGTCGAAAAGCTTCGTCGACCAGATCAAAAGCGAGCAAGGCACCTGGCTCGGGCAAAATATTCAAGGCTATGAAATTCGACTGGGCTACGCGCGATCCAAGCTTTCCGGATGGGTCGTCTGGGTGGGCGTTCCGGATGCCGATATCCAGAATCCGCTGCATCGGGCGCTATGGCGATTGAGCGCGCTCGGTGCCGTGCTCACCATTCTTTCGCTTGGCGTTGCTTATTGGTTCGGCGGTAGGGTGGCCGGATCGAGCCGGACATTGGCCGCGCAAGCGTCGGCGCTCGGCCGCGGCGACGTCCTGACGCCCGTGGGCATCCCGGTACGCGAACTCGATGAGGTCGGTCATGAGCTCGTCGCCGCCGGCATGCGCCGCAAGGAGCTGGAACAGCAACTGGTGCGGACCGCGACGCAGGAAAGCGAGTGGCGCTTTCAAATGCTGGTTTACGGCGTCACCGATTACGCCATTTACATGCTCGATCCGCAGGGCCACGTGACGAACTGGAACACCGGCGCCATGCGCATCAAGGGCTACAACGAGAGCGAAATCGTCGGCCGCCACTTCTCCATCTTCTATACGCCGGAGGATCGCGCCGATGGCGTCCCGTCCCGAGCCTTGCTGACGGCGATCAACGAAGGCCGTTACGAAGCGGAGGGCTGGCGCGTGCGCAAGGACGGCACGCGTTTCTGGGCGAGCGTCGTCATCGATCGCATCGAGGATTCCAACGGCAAGCTGCTCGGCCTGGCCAAGATCACCCGCGACATCACCGAGCGGCGCGAAGCGCAGCAACGTCTGGAGGCGGCGCGCGAGCAGCTCTATCAATCGCAAAAAATGGACGCGGTCGGCCAGCTCACCGGCGGCGTGGCGCACGACTTCAATAATCTTTTGACGATCATCATCGGCAATCTCGATAACGCCAAACGGACCCTCGATAACTGGCAGGACGGCGCCAGAGAGCGATTGCGCCGCGCCGTCGACATGGCGCTGGTCGGCGCCAACCGCGCCGCCGTTCTGACCGGCCACCTGCTGGCATTTTCGCGCCGCCAGCCGCTCGAGCCGAAACTATTGGACGTCAATCGGCTGCTCAGCCACCTTTCCGCATTCTTGACACCCTCACTCGGCGAGGCGGTGCAGCTCGAAGTGGTCGGCGCCGGCGGTGTTTGGCCGGTCGAGGCCGATGCGGTGCAACTGGAAACTGCCATTCTCAATCTCACCGTCAATGCGCGCGATGCGATGCCGCAAGGCGGTCGCCTGACCATTGAGGCGAGCAACGTCTTGCTCGATGAATCCTACTGCGCGGACAACGCCGAGGTGCGCCCAGGCCAATACGTGCTGATCGCGGTGACCGACGAGGGCGTCGGGATGAGGGAGGAGGTCGCCACGCGCGCCTTCGAGCCGTTCTTCACGACCAAAGAGACCGGCCAGGGCACCGGCCTCGGCCTGAGCCAGGTTTATGGTTTCGTCAAGCAGTCGGGCGGCCACGTCAAAATCTACAGCGAGCCCGGCCAGGGCACCACGGTCCGGGTCTACCTGCCGCGCGCGCGCGACGACAAGAAGAGGGTCGGCGAGAGTCAGGTTCAGCGCGCCACGCCGCCCTCCGCCTACGGCAAGGAAACCATCCTGGTCGTCGAAGATGACGCCGACGTTCGCGACTTCATCTGCGGGACGCTGGAAGAATTGAAATACACGGTGTTGCAGGCGCACGACGCCGCCTCGGCGCTGCAAGCGCTGGAGCGAGAGAGCAAGATCGATCTGCTCCTGACCGACGTGATCCTTCCGGGGCCGAACGGGCGTGAATTGGCGGGCGCCGCGCTGGCGCACCGGCCGGGGTTAAAGGTGCTGTTCATGACGGGCCATTCGCGCAACGCCATCGTCCATCAGGGCCGGCTCGACGAGGGCGTCCAGCTCATTCAAAAGCCGTTGACGCAGGATTCGCTGGCCGCCAAGCTGCGCACCGTTCTCGATCTGCCGTCCACCCCGCTGGGATAGCGGACCGGCGTGCCTTTCATCTTGATTTTGCTACTGTTTTTGTCTTCCACTCAGCCCAGGTTACCGCGCCCTGGGGCTGCGGGTTTGTGTCGTCGCCAATCGGTCTGTCACCGTCTAGACTAGGAAAGGAAACGGGCTCCCCGATCCCATAGGCGAACGGTAAAAGAGCCGGCGGGCGACGAACGGCGGGAAAAGAAATCACATGTCTCTGTCCCTGATGACGACGCGCCGCTTCACGCCGTTGTTCTGGTGCCAGTTCTTCGCGGCCTTCGGCGACAATTTTCTCAAGACGGCGCTGGTTTTCGTCATCTTGTTCGAGGTGTCCGGCGCCAATTCGGCGGTCCTGATCACGCTCGCCGGCGCCACGCTGATTGCCCCGTTCTTTTTTCTCTCCGGGCTCGGCGGCGAACTGGCCGACCGTTATGACAAAGCCTGGGTCGCGCAGCGCATCAAGCTCACCGAGATCGGTGCTGCGATTGTCGGCGTTGCCGGCTTCGCATTTCATTCGCTCAGCTTGCTGTTCCTCGCGGTGTTCATGTTCGGCACACTGGCTTCGCTGTTCGGGCCGATCAAATACGGCATCCTGCCCGACCTCTTGAAGCGCCGCGAGCTTCCTTCCGGCAATGCGCTGATCGAAGCCGGCACCTTCCTTGCCATCCTGCTCGGCACCATCGTTGCAGGCATTGCCGCCAACGGCAACAGCAGCCCGATTCACTTCGCCTGGCTGATGATATTGACCGCGCTGGCGAGCTGGTGCTCGAGCCTGTTCATTCCCCACACGCCGGAGGCGGCGCCGGATCTTCGCATCAACGGCAACATTCTCGCCTCGACCGGATCGCTCATCAAGCTGGTGCGCGCCGACCCGCGGCTGTGGTGGGGCGCGATCGTGGCGAGCTGGTTCTGGCTCGTCGGCGCCCTGGTCCTGTCTTTGCTGCCGCCGCTTGTTTCTTTCAATATCGGCGGCAGCGAACAGGTCGTCACGCTATTCCTCACCATCTTTTCGGTCTCGGTCGGCATCGGCTCCGGTCTTGCCGCTTGGCTCGCCGCCGGGCGCATCGTGCTGCTGCCGACCGTGGTTGCCACCGTGCTGCTCGGCCTGTTTTCACTCGACCTCGGCTGGACCGCCTCCGCGGTGATCCCGGCGACAAACCCGCTGAGCATTGCCGGCTATTTCGCCGCGCCGCACAGCATCCACCTTGCCGTCGACCTTGCCGGCCTGGCGGTCGCCGGCGGCCTGTTCATCGTGCCGGTGTTCACTGCGATTCAGGTCTGGGCCGGTACCGATCGGCGCGCCCGTGTCGTCGCGGCGGTCAACGTGCTCAATGCCGCTTTCATGGTCGTCGGCGCGATCGTGCTCGCGCTTCTGCAAAAGCTGGGGCTAAGCACGCCGCTTCTTTTCGCGCTTATCGGCGCCGCCAATCTCGCTGTCGCCGTCGCCATCGGGCAGACCATGCCGGTAAGCTGGCTGAACGATTTTCTCTCCATCGTGTTCCGCGCGTTCTTCCGGCTCGAAGTCAAAGGCCTGGAGAACATCGACAAAGCCGGCCGCAACGCCATCATCGCGCTCAATCACATCAGCTTCCTCGATGCGCCGCTGGCAGTCTCGATCCTGCCGAAGCGCCCGGTCTTCGCCATCGACGTGGCAATGTCGAAGCACTGGTGGATCCAGCCGTTCCTCAAATTCGTGCGCACCATGGCGCTCGACCCGCTGCGGCCGTTCTCGGTGCGCGATCTCATCAATGCGGTGCGCGACGGCAATATGCTGGTGATCTTTCCCGAAGGCCGCATCACCGTCACCGGCAGCTTGATGAAGGTCTACGACGGCGCGGCGATGATCGCCGACAAGTCGGACGCCATGGTGGTGCCGGTCCGCATCGAGGGGCCGGAGACGACGTATTTCAGCCGGTTGAAGAGCAGCCAGGTGCGCCGCCGGCTGTTTCCAAAAATTACTGTCACGGTGTTGGAGCCGGTGAAGTTCCAGGTCGACCCCGAGCTCAAAGGCCGCAAGCGCCGGCAGGCCGCCGGCGCCGCGCTCTACACCATCATGTCGGACTTGATCTATCGCACCACGCCGACGGATCGCACCGTGGTCGAAGAGCTGATTGAGGCGGCCAAGCTGCACGGCCCGAATTGGCTCGCCATCGAGGATCCGGTGAGCGGTCAGCTCACCTACAAGCGGCTGTTGATGGCGGTGTCGATCCTCGGCCGCAAGCTGATGCCGCTGACGAGCGAAGGCCGCGCGCTCGGCGTGATGCTGCCGACCTCCAATGCCGGCGTGGTCACCATGCTCGCGGTAGCGTCGGCCGGGCGGGTGCCCGCCATGATCAATTTCTCCTCCGGCGCCGCCAATATTCTCGCCGCCTGCCGCGCCGCGGAAGTCGACACGATTCTGACATCGCGCACCTTCGTCGAGAAGGGCCGCTTCAATCATCTGATGGCGCAGCTCGAGAAGCAGCTGCGCATCGTCTACCTGGAGGACGTGCGCGGGACGATCGGCCGGCTCGATAAGCTGCGCGGCTTGTTGAACTGGAGCAAACCGCTTGTTCCGCGCAAGCCCGACGATTGGGCGGTCATCCTGTTCACCTCCGGCACCGAAGGCCTGCCCAAGGGCGTGGTGCTGTCGCATCGCAATATACTGACCAATGTCGCGCAATGCGCCGCGCGCATCGATTTCGGCCGCGAGGACAAATTGTTCAACGCCATGCCGATCTTTCACTCCTTCGGCTTCACCGGCGGCGTGGTGCTGCCGCTGATATCGGGCGTGCCGATCTATCTCTATCCGTCGCCGCTGCATTATCGCACCGTGCCGGAACTGGTTTACGGCACTTGCGCCACGGTGATATTCGGCACCGATACGTTCCTCAACGGCTATGCGCGCATGGCGAATCCTTACGACTTCCGTTCGCTGCGCTACATCATCGCCGGCGCCGAGCCGGTGAAGGAATCGACGCGCCGCGTCTATCTGGAAAAATTCGGCTTGCGCATTCTCGAAGGCTACGGCGTCACCGAGTGTTCGCCGGTGATGGCGCTCAACACGCCGATGTTCAACAAGTTCGGCACCGTCGGCCGGCTTTTGCCCGGCCTGGAAGCGAAGCTGGAAAAGGTCGAGGGCGTCGAAGAAGGCGGCCGGCTTTACGTCAGAGGGCCGAACGTCATGCTCGGCTATCTGCGCGCCGACCGGCCCGGCGTGCTCGAGCCGCCGCCGGAAGGCTGGCACGATACCGGCGATATCGTCGCCATCGATGATCAGGGTTTCGTCGCCATCAAGGGCCGCGTCAAGCGCTTCGCCAAGGTCGGCGGCGAGATGGTCTCGCTCGCCGCGGTCGAAATGCTGGCCGCGGAGCTGTGGCCGAACTCCGTGACCGCCGTGTCGGCGGTGCCCGATGCCAGGAAGGGCGAGCGCCTCATCATGGTCACCGACAAGCACGGCGCCACCCGCGCCGATTTCATCGCCTATGCGCGAGGAAAGCACGCCTCCGAGCTGATGTTCCCGGCCGAAATCCTCATCCTCGACAAATTGCCGATGCTCGGCTCCGGCAAGGTCGATCAATTGGCGATCGACAAATTCGTCCGCGAGCAGGCGGCGGCGAAAGCGGCCGCGGCGGAGTGAACGTCCCGTCGCGCAAGCCGAGCTAGTCGCGTTTGCCATTGCGGTTTCTGCCGCATCGAGCAGCACTTCGTCCCGCGGGCGCAGGGAAGCGCCGCCCGTCATGAGTATTTTTTCGTATCGATTTTTTATCCGCCTTGTTTGATGAATTTCGTCAAGTGGTCGGCAAGCACATTTGCCGTCAGTACGATACGTATTACCCAGCGTGACGTAATTCTTAACATCTGCACATCCAGATGCAGTGATGTTGGTGGAGAAACGTCATGCGCGGTAATCTACCTCTGCAACGCTTCGCTTGTCTGACAATCATATGCATTGCGTTTGCGGGAGCGGATGGAACCGCGAGGGCGGAGGACCTGCCTGCGTATATGCAGCCGATTGCCGGACACACAGTCTCCAGCCCCGCTGATACCGCAACGAAAGACGTGCTCGCGCTCAATATCGGCATGTTCGAGCTTTACGGCGATGCGTCAAAAATCTTCCAAAGCAATATTCTCAGTCAGCACCCGGTTATCCTTGGCTTGTTTTCCGGCGACGGCGGCAAGTTCATTCTTTATCGGCCGGGCCAGGCGCCGCTCAACGCGCCGCCGGTGCCGGTCGTTTATCAGCTCCTGAAATCCATCGGCCACAGCACGATGGCACTGGCCGAGGTGGTGGGGCTGTATCTGAACAATCCCGACGACCACGCCTGGCGCGGCTCGATGCTCGCCTATCGCAGCCGGATGAAGTCCGCGCTGGACGGTTTGGACGCGACGCCGATGCCTGCGGAATGGCGGGACAATAACCGGACCATCCTGCAGAACAACATCGCATTCATGGACGATTGCGTGACCAAAGGCGCGATCAGTTTTGCCGCGTTGAAGGCCTTTTCCGACAAACAGGCTCCGTTCTTGAAGCTCGACGTCACCTGGGCGGCGCAGACCCAGGTGGCGCATTGGATGACCGTGATCTCGGACTGGAAGAGCATGCTCGGCGCCGATTGGAACAGGACCTACGCCGCCAGCAACACGATCTATGTCGCGCGGCAGAACAATGTGCTGTTCAGCGTATTGGCGCAGTTCTTCGGCCCGGACGCCATCAACGACCGCCTGCTGCTGATCGAGACGGTGTCGTTCACCACGACGCCCGCCGACATGCTCGACTCGCTGACCCGCATCATCGCCGACCGCTCCGTCGGCGCGATGTTCTTCGGCAATTATCATCTGATGGACTACGAACTGATGGGCGGCGACGCCCGCACCGCGATCATCGCGGAAGACACCAAGCGTGAAATGACGCCGTTTCTGCCGCCGGCCGTGCCGTTCGGCTCCAAACAATGGCCGACTCTGATCACGCCAGGACCCGGGCCGGCGTCGATTGCCGATCTTCAACTGAAGTAACAACTCATGGGCATTTCGCGACGCGAGCTCGTCAAACTGGCAACGGCGAGCGGTATTGCGCTCAGTTTTTCGCGCGCGGCGTTGGCCGAAAGTCTCGCTTTCGAGACACGCGAGACATTGCCGGGAAACCACGGCTGGAATCCCGCCGCAACAGGCGCGGGACGCATTGACGGGCCGGCCAAGGTTACGGGGTCGAAGCTCTACGCCTCGGATTTTCGCGCCGCCGATCTTCCCGGTTGGCCGCCGAATACCTCGCACGCTTTATTGATCCGCGCGACTGACGCGACGCATGTCTTCACCGGCGTCGACCTGTCGCGATTAAGCGGTGCGCTCAAACCGTCGCGCGTGGTGACGGCGGCCGACCTCGCCGGCGCCGGCATCCGCGTGCCCGCCTTCTTTGCGGGCGACCTGTTCTGTCCCACGGGCAAAACGCCGCTCTATCTCGGCCAGCCGCTGGTCATGCTGATCTTCGAACAGTTCGACGCCTTCGATCAGGCGCGCCTGGCATTGCGCGATCCGTCTTGCGCGGCCTATGGCGACGAAACCGGCCCGGTCGCGATTGCGCCTTACGGCTCGCATCGTTTCGTCCGGATTGCCGGTGCGACTCCGGAGGCGCCCGACATTTATTCGGCATTCCTTGCCGGTTGGACCGTGCCGCGCAGTTTCGCCGATGGCGAGGTTCCAGTTTGGGCGCCGGCCGACCGGGAGGGCCCGGCGGATGCACAGGCCTCGTATTACGGCGAACAGATCCGCGCCGGACTTGCTGCGGACAATCCGGACGTCCTGGTGCTCGACCGCAAATTCGAGACGCAGTCCGTCGACCCGATGTTTCTCGAGCCGGAAAGCGGGCTCGGCTGGTACAATGCGCAAGCCAAGACGCTTGAACTCGTGCTCGGCATGCAGTCGCCTTACGAGGCCGCTGAAGCGATTGCCTATATGCTTGGCGACACGCGGGCTCCTTTCAAGCCGGCGCACATCAAGACCCTGTTCGCCTATATGGGCGGCGGCTTCGGCGGACGCGATCATTCGATCATGCCGCTTTATATCGCGCTGGCCGGGATGTTCTTTCCCGATCGGCCGGTGCGGCTCGCGATCAACCGCTACGAACAGTTTCAAAGCGGCATCAAGCGGCATGCCTTCAAGATCCACACGCGGATCGGCATCGATCGCGCGACCGGCAAGATCAGCGGCTTCGCCGCCGATCATGTGCTGGATGGCGGCGGCCTTGCCAATTATTCCAACACCGTTTCGACTGTCAGCGCCATCGCGGCTCTCGGCGTCTACGACATTCCGAAAGTCGATATCGCCACGACCGCGCTGCATTCGCGCGGAGTTACCGCAGGATCGATGCGCGGTTACGGCACGCTGCAAACGATGACGGCGCTGGAGGTACTGATCGACGAGGCGGCGGCGCTGCCGCTCGACCCGATCGAGTTCCGGCGGCGCAACGCGCTCAAGGGCGGCGGCAGGATCGTGACCGGAAACACCTATAGTGTTTCCGTCCGCACGCCGGAGCTTCTCGACAAGGTCGAGCAGCACCCGATCTGGCAACAACGCACAGAGGAGAAGGCGCGCGGGCAGCGGGGCGGCTTCGCCGTCGGCACCGGCGTCGCCTGCACCACCAAGAATTACGGTGGTGGCGCGGACTGCGCGCAGAGCACGGTGGAAATCGATGCGCGGGGCCGGATCGCCATCCACGGCGATCATGTCGATATGGGCAACGGCATCGGCACGGCACTGGCCAATCGGGTGGCGCTCCATCTCGGCGGCGTCGCCGACGACGTCACGGTGCACGATGTTGATGCCTACGGCCCGCTCGCGCTCGTCACCTCGGGAAACTCTTACACCATGGACCAGGCGACCCAGGACGCCGCGGCTAAAAATCCACGCTGGGTTCCGGCGATCAGCACCGCCACCTTCGCCTCGAACGGTGCCCATGTCGGCACGCAGGCGGCGGCCGAGGCCGCGCGCGTCATATTCCGCTTCGGCTTATGGCCGGCGGCGCTCGAGTTGTGGGGTATTGCGCCAAACCATCCCGCGGCGAAGCAGTGGGAGGCGGCGCGCTGGAAAGACGGCAACCTGCTGATGCTGGGCTTGGCGCCGCTAGCGTTGCCCGCGATCGCGGCCAAAGCCCATGCGCGTCATGACGTGACGGGAGCCATGGCGCACGCCTTCTCGCGCTGGGGGTGGTCGCGGGCGAGTTTCCCCGTCGCCGGACAGACATGGAGCGCCGATATCGACGCGCTGGCCGTGCGCAAGGGCAGCGGCAAATACGCGTGCCTCGATCGGTCGAGCGTGAAATTTCCGCCAACCGCGAACAACCGGTCCGGCCCCGTCTACACCGCCGCGTGCGCCAGCTTGGTCCGCGTCGAGATCGAGCGCGCCACCGGCCTATTGCGCATCGCCAAAGGCTACAGCGTGTTCGAATGCGGCAATGCGCTGGTGCCGGAAATCGTCGTCGGCCAGGCGCAAGGCGGCTTCGCCATGGGCGTGGGTTACGCCTTGCTGGAAAAGCTGCCGCTCTACGAGGACGGGCCCGGCAATGGAAAGTGGAACCTCGGCCGCTACGTAGTCGCCCGCGCCACGGACCTGCCGCTGAATGGGATCGAGATCGAAGTGCTGCCGCCGCTCGAACCGAACGAGCCGCCAAAGGGCATAGCCGAAATCGTGATGATCCCGATCGTTCCGGCGATCGTGAACGCGATTTACGACGCTACCGGTCATCGCTTCCAATCCTTGCCGGTCACCCAGGCCATGATCAAAGGAGTGCTCTCGTGACCAAGCTGAGCATCACGATCAATGGCAAAGCCTATGGACCGTTCGACGTGCGCGACGAATTGTCGATGAACGATTTCCTGCGGGAATATCTGGGAATGACCGGCACCAAATTCGGTTGCGGGCTGGCGCAGTGCTTGAGCTGTGCGGTGATCGTCGACGATCCCGACGGCACCAGCCATACCAGCCCGACCTGCATCGTGCCGGCGGCAAGCTTCTCCGGCAAGTCGATCCGCACCGTCGAGGGCCACGCGCAGAACGGCCAGCTCTCCGTGCTGCAAAGAGCCTTCGTGGAGCACTTTTCGTTTCAATGCGGCTACTGCACGCCGGGTTTTTTGAACGAAGGCCAAGTGCTGCTGGAACGCCTGGCAAAAACGCCGGTGACGCGCGCCGAACTCGACACGACGATCCGCGATGCTCTCAACGGCCATCTTTGCCGCTGCACCGGCTACGTCAAATACCACGAAGCCGTGCGCGACGTGATTCTTGCCGATCCGAACCGTTACCTGAGCTAGCAGGACTACGCGGCCGCTGTTGCGTTGCAGGAGAGACCGATCATGGCTGGAGCCAAGCGCGTCGCGTTGCTTGCTGCGCTGATGATGGCGCTCGGCGTGCCGCTCTTGACGGAGGTTTACTCCGCGGAGCCGCCAGCCGCGCTGGCGACGCCGCAGAGCTTTGACGGGATCAGCGACACCGCGGCGCGATCGGCGGCGCTATTCACCGAAGCCGGCAAAGTGCTGACATCGCCGCGCTGTGTGAATTGCCACCCGGCCGGCGATCGGCCGCTCCAAGGTGAAACAGACAGGCTGCACCAGCCGCCGGTCGCGCGCGGCCCCGATGGTTTCGGCACGGCGTCGATGCGCTGCGCCAGCTGTCACGGCAACGCCAATTATGACGCCGCCGGCATGCCCGGCCATCCGCACTGGCATCTGGCTCCCCGAGAGATGGCCTGGCAAGGCAAGACGCTCGCCGAAATCTGCACGCAGATCAAAGATCCGGCGCGCAATGGCGGCCGGTCGCTCCAGCAGATTCTGACGCATATGGCCACCGACACGCTGGTCGGCTGGGCCTGGGCGCCCGGCTTCGGCCGCAAACCGGCGCCTGGCACGCAACAGGAGCTCGGCGCGCTCATCGCGGCATGGATGAATACTGGAGCGGTGTGTCCGGCGTAAAACGTCGTCGGCGCACAAGGATCGCCAAGGGCAAGTCTCCGAAAGCGCGCATCGGCAAAAGTGGCGAGGAACCAGAAACGGCAGCTCGAGTTCCAATAAGGTAACAATCCTATTTGCCCTCACCGCCGAATGAGCCTGGACATGGCAAATCGAATGGCGGTACGATGCGCTACCACTTCTCTAAATTTGACTCGAAAGTAGGGAGGTCTCGACTATGTCGCGCGCGAAGCCAACTGCGAAGCGAAAGCGTCTGAGCAAGGCCGTACCGATGGCGGGTATCGCCGGTGTGTCTTTGGCTGTGGCGGGCAGTGCGTCCGCACTCCCGGCGCCGACGGCTGACGTTCCGTCGCAAGCCACTCCACTGAGTCACGAAATTACTCTCGGTGAGGAGGAACTCTCCGACGTCAGCTTGGGCACGTTCTACGTATTCGGCAACGAAAACGCGGCACCCGAGCGCGGCGTGCAAACTGCTTACCGTGGCTGCGGCGGCTGCAGAGGCTGTCGAGGTTGCGGCCGAGGCTGTCGGGGCTGTGGTGGCTGTCACCGAGGCTGTGGCGGGTGCCACGGATGCTGGGGCGGCTGCGGCTGCGGCTGCTGTTTGTCATGGGGCGGTTGCCGCATCTGCTAGACTTGATCGCCTTTCGCTTTCGGCGAGAAATTCCAATCACGATGGCCGGGCTTGGCCCGGCCAATTGTGTTTTGTCCGTGACGCTGCCGACACGATGCCCGGGTCAAGCCGGTGTATGGTGGTGAGAATGATTGGCCGAGCTTAGCAGTAAAACGCACGCGTGCGGGCTGGTGCCGTACTCATGGTATCCGGATAGTGTGCGTTGCACCGGCAGTCCGGTATTTTCGTAAAGTGTATATGCTGACCTCATGACAGGCGATCACGCGGCAAGTTTTACCCAGCACAGCAGCAAAGATATTCCGCAGTTCGCGCCGAATTTCACCGTCTATGTGCTGCCCCCCGATGTGGTGTGCCTGTATTCCGAAAACCGGAAGTTTTTTCTTCACGGCGAACTTTACTGTGCGCTTGCCGTCGCCATAGCCGAAGGCGGCAAGAGCTTTCGCGAACTGGCTCGCGCGCTGGAGCAGCGTTTTCCAGCCGACAAAATCCAAGAGGCGCTGAAACGACTGATCGACCGTCGCTACGTTGTCCGCGCGTCGCGCTCTTCCGCCGGCGTCGCGGCGGCCTATTGGGCGAGCCTTGGTTTGTCGCCGGAGAGCGCGGAAAAAGCCCTGCACAAATGCCGTGTGCGCGTTCAGGCGATCGATGTGCAGGGCGCGACTGAACTCGCCGCGGCCTTGACCGGGCGCGGCGTTCGGGTGGTGAAGCGCTCCGCCGATCTGACGGTGACCTTGGTGAACGACTATCTCGACGGGCGACTGGCCGAATTGAATCGGCAGCATTTGTCCGATCGCACGCCTTGGCTGCTCGCCCAACCGTCGGGCATCTTTCCCCTCGTCGGGCCGGTGTTCAGCCCAGGCCAGAGCGCCTGTTGGATGTGTCTTGCCGATCGCATGAAACGGAACCGCGAGATCAAAGCACTGCTCGAACGCGGCGAGGCCCGCTGTGTCGCGGTTTCGCCCCTCGTCAGGCAATCGATCGGACCGAGCGCCATCGGGCTTGCATCCGTCGAGATCGCAAAGGCGATTGCCACCGATTTTCGTACGGAATTACGCGATCACATCATCAGCCTCGACCTGTCGGGCTCGACCATCGCGAAACATCACGTTGCCGCCCGTCCGCAATGTCCGGCCTGCGGCCGCAAGGATTTGCGCAACCCGCGCCGTGCACCGAAACCGATCGAACTCGCCGCCGGTGGCAAGCTGATCATGACGAGCGGCGGATACCGGACCCTTTCATCGCGCGCCACGGTGGCCCGTTTCCGCAAATATGTGAGCCCTCTTACCGGTGTGGTCTCGCGTCTCGAACGCATCGAAGCCGATTTGCCGTTGAACACCAACTTCCACGCCACGCACAATTTTTCGCCGCCGGCGGAGACGGTCAACGACCTTAGGGCGGGACTGGGTGGCGGCAGCTTCGGCAAGGGCAGTACGGCCGAGCAGGGTGAGGCCAGCGCGCTGATGGAGGCGATCGAGCGGTATTCCGGGATTTTTCAGGGCGACGAGATCAGAGCGACGCGGCGGTTCACGGATTTCGCTTCCGGCGAGGTCATAGTTCCGAACAAGATCCTTTTGTTCAGCGATGCGCAATACCGGCAGCGCCAGGCGCCGATGCCCGACTCCGACCATATGCCGACGCCGGCTCCATTCGATCGATCGGGCGAGATCGAATGGTCGCCGGTTTGGTCGCTGCGCGACCAGCGCTTCAAATACCTTCCGACCACGCTGTTGTATTTTTTCTACCGCGGACCCGCCGCCCAGCTGGCGGATTCCAACGGCTGCGCGGCCGGCAACACGCTTGAGGAAGCGATCGTCCAGGGATTCCTCGAGCTGGTGGAACGGGATGCCTATGCAATCTGGTGGTACAACCGCGTGCAACGGCCGCAGGTGGATCTTGCTCAATTCGGAGATTCCTACGTCTACGACCTGCAAAACCAGCTCGCCGAAAGCGGGCGCCGGCTTTGGGTGCTCGACGTCACCAGCGATCTCGGTATTCCGACCTATGTCGCGGTGACGCATTGGATGCAAAACGGGCAGGAAAATATCGAGTTCGGTTCCGGCGCGCATTTCGATCCGCGGATAGCGCTGTTGCGGGCGCTGACGGAGCTGAACCAGTTTCTGTCTATTGGTCTGATGGGCGGCGGCAGTGGGGAGAAATCAAGCCTCGACGGCACCACGCCGTTGCGCCTGCGCGATTATCCCTATCTGACGCCAGGCGGAGATTCGCCGGTCCATTATGGCGCCGGCTTGAAGTTCGAACAGCTCGACGCCCGCGGGCAGGTGACCGCCTGCGTAGCGCTTGCCAAGCGGGCCGGCCTCGATTTCCTCGTGCTCGATCAGACGCGTGCCGACATCGAGGTTCCGGTCGTCAGGGTGATCGTTCCGGGACTGCGTCATTTCTATCGCCGTTTCGCGCCTGGCCGGCTTTACGGTGTTCCGGTCAAGCTCGGCTGGCGAGACCGGCCGCTTACGGAAAACGAACTCAATCCGGCTCACCCCCATACCTGAGGTCAACCCGGCCGTGCGCGCGTCCGGAATAAAAAAGCGACGGCGGGCTGTGCGGCCAGCCATTTCCGCACGGCTCAACCGCCACGTGACGCTCGAAGCGCAGGCGGACGGAAAAATCGCCGCCTGTTTCGGTGGCGGTTCGGTCAGCCTGGGAATCTTCAGCGCAGGCACCGCCAAGCGCGTGCAGGACTTGCGCCAAGGTCTGCCCCTTGCGTCGCTCGCGCCCGGCAAGCGAAACAGCGGCAAAGAGATCAATCTGTTGGTGCGGGGATTGGCCAGGCACGGCCTGTTGGAGTACCGCCTCCCGGGCTCGCAAAACGACGAGGACCAAGTCGTCATCGAACCGCAGCTTGCCGATTATTGGCCGCAAGCGCCACAGCTCGGCGAAGCCGACGTTATCGTGCTGTCGCGGTTTGCCTATATGCGCCGGCGCGGCAGCGAGCTGGTGCTGGAATCGCCGCGCGCGAGCGCATTGTTTAGAATTTGCGATCCGGGCATCGCGGCGGCAATCGCCATCCTGGCTACACCACAACCCATCAAGCAGCTGCGTCGGCAAAAAGATTTTCCTGAATTAGAACTCCTCGCTCTGCTGGTGGATTGCCAAATCCTCTTCAAGATCGCCGCCGCCGGCGGCGCCGGGCTGCGACCGGAAGAGGGTGACGATAATCTCGTTCTCTGGGACTTTCACGATCTGCTGTTCCACACGCGCAGCACGGAAGGCCGGCACGCCAACCCGCTGGGCGGCGTTTTTCCCTATGTGGATGCCATTCCGCCGCTGCCGGCGGTGCGGCCACGCTGGCCCGGCGAGAAGATCGACTTAGGCACATTCTCCGCGGCGCCTGTGCCGGCAATGTCGCCGATCGCCAAGCTCCTGCGCGACCGGCATTCGACGCGCGAGTTCGACGATCAACTGCCGATTACGCTTGCCGAACTAGCGCGGTTTCTCGACAGCGCCGCGCGGGTACTGTCGACATCGAGCATCCCGGCCGACGCCGGCGACGGTCCGATGGTCGAGTATGCCATGCGGCCCTATCCCGCGGCGGGCGCGGAATACGCGCTCGAGCTCTATCTCGCCGTCGACAAGTGCGAAGGGCTTGCCCGAGGATTTTATCATTACGACGCCGGCGGACACGCGCTGATGCCGATCGGCACCTCCGCGCAGGAGCTGGACGCGCTGTTGGTGGGAGCGGAATTTGCAATGGGTGCGCCCGCCGCGCCGCAAATCGTGATCACGGTTGCCGCGCGGTTCGGGCGGGTTTCATGGAAATACAGCTCGCTCGCCTATGCGCTCATCCTCAAGGACGTCGGTGTGTTGATGCAAACGTTCTACCTGATGGCGACCGACATGGAACTCGGCGGCTGCGCGATCGGGATCGCCAATATCGATCTGTTCGCGAAGATGACCGGCATCGAATTTCACGTCGAGGGTCCGGTCGGGCAGTTTGCAATCGGTCGCGGCATCAAACCGCCGGCTTCCGATTGACGATGTTGCTAACGGCGATCCGGCACGCATAGCGGCGACGCCGGGACGCCGGCACTACCAAGACCATCGCCGATCTCGCGCCTTGGATGGATCGCCCGATGCGCTGCGTTCGAAATATCCAATGGGAGTGCGGCTCCGCTGTCCCACCAGCGCGAACATGGCGGACTGAGGGTCCCTGCATTCGACAATCCAGTTGCCTTCCAGCACTTCCATCGGCCCGTTGAGGATGTCCCCGCCGCAGGCCTTCACGCGCTTTGCCGCCGCGTCGATGTCGTCGACGTTAAAGTAGTAAAGCCAGAACGGGGCCGACTGCGTTGGCGGCTTCGTGAACATGCCGCCGATCGTTTGTCCTTGGGTCGAAAACAGCCGATACGCGCCGGCCGCGTCGATGTCGGTGCCCGCATTTTGCCAGCCAAAAAGTGTGCCGTAGAAAGCAAATGCCTTCTCCCAGTCGGCGGCGAACAATTCGTGCCAGCGGATATGGCCCGGTGCGCTGAGTTCTACGGACTGTTCGCGGCGCGGCCTCAGCCATTTGGCCAGCACAAGCGTTGCCATTTGCGGATCGCCGACGACTGAAAAGCGGCTGATATTGGGGATGTCCGTCGGCGGGACATGCACGACTCCGCCGAGTTGCTTAACCCCGGCGGCCGCGGCGTCGACGTCGTCGACGCTGACATATCCGATCCAGCCCGGCTTCACGCCCGCGTTTTTTGCGTCTGCCGGCAGGCCCATCGATCCGCCGACCGAAATGCCTTCAACGGTAAACAGCGTATAGGCCATGCCGGGCATAGAGGCGTCCTCGGTGCCCCAACCCACGACCTTGGCGTAGAAGGCATTGGCCGCCGCCATGTCCGTTGTCAGCAACTCGTACCAGACAAAACGGCCATGCGAACCGCTATGCGGATCGGCCACGTCTGTTCCCCGTTCTACCCGGCCCCATTGGTGCCATCCTCATTTCGACCGCATCGCCAGCACCCGGTCGACCATGGCGCCGGCCTCGCCGAGATAATTCGCCGGATCGCAGAGTTTTGCCAACGCCGCGCGGTCGAGGTGCTTGGTGACCTCTTCGTTCTCGGCGAGCAGATCGACCAGCGGCCGTCCGGTGGCGACCACTTTGCGGCAGATGTCGTAGACAAGATCGTGCGCGTATTGGCGGCCGAGATAAGGGCCAAGCCCCATCATGACCGCTTCCGACACGATCAGTCCTTTGGTCAGATCGAGATTCGACCGCATCTTCTTCTCGTCGACCTGCAGCCCGGTGAGCACGAATTCGGTCTGCGCCAGCGCGCCGGCGGCGTAGCAGAAGATTTCCGGCAGCATGATCCACTCGATCTCCCACGGCCCGGTGGCGCGCTCGTGATCCTCGACCATGGCGTCGAGCAAGGCTGCGGTCTGCTGCCGCACCACCGACGTGAGCGCGGTGATATAGACCGAGGAGATCGGGTTGCGTTTCTGCGGCATGGTCGAGGACGAGCCGCGGCCTTCGTGGAATGGCTCGTACAGCTCCTCCACTTCGGTCTGCATCATCAATTTCACGTCGAAGGCGATCTTGCCGCAGCTGCCGGTGACGAGACCAAGGAAACAGCCGGCTTCGGCGATATTGTCGCGCACCGTGTGCCAGGCGATCGCCGGCTGGCCGAGCTTTAATTCCTTCATCAGTTCGGCTTGCGTGGCGAGCCCCTTGCCGCCAAGCGATGACAGCGTGCCGGCGGCGCCGCCGAATTCGCCGACCAGCACGCGGGCGCGCAATTCCGCCAGGCGCTGCTTGTGCCGCTCGAACGCGGCCAGCAAAGTCGCCATCTTGTAGCCGAAGGTGATCGGCACCGCCTGTTGCAGGTTGCTGCGCCCGGCCATCGGCGTGTCGCGGTATTTCTTGGCCAATCCCGCAAGCGAGTCGGCGATCGCGTCGAGATCGGCC
>JBAQAB010000327.1:0-3273 GCA_049285535.1 Xanthobacteraceae bacterium
GTCCGGGCATGCCTTGACCCTTGAGCCGGATCTGCTGTCCGTTGGTGATGCCGGCGGGAATCTTGACGTCGACATCCTTGCCGTTCGGCAGATGCAGACGCTGCGTCGATCCGTTGGCGGCATCCGGCAGCGACACCGACATTTCGGCTTGCACATCGGCGCCGACGCCAAAATCTTCCGGCTCGAAGTTCGCTCCGGCTCCGGCGCCGCCGCGGGCGTCGCGGCCGAAAGCTTCCTTCAAGATGTCCTCGAAGCCGCCAAACCCCCCGCCGCCGCCAGCTCCGGCGCGGCCGCGCCGGGTGGCCCGGGTGAAACCCTCCGGACCGAAGTTGAAGCTTTCGAAATTTGCATCAGGCCCGAAACCAGCGCCGGCACCCGCGCCCGGCCTTGGGCCGCCGCCGCCAAAACCCTGGAAGCGCGGCTTGCCCTCGGCATCGATCTCGCCGCGATCGAACGCTTTGCGCTTATCTTCGTCGGCGATGAGTTCGTTGGCGGCGTTCAGCTCGGCAAAGCGCGTCGCCGCTTTCGGATCGTTCTTGTTGGCATCGGGATGCAATTTTTTCGCAAGCTTCCGATAGGCGCTTTTGATGTCGCCCGCGCTCGCTTTCCGATCGATGCCCAAGACCTCATAGGGATCACGCATCCCTGCCGAACTCCGTCTCGACTTTGGGGCTGGCCCCGCCTGCCCACCTGGTTCCCACGCACTACAATGTGGGAATAAATCGCTTGTCACGCAACGTAACAAGCGAATCGGCTCGAACTTTGAGCGATGATAGCCCGCTTCAGCTCGGTTTAAGCGGGATCAAACGCGTCACTTCCCAAGTCCCGCTTGCGCTGCGGCAGGCGGCGCCTTGGAGCCAATCCTGGGCCAGCCCATGCACGTAGCTGGCGAGGAAATCGCGGCACGGATGGCCGTCTTCGCTGTAGGCGGTGTCGAGCGGCGTGATGTTGCCGCTGGCGCCGCTTTGTGGATTTCGCCAAGCCACGCTTGCGTCTTTGCCGGCGCTGGCAAGCACATCCGAGGCGGCGGCGCGCGCATAAGCGAGGTCCACTTCCGCGGGCCCGAGGGAAAGGCAACCGGGACCGCACGGTCGGCCGGCCGTGTGGTCGAGCCGGTCGGCATCGCGTCGGTATCGTCCTGGGACACCAGCGAGGCCAGCCGGTACGAGCAGCCGGAAACGGCGAGCGCGCCGACGACCGCCGCGATGAGCGCCACTCCAGGCAACCGCCGACATAGGCGCAAGCCCGCCGTTCCACTATATTGGGAACGGCGGCACGTTTCCCGATCGCCGCACGCGAACACTGGGTACTCCGAGAATGTCAGACGCGGCGTCCATAGAACACCCGGCGTGGTTAACGGGCGGTGACTTCACCGCGGCCGATGAGCCGCTGCGCCTGTTCGCCGCCTGGTTTGCCGATGCCAGACGCGCCGAACCGGTCAATCCCGAGGCGATGACGCTTGCCACGGTCGACGCCGACGGCCGGCCCAATGCGCGCATGGTGCTGCTCAAGGGCTTTGATGAGCGCGGTTTCGTGTTTTACTCGAACGCCGAAAGCACCAAAGGCCACGAACTCGCCGCCGCGCCGCAAGCGGCGCTGGCGCTCTACTGGAAGACGCTGCAGCGGCAGGTGCGGCTTCGCGGTACTGTCGAAGCGGTGTCGGACGCGGAAGCCGATGCCTATTTCGCGACGCGCTCACGCATGGCGCAAATCGGCGCCTGGGCCTCAAAGCAATCCACCGCGCTTGAAAGCCGGCTCGCCTTCGAAAAAGCGATTGCAGTTAGTACCGCCAAATTCGCCATCGGCACCGTGCCGCGGCCGCCGTACTGGGTCGGTTACCGGGTGGTGCCGTCCGAAATCGAGTTCTGGCAGGAGCGGCCATTCCGCCTGCACGACCGCATCAGCTTCGCGCGCGACAGCACGGGTGCGCCGTGGACCAAGACCAGACTTTATCCATGAGCACGATAATTGAACGTCATTGCGAGGAGCCAACGGGTCCGGCCCGAAGTGGCCGGCCCGATGACAAGCTCCGCGACGAAGCAATCCAGAACTTATCCGCTGCACTGGATTGCTTCGCTTCGCTCGTAATGACCACTAGGATGACCTGATGCCCACAAGCAATCAGCCGCGCCGCACGCTCCTTCTCACCGGAGCCAGCCGCGGCATCGGCCATGCCACCGTGAAGCGCTTTTCCGCCGCCGGCTGGCGGGTCATCACCTGCTCGCGCCATCCGTTCCCGGAAAATTGCCCGTGGGAGGCGGGACCGGAGGACCATATTCAAGTCGACCTCTCCGATCCGGAAAATACCGAGGCCGCCATCGCCGAGACCAAGAGCCGTCTCAACGGCGAACTGCATGCGCTGGTCAACAACGCCGCGATCTCGCCGAAAGCCGCCGGCGGCAAACGGCTCGGCTCGATCGAAACCTCGCGCGAGGATTGGCATCATATTTTCCAGGTGAACTTCTTCGCCCCGATCATGCTGGCCCGCGGACTGCTCGAAGAACTGAGCGCCGCCAAAGGCTCCGTCGTCAACGTGACCTCGATCGCCGGATCCCGCGTGCACCCATTCGCCGGCACGGCGTATTCGACGTCGAAGGCGGCGCTTGCCGCGCTGACGCGCGAAATGGCGGCCGACTTCGGCTCGCGCGGCGTGCGCGTCAACGCCATCGCACCGGGTGAGATCGACACCGCGATGTTGTCGCCGGGAACCGAAAAGATCGTCGAAAATATTCCGATGCACCGGCTCGGCACCCCGGACGAAGTGGCGAAGATCATCTACGTGTTGTGCACCGACACGGCGTCCTACGTGAATGGCGCCGAGATCCATATCAACGGCGGCCAGCACGTGTGAACTAAGACGTGTACTCATAAATCGAGTTTGGTTGGCGGTTGGTCAACGTCCGTTCTACCTGAAAGCAGACATTGGACCGCAGTTGCGGAATGTCCACTTAGGGCCACAAGCGGTCATCCTGTCGGCGTGCCGGCGGACTGTGAAGCTCGTCATACGCGATAGAGGGCCACGACCTCACGAACTCCCATTGAGCATGCTGTTTCATGACAAGCCCTATGAGCCGGCAGCCGTACTCCGGCAGGCAAGAGAAATGACGGCTCAACTCGGGTAAGCCGTTGACCGATTGGCAGCAGCGACAGCATTGGCTCCGCTGCGCTCGACGAAACACCACTGACATCAAGTGCGCAAGTTTCAACAAATGCAAAGAGAATCCGAGCCTATTCATTAGGCCGCGTACAATGACCGCTCGATATGTATTTCTA
>JBAQAB010000328.1:0-1517 GCA_049285535.1 Xanthobacteraceae bacterium
GCGAAGCTCATACCGGCACCGGACTTAAAGCCGGCATGAAAGATCGACCGTGTCCCGAATCAGTTGGGCGCCAGGGCGCCCCCTGGTTCTACTTCGATTTACTGGCCGACTTCTTCAACAGAATCGGTCAGGAACAGACAACCCGACCGTGACCCAATCGAGGCTCTCAAAGACCTTGAGACCAGTTCGCCCCGGCAGCGATCCTGGTCTCCTTGCGCTTTCCCTTTCGTGCAGGTCATTTCCCTCAATTTTCTTGATCCAAAAACAGCCAAAAGCTCTGTTTCATCCCTCAAGAAAGTGGCCAAATGCAGCCAATGGCTGGAGCCGGTCGCAGATGATCTTAGTAATCGCCAACATGGGCATAGAGAGAATCATGCCGGGGACACCCCACATCCAGAACCAGAAGACGAGTGAGATGATCACGAGAACGGGATTGAGCGTGAACCGTCTGGCCAGAAGCATCGGCGTTACGTCTCGCCCTCAATCAAATGGAATCCAAAATAAAGCCCCGCAGGAAGCAGTGCTTGCCAAAGTGTGTCATGGGTCAACAGACCAGCGAAAAGAAAGATTAGCAAGCCAAAAGCAGTACCGAGGATCGGCACATATTTCAGCAGAAAGGCCACCGTCCCCCAAAGAATCGGGTCGCCGACTCCCGTGAGCCACATCGCCAATGCCATAGCGACACCTACCATCGCGTTCATGATCGTGATCGTTACCAGATACGCGGAGATGTCACGTTCGATATGCTGAGAGATTTCGACAACTTGGCGCTTGCTTTTGAAGCGCGGCAGTATCTCGACAAGGCGGTGCAGGAAGATGTCACCGGAAACGATGAGGAAAAAAAGAAATAGCACGGTCGTGAAGAAGCCGCCGGTAAAGTTTCGGGTGCCAGTGAATAGCTTCGTCAGAAGCGTTGAGCCTAGCGCCGGGGTGGCAGCATTCGGAGATGTTCCCGTTGCTCCAAAATCCTCTACCTGCTGCAAGAATATCTGCACTGTATTGATGGGCGCACGCATAAAACTCAGCCGCTCCTCGAGCCGTGGAATGCCCTCTGGAAGCTTGGCGCTCCAAGTGCGAGCGGGGCCGGAAATGGCGGTGCCCAAGCCGATAATCGTTCCGAATAGGGCAATGATCAGCAGCAGCGACGCAACTGTCCGCGGCAAGTGCAGGCTCACTAATATACGAAAGGCAGGCTGTAGCAGCAGCTTGAGAACGATAGCAAAGACCAATGGCAACACAATATCACTCGCGACATAGGCTGCCGCAAGAACTGCAAGAACGAATAGACCACCAAGGAATATAACTCTCGGATCTGCTGGCAAAGGCAAGTCCTCCGGCACTTCTGCCGGCAGCACGACTTCGGTCTCCTGATCGGTAAGCGCCATGTTCAATGCTACGTCGATGTCTCCGTGTTCGCTATGCTTCACGGTGGCGTTCGCACCTCGGCGGAGGGGGGAAAGACCGCCGGCCAATACAAAGCATTAAACGCGATAAGGCTGCAGCCGTATGAGCAATAT
>JBAQAB010000329.1:0-7216 GCA_049285535.1 Xanthobacteraceae bacterium
GCGGAGCCGAATACGACGCCTGGCTGATCCGGATCGGCGAGGGCGACCAGTTCGGCAGCGGATTTGTCGGGGTGAACCCGAACTCCAAAATACCGGCGCTCATGGACTATAGCGAACGGACGCCGCAACGCGTTTTCGAATCCGGCGCGATCCTGCTCTATTTGGCGGATAAATTCGGCGCCTTTTTGCCAAAGGATCGCGGCAAGCGCACCGAGGCGCTGAACTGGCTGTTCTGGCAGATGGGTTCAACGCCCTATCTCGGCGGCGGCTTCGGGCATTTCTATGCCTATGCTCCGGTGAAGATCAAATACGCCATCGACCGTTTTTCGATGGAACTGAAACGTCAGCTCGACGTGCTCGACCGGCAGCTTGCCGACAATCAATTCATCGCCGGCGACGAATATACCATCGCCGATATGGCGATCTGGCCGTGGTACGGCAACGGCGTGCTCAACGGCAACTCCTACAACGACCCGCGCAAATTCCTGCAGACGCACGACTATAAAAACCTGACGCGATGGACCAAAGAAATCGGCGAGCGCCCGGCCGTCAAGCGCGGGCGGATGGTCAACCGCGCCACCGGACCGCTGGAAGGACAACTGCGCGAACGCCATGACGCCCG
This sequence comes from Xanthobacteraceae bacterium, assembly GCA_049285535.1. Lineage (GTDB taxonomy): Bacteria > Pseudomonadota > Alphaproteobacteria > Rhizobiales > Xanthobacteraceae > BOG-931. The sequence continues at coordinate 623 of JBAQAB010000329.1, forward strand.
CGATTTCGAAACGAAGACGCAGGACAAGATTGAGGGGCACGGGTAACAAGATCGACGGCAACGCCGGCATGCGGACGCGCGCGCGCTCGGCGCCTATACCGACCTGAAAGCGGGTTTGCCCTCCGAAATTCACAACGGTTTGGCGTGCAACTTGAAGGAGAATCGCGACCATGCTTTAGTTCCTAAAGTTGGCGGCCGGAACAACGGATATGAGTTCTTCAGGCGACGCGGCGGATCGGGCCGTACAAAAGCTGCCGCTGTGGGACACGATCTGCCTCTCCTACTCGACCTTTTTCCATAATTGCCGGGATGTTTTGCTCATATGCTGGCTGTGGCTCATCGTGCTTGCGCCACTTATGACGCTAGAGAACGCGATGCAATGGTCTTTGATCGCCAAGACCATTGCAGATCTGAAACAAACCTCGTTGCCGCCGAGATTCGTTTCGGTGTCGATGCCGATCGACCTGCGTATCCTCATATACGGCGTCGGGCTGCTTTATATGCTAGCCGGTGTCAGCATCGCAGTTGCTTGGCATCGGCGTATTATTTTAGGCGAGCAACCTCAGCTCAGCGGAAGCAACATCGGCGCCGGAAGCTTCTGGCGTTACGCTGGTGTGGGAATTGCGATCCTTTTGCTTGCTTTTGCGCCCATGGTTTTAGGTTTCTTGGTCTTGGGTTTATTTCTGTTTCCGTTCATTTCGCACGCAACTCCCGCTGCCCTGCACTTAGGGACCGTTGCTCCAATCGCTCTGATAATGCTCGTGCTTTATCTGGCAGGAATCGCCGTCATGCTGCGCCTGTGTCTGTTGCTTCCTGCTCGCGCGGTAGGGGATCTAGGCGTCACCTTCACACAGGCATGGAATCGCACGCGTGGAAATACCTGGCGGATATTTTGCGGTATCCTGGCTTGTACCTTACCGCCAATGTTGATTATTGAGATCGTAGCTTGGGCTTTTGTCAGATTTCCTCATCCCCAAAACTTCGCAACTGGCTCGTTGCCTGTCTCTGTGCTCATCATAAGCGCAATTTTTACGGTTTGTTATTTGCTCACATTGCCGATTTGGATCGGCTTTTTGTCTCTGTCTTATTTGCATTTTTTCGAACGACGGCCGGGGTCGGGCTCGACTGTGCCCGCATAGCTGCAAGCGCATTGACGAACCGCCGCGCTATTTCACACAATGCGTCCCATGCGCATCACCGCCGCCGTGGTTGGGGAAAAATCCGGACCGTTCGTCATCGACACGCTGGAGTTCTGCGAGCCCCGCGCCGACGAACTGATCGTCCGCGTCGTGGCAAGCGGCATGTGCCAGACCGACCTGCACGGCCGCGACGGCTATTTTGCCAGTCCTTATCCCGCCGTGTACGGCCACGAAGGCGCCGGCACGGTGCATGCGGTCGGCGCCGCGGTGCGCGATTTTGCGCCGGGGGATCACGTGGTGATGTCGTACCCGTGGTGCGGCGACTGCGCCAATTGCCGCGACGGCGGCACCAATCATTGTCTTCACGGCCGCAAGCTGAAAATGGGCGGCACCCGCCATGACGGCTCGACGCTGTTGGCGAAAGACGGATCGCCGGTCTATAGCGCGTTCTTTCAGCAATCGTCGTTCGGCACGTTCGCGCTGACGCAAGCGCGCTGGGCGGTGAAGGTGCCAAAAGACGCCCCGCTCGAGCAGCTCGGCCCGCTCGCCTGCTCGGGCCAGACCGGCGCCGGCGCGGTGCTCAACGTCATGCGGCCCAATCCCGGCGACAGCATCGCCATCTTCGGCGTCGGCGCGGTCGGACTGTCGGCGCTGATGGCGGCGAAAATCGCCGGCTGCGATCCGATCGTCGCGGTCGACGTGCATCCGCATCGGCTTGCGCTGGCGCGCGAACTCGGCGCGACGCACGCAATCGATTACCGGTCCTGCGGCGATGTCGTCGGCGAAATCCGCAACATCACCGGCAATGGCGTGCGCTATGCGGCGGAGACCTCGGCGCTGCCGGTGGTGCTGCGCCAGGCCATCGAAGCGTCGATGCCGGGCGGCCTATGCACGCTCCTTGGCAGCGCGCCAAAGGGCACCGACGCCTCGTTCGAAATGCGGTTCCTGCAACAGGGCCGGTCGGTGCGCGGCGTCGTCCAGGGCGACAGCGTGCCGAAAGAGTTCATTCCCAGGCTGGTCGATCCCGTCGTCGAAGGCAAATTCCCGATCGAGAAGATGATCAAGTTCTACGAACTATCCGACATCAATCTGGCGGCGCAGGAATCATCGGCGGGCATTACTATCAAGCCGGTGCTGCGGATGCCGCACTAAGATGGACATTTGGCTCTCCCTTGGGGGAGAGGCCGTCAATGTCGGCTTCGTTTTACAGAGGCTGCACGCGGCGATAACAATTCGAGAGGAGGATACTATGCCCAACCCAATCCACATTTACGCGCCGCTCACAACAGAAAACGCCGCGCTTGTCCTCGTCGATCATCAGGTCGGCCTCATGAGCGGCGTGCGTGACTACTCGATCGGCGAACTCAAACATAATGTCATCGGCCTCGCGAAGGCCACGAAGGCGCTGAAGCTTCCGATCGTCGTGACCACGACGGCGCGTGACAGCATGTGGGGACCGACGTTTCCTGAACTGGTCGAAGCTTTGCCCGGGGTGCAAGTCATCGACCGTTCGTCGGTCAATGCTTACGATGATCCACGCGTCGCGGGCGCGATCGAAGCGACCGATCGGAAGAAGCTGATTTTTGCGGGTCTTTCGCTCGAAGTCTGCGCGGCACTCCCTGCCATGACCGCCGTCAGCAAGGGCCTCGATGCGTACGTCGCCGTGGATGCCTGCGGCACGTTCAGTGAAACCAAACGTCAGGTGGGTCTGCTACGGATGCAGCAGGCAGGCGTCATCTTATCGGACTACGCGACGCTGATGGTCGAAATTCTCAAAGATAACGGTCGGCCCGAGGCCGGTGCGGTCTATGAAGCGATGGATATGGATTGGGCCAAGTTGGTGGGCCAGATCGTGCAAGCCCACGCCAAGTAACGGCACGCGATCAGTTAATGCTCGATTACGAAGGTGCGCGCAGGCGTCGTCAGTCGTCCCCCGGCACCGCCTCCGGCAGGCTGTCGTCGTCTTCCCCGGAAGAATGCTCGTGCTCGTGCGCGCTCGCTTTGATCGAGCCGGTCACGCGCGGATCGCCGTAATGCCGCTCGGCAAATTGCGAGCGTGCCCGCGCCGCGGCGACTTCGCCGGGAATGGCCGACGGCTCGCAGATATGGCGGCCGTTGTAGTGCCGCATCAGATCGACGTGGATGTGATTGTAGTGATAGACGTTGGCGCCCGGCGCCAGCACGGTGGTGAACTGCTCGCAGGCGGCGGCCTGCACGTCGTGCAGAAATTCCTGCTCCTCGGGCGTGCCGTGCCAGCCGTATTGCACGCTGATCTTATGGCCGTCGGCAAGATCGAATTCGGCGACGTCGAGCGCGTTGCCGAAGGCATGCTCGGAAATATGCGCGTTGGGATTGCCGTTCATGCCGCGGCAGGAATAAGCCGAGATCTGCTTGATCTCGACCACCGGCTGGCGGAACCAATGCGCCGCCGCAGGCTGCACCGCACTGGCGATCCACTGATCGAGCGCCGACATCACCGGGCAGGCGAGCGTCGCCGGTGGCTGCACTTGCACCGGCACGCTGGAGACGGCCGTTGCCGGCACAGGAGGGCCGAGCGGCGGTACCGGTTCGCCCGCCGGCGGTCGTTCGGCTTGCGACGGCAAGCGTTGCTGATAAGGGCTTGGCGAATAGCTTGGAGAATTACTCGGCGAATAGCTCGGCGCGTTGGGCTCGCCGTAATATGGATGGGGCGGACCGCCCGGAATGTCGTCGTCGTCCGTTCCCGGCGGCTCAAGCGACAGCGGGCCGCCGATCTGTGCGGCCGGCTGCGGCGCCGGATAGGATTGCGGTGGCGGGTAAACTTGCGTCGCCGGATAGCTTTGCGGCGGCGGATAAGATTGCGGCGCGTCGGCTTGCACCGGCGGCGACGGATTCGATTGAATGGCCGGCGACGCGCCCGGCCAATTCTGCGGCATCGCCGACCGCGGCACGGAAGAATTGGGGATCGAGCCCGGCGGCACCGGCTCGTCGTCGTAGGACAGCGGCCCGCTTTCACCCAGCGCCGAGACGCGCAGCGGATAGTCGATACCGCAGGCGCCCGGTCCTTCGATCGCGGCGATACGCACGCGTCCCGCTGTGTCGTTGACCGCGCCGGAATTCAGGCACGTCAATTCCGCCTCGTGCCGCCACGGCTCGCGCTCGGCCAGCATGTAATGGCTGCAGCCGGCGACGGCGACCAGAGCGACGAGGACGAGGGAGCTGACGAGATACCAACGAACTCCGCGCGTCATGCGCCGACAATGCGAGGAATTCCGTTAAGGACTGTTCAACGATAAGCAGGCACGGCGGAAGCAGTCCGTTAACCATGCCCCTTGCTCCGCGGAACTCTTTCAGGCCACATCGGCTACGCAAGAGGGGGATGGAAATGCTTTCCGCGCTGGATATGGCCCGCCGCATCGAGGCCGGCGAATTAATGCCGCGCGACGCGGTCGAGCTTTGCGCCGAGGCCATCGCCGCGCGCGAGAAAGACGTCGGCGCCTTCGTCGCGCTCGATCTCGACGCCGCGCGCCGCGCCGCAAACGCGCCCGGCCTTGCGGCATTGCCGTTGCACGGCGTGCCCGTCGCGTTCAAGGACATTTTCGCCACCGCCGATCTACCGACGCAATACGGCTCCCCGATCTATGCCGGCTACCGGCCGCCGGCCGACGCCACCGCGGTGGCGTTGACGCGCCGCGCCGGAGGCGTGGTGATCGGCAAGACGGTGACCACTCAGTTCGCCTCGCTGGTGCCGTCGGTCACGTGCAATCCGCATAATCTCGCGCACACGCCGGGCGGCTCGTCGGCGGGCTCCGCCGCCGCGGTCGCCGCCGGCTTTGTGCCGATCGCCTTCGGCACGCAGACCGCGGGTTCGGTGATCCGGCCCGCCGCGTTTTGCGGCGTCGCCGGGTTCAAACCGTCCTATCGCCTCATCCCGATGGTCGGCGTCAAAGACGTGTCCTGGCATCTCGACACCGCGGGTCTGTTCGGCGCCGGCGTCGCCGATGTGGCTTTCGCGGCAGCCGCGGTATTAGACCGCGATCTGCGCGTCGATCGCGCCGCGCCGGCGGCGCCGCGCATCGCGCTCACCCGCACCCATCTGTGGCAGGAAGCGAGCGCGGCGATGCAAAAGGCGGTCGAGGGCGCGGGTAACATCGCGGCGGCGGACGACGCCAAAGTGACGGCGCTTACACTGCCGCCGATCCTGGAAGACGCCTACGAAGCGCAATACACCATCCAGGATTACGAGAATGTCCGCGCGCTCGCCTTCGAATACGACCGCCACCGCGATCGCATCGACCCGCTGTTGCGCGATCACCTCACCGCAGCACTGGCGATCACTGCCGATCAGTACGACGCCGCGCGGCGCACAGCGAGCCGCGGCCGGCAGGCGCTCGCCGACGCCATGGCGGATTTCGATGTTATCCTCACGCCGTCGGTGCCCGGCGCTGCGCCGGCCGGGTTAGGCGCCACCGGCAATCCGATGTTCAACCGGCTGTGGACGCTGATGGGCGCGCCCTGCGTCAACGTGCCGGGATTGCGCGAGAACGAATTGCCGCTCGGCGTCCAAATCGTCGGCCGCTTCGGCCGCGACCGCTTGACGCTCGAAGCGGCGCTGTTCGTCGAGCAGGCGATCAAGCGGAAAGTGGGCGGGTAAATCGCATTATCCGTCACCCTGAGGCGCGAGCGCAGCGAGCCTCGAAGGGCGACGGCCCGGGCGGAGCGGCATCCTTCGAGGGCCGCTTCGCGGCCACCTCAGGATGACGGCGTCGTCAATGCTCCACCGCCATTAGCCTACGCATCCGCATTCTCGAACATGAATATGTCGGCGCCCCCGGTGGCGAAGGTCTGCACATCGGCCACCGCCGCCTGGCCTTCGGCGCTGCCAAAGGCTCTTTGGATCGCCGCCATGTCGTCAAAGTGCAGGATCGCAATCAGGTGATAGGGAGCCGGTCCGCCAGGTGTGGCGACGCCCCCTTTGCTGACCTCGTATTTGCGCACGCCCGGAATTTTCTTGGCGAGTGGAATGTGCTTCTCGGCGTAATGCTTGTCGAAAGTGGCCGCGTCGCGCGGAGTCTTGTACATAACCAGAAGCCGAGCCATCGCGTTTCTCCCTGATGTTGCTGAGCGCCGCTGCGGTATCATGCCCACCGCTTGCCTCTGCTCCGCTGCGATAAAACCTCATCATGGCCGGACTTGTTCCGGCCATCCACGTCCGAGGCGTTTCTAACGTACGGCGTTTCCCGCACGCGGTGCAGCGCGAAGCGGTGCACCGCAGATGCGGGACCTTCGCAGATTCAGAGCCTGTTACGATCCCGGGTCTGCAGCGCACCACTTCGTGCTGCGCTGCGCCCGGGAAAGCGGTCACACGACTATTGACAACGGTCCCCGATTGCGTTACTTCCAGCGAATCATCTCGCCCTAAAGGGACGCCGTCCGGGTGATGCCGGGCGGCAGGGGCGAGGGCGGTGCCCGCGGG
>JBAQAB010000330.1:0-2639 GCA_049285535.1 Xanthobacteraceae bacterium
GCTCGAGGCCCCATGGCAGCCGGCCCATCATGCGGGCGCGATCGAGCGGAATGTGGATCAGGCGCGCCTTTTCGAAATCGTCCGGCAAAGCGCCGGCCAGCGGCCGGATGGCGTTGTAGCCCCAGTCGTAGAACAGATCGATTGCCTTGATGCGAACCTCGAGCACCTGTCCGGCTTTGGCGCCGCGCACGGCGACCGGCCCGGTGAGGATGTGCGGTCCGTTCAGCTTCTGCGGCACGCTTGCGTGAATCGCACGCAACGCGTCCGGCACGGTGAGACCCGAATTTGCCAGCGGCAGCGCCGCGGGCGGACCGGACACCGTCGAGATGACCACCTCATCGCCGGGTTCAACGATGATCAGAGGCTTGAGCGCCGCATCGAAAAAGCCCCAATGCACCGTCTCGGGTCCGGCATCCAAACGATGTGTTGTCATGCGCCTACCATCGGCGACTAGCCCGATCCGCCAGGCTGTGAGATCATTCCCGCCCGCCATCAGTCAATCGTGAACCTACCATCAATGCAATCAGGCATCGGAACTACGGTACGCCGCAAAGAAGACCTGCGCCTCGTCACCGGCCGCGGCTGTTACAGCGACGATTTCAATTTCCCGGATCAGGCCTACGGCGCGGCGGTGCGCTCGCCGCATGCGCATGCGCTGATCCGCGGCATCGATGTCGCTGCGGCGTGCGCCATGCCGGGCGTGCTCGCGGTGCTCACTGGCGCCGATGCGCTGGCCGATGGGCTGACCCGGATTCCACATCTGACCGCAGCCGGCGCGGCGCCCGATATCGTGCTCGTCAATCGCGACGGCTCACCGGTGCCGGCGGCGCCGCATTATGTGCTGCCGACCGATCGGGTGCGTCATGTCGGCACTGCAGTGGCCTTCGTCATCGCCGAGACCGTGGCGCAGGCCAAAGATGCCGCCGAAAAAGTCATCGTTGACTATGAGCCGCTGCCGGCGGTGACCGACGCCAAAGCGGCGATCGAAAAAGACGCGCCGCGGCTCTACGACGATTTGCCGAATATCATGATCGACGCGGAGGTCGGCGACGCCGCGGCGACCGACGCGGCCTTCGCGCGCGCCGCTCACGTCACGCGGCTCGACACCTGGATCAACCGTGTCACCGGCGTGCCAATGGAGCCGCGCGCCGCCGTCGGCATCTACGATGCCGCGTCCAACCGCTACACGCTCTATGCCGGCTCGGGCGGCATCGTGCGCCAGAAAAAAGAGATTGCCGCGATCCTCGGCGTGCCGTTCGAGAGCGTCCGCGTCATCGCCCAGGAAATCGGCGGCAATTTCGGTACGCGCAACAGTTTCTTTCCGGAATTTGCGCTGGTGGTCTGGGGCTCGCGCCGTGTCGGCCGTCCGGTGAAATGGACAGCCGATCGCAGCGAAGCATTCGTCAGCGATTATATGGGCCGGGACCTTACGGTGTCGGCGGAACTGGCGCTGGACGCGCAGGGGCGCTTCCTGGCACTTCGCTCGTCGAATCTCAGCAATGTCGGCGCGCATTCCGGCTCCTACGTGCCGCTGGTCAAGGGCGTTGGGCTGGCGACGTCCGGCTACCGCATTCCGACGTCCTATGTGCAAGCGCGCGCCGTGCTGTCGACGACGATGTGCACCACGCCCTATCGCAGCGCCGGCCGGCCCGAAGTGATCTACGTGATTGAGCGCTTGATCGACAAAGCGGCGCAGGAGCACGGCTTCGATCGCGTGAGCCTGCGCAAGCGCAATCTCATTCCGCCGTCGGCTTTTCCCTACAAGAACGCGCAAGGCATCGTTTACGACAACGGCACCTATCGCGTTGTGATGGACCGCGCCATGGAGCTCGGCGATTGGCGAGGTTTTAAGAAGCGCCGCGCCGAGGCGAAGAGGCGCAAGCGGCTGCGCGGCATCGGACTGTGCAGTTACCTCGAAACCACCGGCGGCTATCCGCGCGAGCGCGCCGATGTCACCGTGCAGCCGCGCGGCACGGTCGACGTCGTGGTCGGCACGCTCTCGAGCGGGCAAAGCCACGAGACCACCTTCGCGCAATGCGTGGCGGAGTGGCTCGGCGTGCCATTCGACGATGTCAACGTCATCGAGAGCGACACCGACATCGTCAAGGAAGGCGGCGGCTCGCATTCGGCACGCTCGATGCGGCTTGCCGGCATCGTCATGGGCAATGCCTCCGACGCCGTCATCGAGAAAGGCAAGAAGATCGCGGCGCATCTCTTGGAAACTGCCGAGGACGATATCGCATTCGCCGCCGGCCGCTTCACCGTGAAAGGCACCGACCGCTCGATCGGGATTTTCGACGTCGCCACGGCGGCAGCCGACGGCAATGCGGCCGTGCCCGAGGACTTGCGCGGGCCGCTTTCCGCCACCGCCGACGAGACCATCAAGCAGCTCGGCTTTCCCTATGGCGCTCATGTCTGCGAAGTCGAGATTGATCCGCAGACCGGCGCGCTCGAGCTCGTGCGTTACACCGCGGTCGACGACGTTGGCCGCGCCATCAACCCGATGGTGGTCCACGGCCAGACCCATGGCGGCGCGGCGCAAGGCATCGGCCAGGCACTGTGGGAGCTTTGTGCCTACGATGCGCATGGCCAATTGCTGTCGGCCTCGTTCATGGACTACGCCATGCCGCGCGCCGACC
>JBAQAB010000331.1:0-3086 GCA_049285535.1 Xanthobacteraceae bacterium
GCCGAAGCGGTTGCCGGCGCGATCGAAAGCGGCGCCGCTCCATGCGGCTCAACCTTCAGCGCGCCGCGCTTTGGCGTTTCCGCTTTGCCGAGCTTTTCGCCTTTGATCGCCGGCCGGTGCCGCGGCAAGGGACCTTCGCCCGGCAATGGCGCGGCTTGCGCACCGGCCCCTAGGACACAAATGCAGGCGAGCAGCGTAATGGTTCGGAAAGCCGGCACCTTCCCTCCCGGGGGCGTGTCGTCGATGGCCGAGATTCTCTTCGGCCCGTTAGGTTGAAGAAACCCTAACCTGCGGAAGTGGCCGCGACAATTTACAGTTTTGCGGCGAAAGCGGTGTCGCTGTTTGCAGTGCTGACAGCAGCGCTCAGAGCGGCTGCGTCCCGAAAAGGGGCTTTTAAGGCCCGTCGCAACCCGATATCTATGCGGAACGGCGAGGCCGCTTTACGGATGCGCGCCGCGTCGGCCAAGGTGGGCCAATAGCCGCACCGTTTATCGACTCATGGATCGTCTCATGGCCGCCAAGACACGCTTCCGAGGCTCGTTTACCGCGCTCGTGACCCCGTTCAAGAACGGCTCCGTCGACGAGAAAGCGTTCCGCGACCTGGTCGATTGGCAGATCGCCGAGGGCACCAATGGGCTCGTCCCGGTGGGCACCACCGGCGAAAGCCCCACGCTCTCGCATGCCGAGCACAAGGACGTCGTCGAATGGTGCGTCGACCAGGCGCGCGGCCGGGTCCCGGTCGTGGCCGGCGCCGGCTCCAATTCGACCAAGGAGGCGATCGATCTCGCCCAGCACGCCGAGACGGCCGGCGCCGATGCGGTGCTGGTGGTCACGCCCTATTACAACAAGCCGACGCAGGACGGGCTCTACGCGCACTACAAGGCGATCAACGACGCGATCGGCATCCCCATCCTCATCTACAACATCCCGGGGCGTTCGGTAGTTGATATGTCGGTCGATACCATGCAGCGGCTTTACGAGCTGAGAAACGTCGCCGGCGTCAAGGACGCGACCGCCAATATGGCGCGCGTCACCCAGCAGCGTGCGGCGCTGGGCGAGGATTTCAATCAGTTGTCGGGCGAGGATATTACGGCGCTCGGATTCATGGCGCATGGCGGCCACGGCTGCATCTCGGTGACGTCGAATGTGGCGCCGCGGCTGTGCTCCGAATTCCAGGCGGCGTGCCGGCGCGGCGACTTTGCCGCTGCGCTCAAATTGCAGGACAAGCTGGCGCCGCTGCACATCAATCTCTTTGTCGAGACCAGCCCGGCGCCAATCAAATATGCGCTGTCACTGATCGGCAAATGCGCCAACACCTTGCGCCTGCCGATGGTGCCGGCGAGCGAAAAGGCGCAAGTGGCCGTCCGGCAGGCGATGGTCCATGCCGGTTTGATCAATTAGAACGGAATTTCTCCGCTCACTGTCGAGCGCGGGCATCTGGCGCGGAACGCTGGGTGCCTCTTTCGTGGCGACGAACGGAAGCAACTCCATACTGCGAGGCGAGGGCAAATGCTCGAAGAATTCAAGAAATTCGCCATGCGCGGCAATGTCGTCGATCTTGCCGTTGGCGTGATTATCGGCGCGGCATTCGGGGCGATCGTCAATTCGCTGGTCGCCGACGTCATCATGCCGCTGATCGGTGCGGTCACCGGTGGGCTCGATTTTTCCAACTATTTCATCCCGCTTTCGGCGAAAGTGACCGCCACGTCGTTGGCCGAAGCCAAAAAGCAGGGCGCCGTGCTGGCCTGGGGCAGTTTCGTTACTCTTGTGATCAACTTTCTGATCATCGCATGGGTGCTGTTCCTGGCAATCAAGGGCATCAATCGGCTGAAGGCGCCGGAGCCATCGGCAGCGGCGGCGCCATCCAAGGAAGTGCAGTTGCTCACCGAAATCCGTGACCTGCTTAAGAGCCGTTGAGCGGGAAAGGAGGTTTTGTGGCGGCGAAAACAGAAAGAAAGCTTCGGGTTGTCGCCGATAACCGCAAGGCGCGTTTCAATTACTTTATCGACGAGACGTTCGAAGCCGGGATCGCGCTCACCGGGACCGAAGTGAAATCGCTGCGTGGCGGCAAGGCCACGATCGCCGAATCCTATGCCGATGCGCGGGACGGCGAGATCTGGCTGATCAATTCGAATATTCCCGAGTACCTGCAAGCGAACCGTTTCAATCACACGCCAAAGCGGCGGCGCAAACTGTTGCTGCACAAACGCCAGATCAGCAAGCTGGTCGGTGCGGTCGAGCGCGAGGGCATGACGCTCGTCCCGCTAAAACTCTATTTCAACGAAAAAGGCCGCGCCAAGCTTGAGCTGGCTTTGGCGCGCGGCAAAAAGCTCTACGACAAGCGCGCCACGGAGAAGAAACGATCGTGGGAACGCGAGCGCGGGCGGCTGTTGCGACAGAAGGGGTGAACGCGGAGGCTATCGATATGTCCATTCCGACCAAGCTCGATAATTGCGTCATCAATGTCACCGACTGGCAGCGCTCGAATGCGTTTTATGCGGCAGTGTTAGGCGCCGAATTGATCGAACGTCCGGCCGGCTTCGCCTACCGGTTCGGCGATAAGCAGCTCAACGTGCACGGCCCGGGCGTCAAACCCGCGGAAGTCGCGCGGCTTCCGGTCGCGCCCGGCAACAGCGATCTTTGCTTCGAATGGATGGGGCCGATCGCCGACGCCATCGCTCATTTGGAGCGCTGCGCTATTCCTATTGAAAGCGGACCGATGCAGCGCTTCGGCGCCAAGGGAGCGGGCACCAGCGTTTATTTCCGCGATCCCGACGGCTCCCTGATGGAGTTCATGTCGTATGCGGGAGGACAAACATGAGAGAAGCACCTGGAAAACACGATCCCTGGCATCTGCCGCAGGGGCTTCCAGTTCCCAAAGACGACGGTGCCGCCCGGCACCTGGCCGGCATGAAAGTGCCGGATATCGCCTTGGCAGCGACGAGCGGGCCTCACGTAAACCTGTCGCGACTCAAAGGCCGCGCCGTCGTCTACGTCTATCCGCGCACCGGCGTGCCGGGGGTGGATGCGCCACCGGGCTGGGACGATATCCCCGGCGCGCGCGGCTGCACGCCGCAATCCTGCGG
>JBAQAB010000332.1:0-3426 GCA_049285535.1 Xanthobacteraceae bacterium
GAGCGAGCCCTAGCCCGCCAGCGCCCGGCGGACAGCGTCGATGTTGCGATCCTGTGCCGGCGGCTCGTGATAGGCATGCATCGGCAGGCTGATGACTTCCTTCGACAATTGCTCGCTGACCGGCACGCCGCCGTCAGCGATCGGGAAGTCGCGATAGGCCGGCTGACGATGCAGCGGCTTGGTGTAATAGATCGCGGTCGGAATGCCTTCCGCTTTGAGCGCGGCGGCAAACGCGTCGCGGCGTCCCGGCGCCACGCGCAGCGTGTATTGCGCCCACACCGAGCTCGATTCGTTGCCCACCCGCGGCACCGCGGCGACGTCGGCAAGCGCATCGGAATAGCGTGACGCCACCCGATCGCGCGCCAGGATCTCGTCCGGGAAAATCTTCAGCTTCTCGATCAGCACCGCCGCCTGGATGGTGTCGAGCCGGCCGGTAATGCCGATGCGCGCGGCCTCGGAACGATCGGCGCCCTCGCCGTGCATGCGCAGGCTCTTCACCCGCGCCGCCAAGGCGTCATCGTCAGTGAATACTGCGCCGCCGTCGCCGTAGCAGCCGAGCGGCTTCGCCGGAAAGAAGCTGGTCGCAGTCGCCGTCGCCAGCGCGCCGAGCTTCTTGCCACGATAGGTCGCCCCGAAACCCTGTGCTGCATCGTCGAGCACCAAGAGTCCGTGCGCCGCGGCGATCACGCCGATGGCATCGTGATCGGCCGGCAGCCCGAACAGATCGACCGGAATGATCGCTCGCGGCTTAAGCCCGCGCTTGCTGGCTGTTGCGATGGCGCGCTCGCAGCTCGCCGGATCGAGGTTGAAGGTTTCCGGCGCGACATCGGCGATGATCGGCGTGGCACCCAAGAGCGCCACCATCTCCGCGGTGGCGTGATAGGTGAAAGACGGACAAATCACCGCGTCGCCGCGCCCGATCTGCCACGCCATCAGCACCAGCAGCAGCGCGTCGGTGCCGCTGGCGCAGCCGATCGCATGCCGGACGCCGGCGAAAGCGGCAAGCGCTGCTTCGAATTCGCGCACCTCAGGGCCCTGGACGAACTGACAATGCGCCAAGACGCGAGCCACCGCGTCATCGATCGCGCGGCCGAGACGGCGGCGCTGGGCCACGACATCGATAAAGGGGATCGGCTTCTCTTCCACGCGGATATGCTGATTCATGATCGGTGTTGGCTGCTTTTTGCTGCGATCCCGGCAGGAACGATAGTGACGACTTAGCCGACGACGCGTCGCGGGCCTTTGCGCTGCGGCACGGTCGACGACGCGGAGCGCGTGTCGAGGCATCGGATGGCGATTTCGAGACTGGCGACGGCTTCGTCGCCGGTCACGGCAGGCGATTGGCCGGTGCGGATTGCGCCGACGAAGGCGACAAGCTCCGAACGCAGCGGCTCCGCATAGCCGACCGACAGATGGCGCATCGAATAGCTGCCGTCAGGCTGGAAGCCGAAGCATTCGGTGACTTGCAGCGTTAACAGATCGCCGATGAGATATTTGTCGCGGGTGGCGATGTGGATGGTGCGCGCCTTGAACGGGGTGAGCCAGTTGGTGTTGATGTGGGCCAAGACGCCGGAGGCGGTGCGGAACTGCAGCAACGCGATGTCTTCGCGCTCCGCGACCGCGCTCGAGGTTTGCGGTTGAATTTCGACGATTTCCGACTCGGTGAACCAGCGGATCAGATCGATGTCGTGCACGGCGAGGTCGATGACGACGCCGACATTGGACATGCGCGGCGGGAACGGCCCGACCCGGGTGATGGCAATTGAGAGAATGTCCTGGTCCTGGATCGCGCGTTTGATCGACTGCACCGCCGGATTGAAGCGTTCGACATGTCCGACCATCAGCGTGACGCCGGCACGTTGCGCCGCTGCCACGATGGCGCGGCTCTCCTCGACAGTCGAGGCGATGGGCTTTTCCACCATGATGTGGATGCCGCGCGCGGCGCAGGCGATCGCAATGTCGCGATGCAGATGCGTCGGCGCGGCTATAGTGACGGCATCGACGCCTTGGTCCAGCAATGCGTCGGTATCGTGAAAAGCAGCACAACCGAGATTGCGGGCAACAGTCTCGCGCCGCTTGCGGTCGGGATCGGCAACGCCGATCAGTTTTACCCCCGGTAATTCGGACAAGACGCGGGCATGGTTACTACCCATCACGCCTACGCCGATAACGCCGACGCGCAACGTATCCCCGGCTAGTTTCGCAGTACCACTCATAAGCCCCCTCGCTACCCGGAGCCGAACCCCAACAGTTTTCCCGTAGCACGCCCCACGCCAACTGGCGACCGGACATCCGGGGAAATCCGTACACGAATTGATTCAGCGGCTTACGGGTGATGCGACGAAATCATTTTATCTATTATTGTCAATAGCTTAAGGCGAACTAGCGTGCCACACCGCTGAATAGCCCACCGCGCCGCGTGGCGTGGCCGCCGCACTTTCGCCAAGCATCGCGAATCACGAGCGGCGATAATCGTCTTCGATGCGGACGATATCGTCCTCGCCGAGGTAGCTGCCGGTCTGCACTTCGATCAATTCGAGCTCGATCTTGCCCGGATTTTCCAGGCGATGCCTGGCGCCGCTCGGGATATAGGTCGATTCGTTCTCGTGCAGAATCTTGGTCTCGTCGCCGATCGTGACGCGCGCGGCGCCGCGAACGACGACCCAGTGCTCGGCGCGATGATGGTGCAGTTGCAGCGAGAGCCGGCCGCCCGGCTTCACCACGATGCGCTTGACCTGAAAGCGCGGCCCCTGATCGATCGAGTGATAGGAGCCCCAGGGCCGGTGCACTTTCAGATGTTCCTCGGTGACCGCCGGCGCCACTTCCTTGAGCTTCTGCACCAGGCGCCGCAGGCCGTCGCCGTCCTCGCGCTTTGCTACCAGGACCGCATCGTCGGTCGTGACCACCACCAGGTTCTCGACGCCGAACAGCGCTACGAGCTGCTTGTCGCTCGTGACATAGGAACCGCGCGAATCGACGAATGCGACGGAGCCGGGACCGTTGCCGCTGTTGCCGAGGCTGTCGCGCTCGGACAGCTCCCACACCGCTTGCCACGAGCCGACGTCCGACCAGCCGTAGGAGACTGGCATCACGGCGGCGCGCTTGGTGCGCTCCATGACCGCGTAGTCGATTGACTTGGCGATGGCGCGGGCGAACGACGGCTTATCGAGCGTGACGAAGCCAAGATCGGCGCCGGCGTTCTCCACCGCAGCCGTCACGGCGGCGACGCTGTCCGGCTCGAAGCCGTTATATTCGTCAAGCAGCAGGCCGGCGCGGAACATGAAGTTGCCGGAATTCCACAAATAGCCTTCCTTGACGTAGCGCTCCGCGGTTGTGGCGTCGGGCTTTTCGATGAACTTCTCGATCGCAAAAATGTCGGCGTCGATCGCACGGCCGGCACGGATGTAACCGTAGTCGGTCTCCGGC
>JBAQAB010000333.1:0-39803 GCA_049285535.1 Xanthobacteraceae bacterium
TAGGCTGGCGGCATGTGCGCTCATGGTGAGCGAAACGGTTGCAGCCGCTATGGCTGCAACGAGGTGCGTTCGCATGCAGTACCTCCTGCTATAGTGGGATTCTTTCGCGGGCCGTCGTCGCCCAAGACCCACGGCGCGCATTAGTAGGAGTTTTATTATTTCAGTTTGATGACAGTCGGACGGTGGTTCGATGGCCGGCATCCCGAAGCGAGGGGTTCCGGCACGAATTATCAAATATAATCAGAGCCATATCCGTCCGACGGGCGCGACCAAAAGCCTCTCCGAAGACAGGTATGCTCAACGAAATGAGTGATAATGAGGCAATTCTCGCGGCATGCCCTAGTGCAATGCGAGAGCATGGGACGACGATTATCCCTAGCGCGCGTGAAGCTTGCTCCGCTGTGCCGTCCGCCGTATCGCTCAGTCGACGCCGCAGCCGGACGGAGCAGGCGAATCGTTCAATCGGTCGCCCCGATCCAAAAAGTCGAAACGGGCCCCAAGCCGGATCCGCAGCGGTCGCCTATGAGTTTGCCCAATGAGCCTGAATGAGGATCGAGGACTGCTCGCAATGAGGCCGCACCGCGGGGTGCTGTTCGTGATTGCGGCAGCAGCGATTGTGTTTGCGGGATTGGCTGCAGCAGGCACGCTCGCCGCCCCCTACGCGATTACCGGTTTTGCCATCGTCGCCGCTGCGGCTCTGGTGTCGATGCGCGCGCGCGAGAAGAACGAGCGGCTGATACCTCCCATCGCTATTTTGGAGCGCGGCGACGACCTGCTGCGGGCGGTGGTCGCCGGCCTGCCGGATCCGGTTGTCGCTCTCGACCGTGACGGTCGCGTGCTGGCGGTCAACGAGCGCGCCCGCGCTCTGGCGCCGGCATTGCGGCAAGGCGAACCGGTCGCGTTCGCGTTGCGGATGCCTGAATTGATCGAGGCCATCGGCCGCGCGGCGGCGGAAGGCGAAGAGCAGCGCGTCGTTTATTTCGAACGCGTGCCGCTCGATCGCTGGTTCGAGACCATCGTGATGCCGGTCAAACGCGGGCCAAATGCCATCAAGCCGGATCTGGTGCTGATGACCTTTCACGACCTCACGCCGCTGCGGCGGGTCGAGGAAATGCGCGCTGACTTCGTCGCCAATGCCAGCCACGAATTGCGCACGCCGCTGGCCGCGCTGCTCGGTTTCATCGAGACGCTGCAAGGCTCGGCGCGCGACGACGCCAAGGCGCGGACACGCTTTCTCGCCATCATGCAGGAACAGGCGCGCCGCATGGCGCGCTTGATCGACGATCTATTGTCGTTGTCGCGCATCGAACTTAATGCGCACCGCCGTCCCGACACGCCGGTCGATCTCGTGCCGATCGTCCGCCAGGTCGTTGATGGGCTCGAAACGCTGGCGCGCGACCGCGGCGTGACGGTCCACATCGACGCCGCGAACGCACTGCCGGTGCTAGGCGATCACGACGAATTGGTCCGCATTTTCGAGAACCTGGTCGAGAACGCGCTCAAATACGGCGCCGCCGGCCGCCGCGTCGACATCAAGATAGGGTCCGGAGCCTCGGCGGACGGCGTATCCGAGGCGCAGGTGAGCGTGCGCGATTACGGCCCGGGCATCGCGCCGGAGCATCTGCCGCGGCTCACCGAACGTTTCTATCGCGTCGACGTCACCGAGAGCCGGGCGCAGGGCGGCACCGGCCTCGGCCTCGCCCTCGTCAAACACATCCTCAACCGGCATCGCGGCCGGCTGACCATCGATAGCGCGCCAGGCGAGGGCGCTACGTTCACCATCCATCTGCCCACCGCGGCAGCCGTGCATACGAGATAATATGTATATTATTCAAAGGTTTGCGATGTCATCTAATTGTCATCTGCCGCTCATAGAACATTGATGTGCCAAACATAAGCCATCCGCGCTGCGCCGAGTGCCATTTTCCTCAAGGTCGGCGGTCCGAGTGTCGTGCATCGGCTGATCGATCATCTGACCGGCCGCATCAGCTCGCTCTTGCAGGAGTGCCACCGGTGTATCCCAATGCGGAGGCGTTCCGTGGTTGACGTTGCATTACCGCAGGGTTCGGTCATTTCGTCCGCGGGCGCAGTACGTGCCAAAGCGCTCGATCGGCTGCGCATCGGGGACGTCGTCTTCCGCCATCTGACCCGCTCCGCGGCCATCGGCGTGCTGCTGCTGCTCAGCGGCGTCATCATCTCGCTCCTTTGGGGCTCGCTGCCGGCCTTTAGAAAGTTCGGCTTCGGTTTTATCGTCAGCCAGCAATGGAACCCAGTCACCGATGATTTTGGCGGGCTGGGGGCGATCTACGGCACGCTCGTCACCTCGTTGATCGCAATGCTGATCGCGGTCCCGGTTGGCTTGTTGATTGCCTTCTTCCTGACCGAACTGTGCCCGCCATGGCTGCGCCGGCCGATCGGCATCGCCATCGAGCTGCTCGCCGGCATCCCGAGCATCATTTACGGGATCTGGGGACTTTTCATTTTCGCTCCGATCCTGCAGGCGACACTGCAGCCGTTCCTGATCGACACGCTCGGCAACGTGCCGGGCATCGGATTATTGTTTGCGGGCCCACCCTTCGGCATCGGCATGCTCACCGGCGGACTTATCCTCGCCATCATGGTGCTGCCCTTCGTGGCGTCGATCTCGCGCGACGTGTTCGAGGCGGTCCCTGTCGTGCTCAAGGAGGCAGCCTATGGCGTCGGCTGCACGACCTGGGAAGTAGTGCGCAACGTCGTATTGCCTTATGCCAGGGTCGGCGTCATCGGCGGCGTGATGCTGGCACTTGGCCGGGCGCTCGGCGAGACCATGGCGGTTACCTTCGTCATCGGCAATGCCCACCGCATCTCGACGTCGCTGCTCGCGCCCGGCACCACGATCTCCGCGGCGATCGCCAACGAGTTCACCGAAGCCGTCGGCGACCTCTACACCTCCGCGCTGATCGAGCTGGGATTCATCCTGTTCGTCATTACCTTCATCGTGCTCGCCATCGCGCGTTATTTGCTGATGCGCATCGAGCGCCGGATCGGATAGAGCCATGGATGTTCGTTACGCTGTTCGTCGACACCGCAACACCGCTGCGACGGCGATGGCAATGGCCGCCACGGCGCTGGGATTGGGCTGGCTGGTGCTCATTCTTGGCTCGCTGCTGTGGCATGGCTTCAGTGGATTGTCGCTTTCAGTCTTTACCGAGATGACGCCACCGCCCGCCGCGGCCGGCGGTTTGCTCAATCCTATCGTCGGCAGCCTGATCGTCACCATCATCGCCGTCGTCATCGGTACGCCGATCGGCATATTGGCCGGCACCTACTTAGCCGAATATGGCCGCTACGACCGGCTGAGTAGCGTGGTTCGATTCATCAACGACATTCTGCTCAGCGCGCCGTCCATCGTCGTCGGCCTGTTCATTTACCAAGTGATGGTCGCGCCGATGGGGCATTTTTCCGGCTGGGCCGGCGGCGTCGCGCTCGCCGTCCTCGTCATCCCGGTCGTCGTGCGCACCACCGAGGATATGCTGACCCTGGTGCCGAATTCGTTGCGCGAGGCTGCGACCTCGATCGGCCTGCCGCGCTCGCTGTCGATCACGCGCATCTGCTATCGCGCGGCGCGCGCCGGCATGGTCACCGGAGTGCTCTTGGCGGTCGCCCGCATCAGCGGCGAAACCGCGCCGCTGTTGTTCACCTCGCTCAACAACCAGTTCTGGAGCCTGAACATCAACGCGCCGCTGGCCAGCCTGCCGGTCGTGATCTTCCAGTTCGCGCTCAGTCCATACGCTGAATGGCAGTCGCTGGCCTGGACCGGCGCCCTCATCATCACCCTCGCGGTGCTTGTCCTGAGCATCAGCGCGCGCGTCCTTGTCCCGTCGGGAAAACAGTCATGAGCATGAGCGTTGCCACCGTCAGCGTGCCTAACGTAAGTCACGCGCCAACCGACCAAGCGGGTTTGGCCGAGAAGATCAGCATCCGCGACCTCAATTTCTTTTACGGCGAGGCGAGGGCGCTCAAGTCGATCAGCCTGCCGCTGTACCAGAACAAGGTCACCGCTTTCATCGGTCCGTCGGGCTGCGGCAAATCGACCTTATTGCGCGTGCTCAACCGGATGTACGACCTTTATCCGCATCAGCATGCCACCGGCGAAGTGTTGTTCGACGGCACCAATATCCTGTCGCCCAAGCAGGACCTCAATCTGCTGCGCGCCCGCATCGGCATGGTGTTTCAGAAGCCGACGCCGTTCCCGATGTCGATCTATGAGAATATCGCTTTCGGCATCAGGCTGTACGAGCGGCTGCCGAAATCCGAGCTCGACGGGCGCGTGGAAACCTCGCTGCGGCGTGCGGCGCTGTGGGAAGAGGTCAAGGACAAGCTCGCCTCCAACGGCCAGAGCCTGTCCGGCGGTCAGCAGCAGCGCTTGTGCATCGCCCGCACCGTCGCCGTGCGCCCCGAGGTGATCCTGTTCGACGAGCCGTGCTCGGCGCTCGACCCGATTTCGACCGCCAAGATCGAGGAACTGATCGACGAATTGACCGACGACTATACGATCGCGATCGTCACGCATAATATGCAGCAGGCGGCGCGCGTGTCGGAATTCACCGCGTTTATGTATCTCGGCGAACTGATCGAATACGATTCGACCAGCAAAATGTTCACCGCGCCGCAAGATCAGCGCACCCAGGATTACATCACCGGCCGCTTCGGCTGACCGCCGACAGGACGCAGGTAAAAGCCAATGACCGAGATCACCACGACACGAGTCGACCATACCGCCAAGGCGTTCGACACCGACCTGCAGGATATCACCCGCAAGGTCGCCGAGATGGGCGGACTCGCCGAGCGGCAGATCGCCGATTCCGTGCAGGCGCTGGTCGACCGCGACGTCGAGCTGGGCGAGCGCGTCATCGCCATGGATCCGGCGATCGACGCCTTGCAGCGCGAGGTCGAGGAGAAAGCCATCCTCACCATCGCACGGCGGCAGCCGATGGCGATTGACCTGCGCGAATGTGTGAGTGCCATGCGGGTGTGCAACGATCTCGAGCGGATCGGCGACCATGCCAAGCATATCGGCAAGCGCGTCGTCGCGCTCGACGGCGACTTCTATCCGCAAAAGCTGATCCGGGGCGTCGAGCACATGTCGGCGCTGGTCCTGGCGCAGCTCAAGCAGGTGCTCGATGCCTACGCCAGCCGCGACTTGGCGGCCGCGCTCGCCGTCTGGAACGGCGACGAAGAAGTCGATGCAATGTGCACGTCGCTGTTCCGTGAACTCCTCACTTATATGATGGAGGATCCGCGCAACATCACCTTCTGCATGCATCTGATGTTCTGCGCCAAGGACATCGAGCGCATCGGCGACCATGCCACCAACATCGCCGAAACCGTCTATTACATGATTGAAGGCCGTCCTATTACCGACCAGCGTCCGAAGGGTGACACCACGAGTTTCCCGGCAGCTTTGCTGCAGAAATAGGAGCCCTGGATGGGTGCCAATATTCTGATCGTGGAAGACGAGGAGCCGCTGACCACGTTGCTGCGCTACAACCTCGAAGCCGAAGGCTATGAGGTGGACGCCGTCGCCAGAGGCGACGATGCCGATACCAGGCTCAAGGAAACCGCCCCGGATCTCGTCGTGCTCGACTGGATGCTGCCCGGCCTCTCGGGCATCGAGCTGTGCCGCCGCTTGCGGGCGCGGCCGCAAACGCAATCGCTGCCGATCATCATGCTGACCGCGCGCGGCGAGGAAAGCGAGCGCGTGCGCGGGCTCGCCACCGGCGCCGACGACTACATCGTCAAGCCGTTCTCGGTGCCGGAACTATTGGCGCGGGTGCGCGCGCTCTTGCGCCGCGCCAGCCCCGAACGGGTCGCCATGGTGCTCTCTATCGGCGATCTCGAGCTCGACCGCGAAAAAAAGCGGGTCTCGCGCGCAAGCCGTCCGGTCGATCTGGGACCGACCGAGTTCCGCCTGCTCGAGTTTCTGATGGAACGTCCGGGCCGGGTGTTCTCGCGCGAGCAATTGCTCGATGGCGTCTGGGGCAGCGACGTCTATATCGACGAGCGCACCGTCGACGTCCATGTCGGGCGCTTGCGCAAGGCGCTCAATCGCGGCCACGCCACCGATCCGATCCGCACCGTGCGGGGCGCCGGCTATTCGCTCGACGATCGGTTCGGCAAGGATGAACGCGTCGTCAAGGACGATCGTCTGGTCAAGGACGAGCGCCTCGGCAAGGTGGGCTAAAAACTCATTCGCTGACAGTTTCACCGTTGCGGGCGCTTGTCCCGACGGCGGTCGCTGGCCGGCTGATAGGCCACCCGCGAGTGATAGGCGCAATAAGGCAGGCCGGTGAGCGCGTTGCCGCCGCAGAAAAAGAATTCCGTGCTGCCGGGATCGCCGACCGGCCAGCGGCAGGTCTGTTCGTTCAATTCAAGGAGCGTGCGGCGCTGGCCGATCGGAATGATGTTGTCGATCAGCTCCGGCTCGGCTTCCGCCTCGATGTCATAGGCATGCGCCAGCGCCGTATTGCCGCGGATCGCGGCGCGCCCGATGCGCAACATATGCGACGGTGCGCGCGCTTTGCGCGGACGCGGCGAAGCGCTCGACGTGCTCTTGGCGCGGCCGGAGAGACCGAGGCGATGCACTTTGCCGATGACGGCATTGCGCGTAATGCCGCCAAGCTCGGCTGCGATCTGGCTCGCGGAAAGGCCGTCCGACCAAAGTTTCTTGAGCAGCTCGACCCGCTCGTCCGTCCACGACATGCCTAATGCTCCTTGCATGTGCGGGAAAACTCCTTTTTCAGGTCCGACTTGTGTGAGAATCCCCCACCGGGCCAGGCAGCGTGTCTCGCCGCCCAGCACGTACTCAGAACGCCAACGCTTTAGAAGACCGTCCGCCGCACGATATGTCGTACTTGACAATCAAAAGGCTACAATATGGCCGGAGTCTGACGCAAGAGTTCGTCCGAAATGAGTCCACATATTCCTGCATTCGTGTGGATGAAGTGGGTACAAACGGAGTTCGCGCCGCCTAATTATCCTGTGTTGACAGTGCGGCCCGCCGAAATAGAATGTGGTGAGGTGCCGCCCGGAAGAGGCGGCACATTTCATTTGAAGTGCGCTATTGCTGCTGCGTAGCGTTGACGGGCTCAGCTGTGACATCGAATTTGATGCCGACCTTTGCGCGTGTGCACCTCGTCTTCGAGCGGGGCGAGGGCGTATGGCTGGTCGCGACCAATGGCGAGCGCTATCTCGACTTTACCTCGGGTGTTGCCGTCAACGCACTGGGCCATGCGCATCCGCAACTGGTCGCGGCGCTTGCCGAGCAATCGCAAAAGCTCTGGCACGTCTCCAATCTCTACGAAATCCCGGAGGCCGAGCGCGCCGCGGCCCGGCTGTGCGCGGCGAGCTTCGCCGACGTCGTTTTCTTCTGCAACTCGGGCGCCGAGGCAGTGGAAGGCGCGATCAAGTGCGCGCGCAAATATCAGTCGGCGAACGGCGCACCGGAGCGCTATCGCATCATCACCTTCGAAGGCGCCTTCCACGGCCGGACGCTGGCGACGCTCGCCGCCGGCGGGCAGAAGAAATATCTCGACGGTTTCGGCCCGCCGGTCGAAGGCTTCGATCAAGTTCCATTCGGCGATCTCGATGCCGTCAAGCGCGCGATCGGCGAGGAGACGGCGGCCATCATGATCGAGCCGCTGATGGGCGAGGGCGGTGTGCGCTCCGTCGAGCCTTCGTTCCTGCGGGCGCTACGCGAATTATGCGATGAGCACGGTCTTCTCCTGGTGTTCGATGAGGTGCAGAGCGGCATGGGCCGCACCGGCGAGCTGTTCGCCTATCAGCGCACCGGAGTCACGCCCGACGTGATGTCGCTTGCCAAGGCGCTCGGCGGCGGTTTTCCGGTCGGCGCCGTGCTGGCGACCGATGAGGCGGCCAAGGGCATGACGGCCGGAACCCATGGCTCGACATTCGGCGGCAATCCGCTGGCGATGAGCGCGGTCAATGCCACGCTCGACGTGATGCTGGCGCCCGGCTTCTTCGAGCACGTGCAGCACGTCGCGCTTTTGTTCAAGCAGCGGCTGGCGGAAATCAAGGATCGCTATCCCACGCTGATCACCGAGGTGCGCGGCGAAGGGCTTCTGATCGGGTTGCGCATGCTGGTTCCGGCGGCCGAGCTGGTCGATGCGACCCGCGCCGAAAACATGCTTACGGTGGGCGCGGGCGATAACGTCGTCCGCCTGCTGCCGCCGCTTATCGTCAGCGAGCAGGAGATGGCCGAGGGCGTGGCGCGGCTCGACCGTGCCTTGGCGCGACTCGCCCGTGCACATGGGCAAAGCGGCAAGGCGGAGACGGCCGGATGACCGGCGTCCGGCACTTTCTCGACCTGATCGACGTTCCGGCCGCCGATCTGCGGGCCATGATCGCCGCGGCGCGGGCCATGAAGGCCACGCACAAAGCCTCGTCCGGCGGCGGTGCCGCGCGGCCGCTCGCCGGCAAGACGCTGGCGATGATCTTCGAGCGACCCTCGACGCGGACCCGCGTCTCGTTCGAAGTCGCCATGCGGCAGCTCGGCGGCGACGTTATTTTGCTGACTGCGGAGGAAATGCAGCTCGGCCGCGGCGAGACGCTCGGCGATACCGCGCGCGTCTTGTCGCGCTATATCGACGTCATCATGATCCGGACGCTGGATCCGGCCGCGGTCGCGGAACTGGCGCGCCACGCGGCGGTGCCGGTCATCAACGGCCTGACGCGGCGTTCGCATCCCTGCCAGGTGCTGGCCGACGTCATGACCTTCGAAGAGCATCGCGGCCCGATCCGCGGCCGGACCGTGGCGTGGACCGGCGACGCCAACAACGTGCTCACTTCGTGGATGCACGCCGCCGAACGCTTCGAGTTTTCGCTCCGCGTCGCCAGCCCGCCGGAACTGGCGCCGAAAAAGCCGCTGCTCGACTGGATAAAATCCTCCGGCGCCGCGATCACTGTCGGCAGCGATCCCGACGAAGCGGTCAAAGGCGCCGACTGCGTCGTCACCGACACCTGGGTGTCGATGGGCGACCGCAACGGCGCGCGCCGCCACAATTTGCTCAAGCGCTACCAGGTCAATGCGCGGTTGATGGCGCGCGCCAAGCCGGAGGCCATCTTCATGCACTGCCTGCCGGCACATCGCGGCGAAGAGGTCACCGACGAGGTGATGGACGGTCCGCAGTCCGTGGTGTTCGACGAGGCGGAAAACCGGCTGCACGCACAGAAGGGTATTTTGACCTGGTGCCTGGGGGCGAACGGCTAGCTTTCGGATCGACCGAGGCCTCCCAATCGCCCCGCCGTCCCCTATATTCAGCGCGATGACCAATCCCGATTTCGCTATCCCGGTTCGCGCGCCCGCTCAGACCGGGCTTGACGACACCATCCTGCCGTTCGCGGTCAAATCGCTTGATCTGCGCGGCCGCATCGTGCGGCTCGGACCGGCGGTCGACACTATTTTGGGGAGCCACGACTATCCGACGCCGGTGGCGAAGCTGCTCGGCGAGGCGATCGTGCTTGCTGTCATGCTCGGTTCTGCGCTCAAGATTGCCGGCCGCTTCATCCTGCAGACCCAGAGCGACGGACCGGTGCGCATGCTGGTGGTGGATTTCACCTCGCCCGGCAAGGTGCGGGCCTGCGCCCGCTTCGATGCCGCGCGCGTCGACCAGGCGATCGCCGACGGCGCCGCGAGCCAGGGCCAATTGCTCGGGCGCGGCCACCTCGCCATGACCATCGACCAGGGCCCGGAGATGAGCCGTTATCAGGGCCTGGTGGCGCTCGAAGGCGGCGACTTGGAACAGGCCGCGCATGAATATTTTACGCGCTCGGAGCAAATTCCGACTCGGGTGCGTCTCGCCGTGGCCGAGGAGTTTCGCGCCAGCTCAAACGGCGCCCGCCGGCATTGGCGCGCCGGCGGCATCCTGCTGCAATTCCTGCCGGCTTCGCCCGAGCGCGCCCGGCAGGCCGACCTGCATCCCGGCGATGCGCCGCCCGGCACCGCGCTGCATGCGCTGCCGGAGGATGAAGCCTGGGTCGAGGGCCGCGCGCTGATCGATACCGTCGACGATCTCGAACTGCTCGATCCCGATCTGTCGAGCGAGCGGCTGGCATACCGGCTGTTTCACGAACGCGGCGTGCGCGTCTTCCGCGACGCCCCGGTCAATGCGCAGTGCTCGTGCTCACGCCACAACGTCGAGAACATGCTCAAAAGCTTCACGCAGGCCGATCGCGACGACATGGTCGAGAACGGCCGGATTACCGTGACCTGCGAATTCTGCAGCTCCGCCTATGTATTCGCGCCGGACGAAGTGGCGGCGCAAGGCTCGGCGCAAGGCTCGGCGTCGGAACTCAAGGCTTAAACCTTTTTGCGGACTAGTTGATCGTGCGCTTGGACTCGACGCTGTCGAGCGAGAAGGCCGGCACGTCGATATCGAAATGCTCGCCCGTTGCGCTCACCATGCCATAACTGCCGGCCATGAAGCCCGACGGCGTCTGCAGCGGCACGCCGCTGGTATATTCAATTGACTCGCCGGACTTGAGCACCGGCTCCTCGCCGACCACGCCGGCGCCGCGCACGTCCTGGCGGCGGCCGTTGGCATCGGTGATGCGCCAATGCCGGGTTTTCAGCTGGACCGTCTCGATGCCGTTGTTGGTGATCGAGATCGTGTAGGCCCAGAAAAAATAATTGTTCTCCGGCGACGAACGGTCGGCGACGAAACGCGGCGTCACCACGACTTCGATATTGCGGGTTACCGCGCGATACATGACGCTTTTCTTGCTCCCCATAACCGGCCCGGTTGCCGCCGACCCCATCGCATGCCGTGCTGCCGCCACATCCGGGTTCCACATATAAGTGAACGATTCCCCGCAAAAGTGAATAACGCCATGGCCGCAAGTTGCAATAACCGCGGGGGCGCGCTTACTCAAGCCTTACTGCCGGGCTAGATTTGAAAATGGCGCAGGCCCGCCGCCGCGGCCAAACGGAAGCGATCGTCAAGCAAATGTCCGCCAAGCAATCGTTTGCCGGAGAAATCCCGGTCAAGCCGGGCCCGATGACCGCCTCGCTTCCGGCTTCCGGCGAGCGTGATCTGCGGCTCGATTTGTTCCGTGGCGTCGCGCTGTGGCTGATTTTCCTCGACCACATTCCGCAAAACGTCGTGAATTGGTTCACCATCCGCAATTACGGTTTTTCCGACGCCACCGAGATCTTCATCTTTATTTCCGGATACACCGCGGCCTTCGTCTATGGCCGCGCCATGCGCGAGCGCGGCATCATCATTGCCAGCGCGCGCGTGCTTCGGCGCGCCTGGCAGATTTACGTGGCCCACATCTTTCTGTTCACCATCTTCATGGCCGAGATCGCCTATGTCGCGGCAACGTTCGACAACCCCCTCTACGCCGAGGAAATGAATATCCTCAATTTCCTCAAGCAGCCCGACATCACGATTTTTCAGGCGCTGCTGTTGAAGTTCAAGCCCGTCAACATGGACGTGTTGCCGCTTTACATCGTGCTGCTGCTGCTGTTCCCACCGATGCTGTGGCTGTTGTTATGGCAGCCCGCTTTCGCGCTGGCCGGCTCCGCCTTGGTCTATGTGCTGGCCTGGAATTTCGATTGGAATCTGCCGGCCTATCCGAACGGCGTCTGGTTTTTCAACCCGTTCGCCTGGCAATTGCTGTTCGTATTCGGCGCCTGGTGCGCGCTGGGCGGCGCGCAACGCCTGTCCGGCGTGTTGCGCTCGCCCATCGTGCTCAGCATCTGCGTCGCCTATCTGCTGTTCGCCTTCGCCATCACGTTAACCTGGTATATCGAGCCGCTCGGCCGCCTCGTGCCGCTCTGGCTCAGCTCCTGGATGTATCCGATCGACAAGACGAATCTCGACGTGCTGCGCTTTGCTCATTTTTTGGCGCTGGCGGCGGTTACCGTCCGCTTCGTGCCGCGCGATTGGCCGGCGTTGAAGTCGCCCTATTTAGCGCCCGCCATCCGCTGCGGGCAGCATTCGCTGGAAATCTTCTGCCTGGGCGTCTTTTTGGCCTTTGCCGCACAATTCATCATCAGCGAGTGGTCGGGGGGGCCGTTAATTCAGATCATAATCAGTTTGGTCGGCATCCTGATCATGATCGCCACAGCGAACCTGATATCGTGGTACAAGCACATGGAAGGCCGGGGCGCGACAACGCGGGTTAAACCGCCGGATGCCGACCTCGCCGGGGGAGACGTATGAAACTTGCAACCGCCGTCCTGGCGACGATTGCGCTGGTCGCCGTCGGTCTGAGCGGCGCCGCATGGGCCGCGCCGCCGGAACAATGTGACGCGCCGCCATCGCTGATGGACGCCGATACCGACCTCAGCCGGGTGATGGAGGCGTTCAAGACCGCCCATCGCCTCTCTATTACCGTGATCGGTTCGGGCTCGTCGGGACTTGCCGGTCCTGACGGCGCCCACGCCGCCTATCCGGCGCGGCTTGAAGCCGTGCTCAAACAGGACATGCCGGGCGTCGACATCAAGGTAACAGCGCATGTCCAGTCGAGGGAAACCACCGCTGCCATGGTGGCAGGCCTCGACAAAATCCTGGCCGACGACAAGCCGACACTGGTGATTTGGCAGGCCGGCACGGTCGATGCGCTCGACGGCGTCGAGCCGGAGGATTTCCGCAGCACGCTCAGCGACGGCGTCGCCAAAATCCAAGCCGCGGGCGCCGATGTCATTTTGATGAACATGCAGTACAGCCCGCGCACCGAGTCGATGCTCGACGTTTCAGTCTATGCCGACGTCATGCGGGCGATCGCGGAGCAGCACGGCGCGCTGTTGTTTGATCGGCTGGCCATCATGCATTACTGGAACGATGCCGGCGCTTTCGACCTCTATACCGCAACAAAGAAATATGATATGGCCCGACGTGTTCACGACTGCATTGGCTGGGCCTTGGCGTCGCAGATCGTAGCTGCTGCTCATCTTGACGCCACGAGAATGCAAACGACGCAATGACTGCCAAAAAATCAATCATTATCGCCTGCTTGAAGCGGGCCGCAGCGGCCGCCGCGGTTGTTGCGGTGCACATTGCTGCACTGCACGGTGCGGCGCAGGCTCAGGTACCCGGTGAAATGCTGCCGGTTGAAATGCCTCTCGCGGCGTTTTCGATCGAACGCGATGTCACTCCGATCGCGGCGCCGTCAGGCTTGCCTGCCGCGATGCCGGCGGTTGGCCTGCCGGAAGGACGCTCAATTCCGCCGGCCTTGCTTAAGCCGGCTTCGCCCCAGTCCGCGGTTTCGCCCACGCAGGCTGCATGCAGCGCGCCGGCCGAGTTGGCGCATTTCGACCGTCCTTTGCTGCACACCATGCGGCGGCTGGAGAGCGGTAAGCCGCTCACCATCGTCGCCATCGGCTCGTCATCAACCGCCGGCGCCGGCGCGACTTCGCCTGCCGCAACTTATCCGAGCCGGCTTGCCGCCGAGCTCAGGGCGCGCTTCCCCGGCCACGACATCACGGTGCTCAATCGCGGCGTCAACGGTGAAGAGACCGACGACATGATGGCGCGGTTTACCAACGACGTCTTCGCCGCGCACCCGCAGCTGGTGCTGTGGCAGGTCGGCACCAATTCCGTGCTGCGCGATCATCCGCTCGATTCGCATTCGATCGAGCTGCACAAAGGCATCGAGGAGCTCAAGGCCGTCAGCGATGCCGACGTGGTGCTGATCGATCCGCAATATGCGCCGAAGGTCCTCGCAAAGTCCGAGACGCCGGGCATGGTCGATCAGATTGCGCTTGTAGCCAAGGAGCAGAACGTTGATCTATTCCGGCGCTTCGAGGTGATGCGCGACTGGCACGAGTTGCAGCACCTGGGCTTTGGCGTTTTCGTATCGCCGGACATGCTGCATATGAACGACTGGGGCTATGCCTGCTGGGCAAAGCTCATCGGTGTGGCCATCGCCGACGCCGTCACCCGGCCGATTGCCGCGGCCTCGGCGCATCCGGCGCACTGAACGTTCACGCCGTAAACGTCACACCTTCTCGAGCGCGGCAATCACGTCCTCGATGATGTCGTCGGGTGTAGGGCGGATTAGCCGGAGGCGTAATCCGCCATCCCCCGCCTGGGCGAATCACCGCCGTTCCCCGAAGCCGCCACCGACCTCGAACTCGCCCGCCCAATCAAGCGGAAACAATCCGTGGCGCACATCGCGTTGAAACGACGAGTGTGGCCAGTCCCGCACCCGCCGGACCAGGCCGTGCTTCACCGGATTAAAGTAACAATACTCGACGTGGCGCGCATAGTCGGCATCGTCCCGGATTAAATGCTCCCAGTAGCGGCGTTGCCAGATACCGCGCTCATTCCGTTGTTTACGGACGGCGGATCGCCGTTCCAATTTCGGTAGCGCTTTCGCGAACCGTGTTTTGACCAATCGCCATCGCGTTGAAAAATCCGCATCGGCCGGCGGCAATGTCCATATCGCGTGCAGGTGGTCTGGCAAGACCACGATTGCAGCGATGTCAAACGGATAGGTCCGTCGCGTTTGCTCAAATGCAACGCGCAGTTCATCTATGTATTCGACCAGCAGCGTGCGCCGTCGCTCCAGCAGATTGACGGTAAAGAACCAGCATCCGCCGGGAACGAAGGCGCGGCGATAGTTTGGCATCCGTTGAGGTTAGCCTGCGTTCGGCAGAGAGCGAAGTGGCGGATTACGCCTTCGGCTAATCCGCCCTACGGCTGAATACGATCACACCTTCTCAAGCGCGGCGATCACGTCTTCGATGATATCGTCGGGATGTTCGAGGCCGACCGAGACACGCACCAGCCCGTCGCTGATGCCGAGCTCGGCGCGCTGCTCGGGCTTAAGCCGCTGATGCGTCGTTGTCGCCGGATGGGTGATCAGACTCTTGGCGTCGCCGAGATTGTTGCTGATGCGCACGAGCTTCAGCGCATCCTGAAAGCGGAACGCGGCTTTCTTGCCGCCCTTGATCTCGAAGGCCACGAGCGTCGAGCCACCGCGCATCTGCTTTTGCGCAACTGCCGCCTGGGGATGATCGGGCCGGCCGGGATAGATCAGGCGCGAAATTTTCGGATGCTCGGCGAGCGCCACCGCGAGCGCGGCCGCGCTGTCGGTCTGCCGCCGCACCCGCACCGCGAGCGTCTCCAGGCTCTTGAGCAACACCCAGGCGTTGAACGGCGACATTGACGGGCCGGTCTGGCGCAACAACGTGTGAATATTGTCCATGATGAACTTCTGCGAGCCGAGAATGACACCGCCGAGACAGCGGCCCTGGCCGTCGATGTGCTTGGTCGCCGAATAGACGACGCAATCGGCGCCGAGCGCGAGCGGACTTTGGAACAGCGGCGTGGCGAACACATTGTCGACGACCAGCGTCGCGCCGGCGGCGTGCGCGATCTTCGCCACTTCGGCGATGTCGATCACGTCGAGCGCCGGATTGGTCGGACTTTCCAGAAAGAAAGTCTTGGTGTTGGGCCGCACCGCGTTGCGCCAGGCGTCGAGATTGCAGCCGTCGACCAGCGTGGAGGTGACGCCGAAGCGCGGCAGATAGTCCTCGACCACGTAGCGGCAGGAACCGAACATCGCCTTCGAGGCGATGACGTGATCGCCGGCCTTGACCTGGCCGACCAGCGACAAGGTGACGGCGGCCATGCCGGTCGCGGTGGCGCGGGCGGCTTCGGCGCCTTCGAACGCCGCCATGCGCCGCTCGAACATGTCGATGGTCGGATTGGCGAAGCGGGAATATTGATAGCCCGGGTCCTCGCCCTTAAACCGCGCCTCGGCCTGGGCGGCGCTGTCGTAGACATAACCTTGGGTTAGGAACAGCGCCTCGGACGTCTCGCCGAACGGCGAGCGCAGTGTGCCGGCTTGCACCAGGCGGGTTTCCGGACGGTAGATTTTTTTGGTGGACGCGGACATGTGTTCCTCCGTGACCGACGAATAATCGGTCAAAAAAACAAAAACCCGGCCAGGAGGAAAATCCTCGGGCCGGGCACACGCGTCCCCGGCCTTTTAGCAACTTATTTTACGTGGCTTGCAAGCCGGCCGGCTCAAATGACCACGGGATAAAGCGGCTTATACGACGCTGCCGACTTTGCGTCAAACCTGCCATCGGGTTAGATCGCCGGCAAAATGCGGTGACCCAGTGGCATTGACCTTCACAGCTTCCGACCGTGGAATTTTGCCCGACCGCATGATCGCGGCGCTGGCCGAGGCTGGCGGCATTCGCGCGCACTATCCGTTCGCTCCCGGCCAGATCCAGCCGGCGAGCCTCGACCTGCGCCTTGGCGATATTGCCTATCGCGTCCGCGCCAGTTTCCTGCCCGGCCCCGGCACCACTGTTGCGGACCGGCTCGTTGAGCTCAAGCTGCACGAATTCTCACTGACCGGCGGCGCGGTCTTGGAAACCGGATGCGTCTATATCGTACCGCTGATCGAACGGCTTGCTTTGCCCGCCGATATCGCAGGCGCCACCAATCCGAAAAGCTCGACCGGCCGGCTCGACTTATTCACCCGCGTTATCGCCGACGAAACGCGCGGCTTCGACCGCGTCCAGGCCGGCTATAACGGCCCGCTCTATGCCGAGATCAGTCCGAAGACGTTTCCGGTTCTGGTGCGGGAGGGCACGCGGCTCTCGCAATTGCGCCTGCGCCACGGCGACGCGGCGCTCGGCGCCGAGGATTTGCGCGCGCTGCATGCGCGCGAGCGCCTGGTCGACCGTACCGAAGCCGTGATGGGCGATGGCGTCGCCGTCAGCATCGATCTGTCGGGCACTGGCGTCCTGCACGGCGGCGCGGCCAGCGCCAACGGCATCGTCGGTTATCGCGCCAAGCGGCACACCGCGGTCATCGAGGTCGAGCGCCGCGACGCCTACGAGGTCGCCGATTTCTGGGAGCCAATCGCAGCGCGCGCCGATCGGAGCCTGATCCTCGATCCCGACGAATTCTATATCCTGGCCTCGACTGAGGCGGTGCAGGTGCCGCCCGACTATGCCGCGGAAATGGTGCCGTTCGATCCGCTGGTCGGCGAATTCCGCGTGCACTATGCCGGCTTCTTCGACCCCGGCTTCGGCTATGCCGGCGCCGGCGGCTTGGGCTCGCGCGCGGTCCTCGAAGTGCGCTCGCGCGAGGTGCCCTTCATCCTCGAACACGGCCAGATCGTCGGCCGGCTGGTCTATGAGAAGATGCTGGCGCGTCCCGATCAGCTTTACGGCGCCGGTATCGGTTCGAACTACCAGGCCCAGGGACTTAAATTGTCGAAACACTTTCGCGGCTGAACGCGCGGGCCTTCGGTAGCGTCGGCTCTACGGCGGATGCCGCGGACTCACAGCGCCATCCACCGTGCAAAATACTTGTGGCATTTTGGCCGGAACGGCGTTCTTCTGTGTGGGGGGAACGCGAGGGCACAGCCGGGAACTCGAGGTTGGCGCAATGACGCGGGCACTCCTGGCGGGCTTGGCGGCGATGGTTTTTGCGGCGGCGGCGGCCGTCGCACCCGGCATGAACGCTGCGCTGGCGCAATCCGGCTATGACCGGCCGGGCGGCGATTACGCCAGCGCCCCGGTACAAAGCGGCGATCCGGCGGTATGCGCGAGCCGTTGCGAGCGCGAAAAGAACTGCCGTGCCTGGAGCTTTTCTTATCCCACGCCCTCGGGCACCCAGGCGATGTGCTTTCTTAAGCGCGAGGTGGCGCCGCGAACGCAATCGAGCTGCTGCGTATCGGGCGTGCGCGGCGCCGGCGTGATCGAACCGCGGGCCGGCGCCATCGAATATTCGATCGACCGCTACGGCGGCGATTACAAGGCCTTCGAGACGCCGCCGGACTCCAAGGGTCAGGCTTGCGCCGATGCTTGCCAAGGTGAGAAGCGCTGCCGGGCCTGGACCTATCGCCGGCCGGGTTACGGCTCGCCCGCCGCGCATTGTTTCCTCAAGGAAACGATCAAGCCGCCGCGCCATCGGCCGTGCTGCATTTCGGGCGTCGTGCGGTAGCGCGCCAAGTCGGGGCGATCTGAAAACTCAGTGAACCGCGGAGAAAAACCGCGACAGCCGCAAGTCCGACGGCCAGTCCCAGACCGGCCGGCTCTTGGCGGCGGCCATGTCCCACGAGCCGACCAGCGCATCGACGCGTCCGACCAGATCGGAGACCGGCAACAGTCCGACCCCGCCGGCGTCGACCGGCACCCGGCTGTCGGCGGAATCGTCGCGGTTGTCGCCCATGACGAACAGGCGGTTCGGTGGCACCGTGACTTCCGGCAAGTTGTCGAGCATGCCGAACACCTGCTCCTTGAAAATGGTGTGCTGGCGGCCGCCGGGCAGCGTTTCGGTGAAGCGCGACACCGGCTGCTCCGCCCCGGTCTCGTCTTCGGCAAAGCCCATGCCGTCGGCTTGCAGTCCGACCGGCGCGTCGTTGATCCACAGCCGTCCGTTTTTCATCGCGATGCGGTCGCCGGGCAACCCGACGACGCGCTTGACCCAAATCTGCGAGCGGTTGCCGGGCCAGCGGAACACGACGATGTCGCCGCGCTGCGGCAGCGCGCCGAGGATGCGCTGGGTGTTGGGCAGCGTGATAAAGATCGGCAGCGACGCCGAGCTGTAGCCGTAAGGGTATTTGGTCGCCAGCAACTCGTCGCCGATTTGCAGCGTCGGCTCCATCGAGCCTGACGGCACGTAATACGGCTCGGCAATCGCCGTCTTGCCGGCGATCACGATCAGCACGATGAGCGCGATGTCGAAGGCGCTCTTGATCCAGGCTTTCATTCCACGAAATCTCCGCGCAGCGTCGCGCCCCGGCAAATCGGCTCAGCCGCCGGTGCCGCCGACAGTGATGCGGTCGATGCGCAGCGTCGGCTGGCCGACGCCGACCGGCACGCCCTGGCCGTTCTTGCCGCAAGTGCCGATGCCGTGGTCGAGCGCGAGATCGTTGCCGACCATGGAGACGCGATGCAAATCGGTCGGGCCGTTGCCGATCAGCATGGCGCCCTTGATCGGCGCGCCGACCTTGCCGTTCTCGATGCGGTAGGCCTCGGTGCATTGGAACACGTATTTGCCGGACGTGATGTCGACCTGGCCGCCGCCGAAATAGGTGGCGTAAACGCCGTTCTTGACCGAGGCGATGATCTCGCCGGGATCGCGCGTGCCGGCCAGCATGTAGGTGTTGGTCATGCGCGGCATTGGCACGTGGCCGAAGCTTTCGCGCCGGCCGTTGCCGGTGGGCTTCATGCCCATCAGCCGCGCGTTCTGCCGGTCCTGCATATAGCCGACCAGAATGCCGTCCTCGATCAGCACGGTGCGATTGGTCGGCGTGCCTTCGTCGTCGATCGACAGCGAGCCGCGGCGCTGTGCCATGGTGCCGTCGTCGACCACGGTGACCCCCTTGGCCGCGACCTGCTGTCCCATCAGCCCGGCAAAGGCCGACGTCTTCTTGCGGTTGAAGTCGCCTTCGAGCCCATGACCGACCGCCTCGTGCAGCATGACGCCGGGCCAGCCCGGCCCGAGGACGACGTCCATCTCGCCCGCCGGCGCCGGTACCGCGTCGAGATTGACCAGCGCCTGGCGGATAGCGTTGTCGACCGCGCCTTGCCAGGCATTGGTGGCGAGGAAGCGCTCGTAGCCCTCGCGGCCGCCATAGCCGTCGCTGCCGGTTTCCTGGCGGTCGCCGTCGCCGACCACGACGGAGACGGAGACGCGTACCAGCGGCCGCACGTCGCGATAGGTCTCGCCGTCGCCGCGTAAAATCTCGACCGCCTGCCAGGTCGCGGCGACGCTTGCCGTCACCTGACGCACCCGCGGATCCTTGGCGCGGGCATAGGCATCGATGGTTTGCAGAAGCTGCGCTTTGGCTTCGAAGGACGGCGCGGCGAGCGGGCTTTCGTCGCCGTAAAGCTTCACATTGGTGCGCGCCGGCGGCTCGGCGTAGTGGCCGGAATAACCGCCCTTGACCGCACGCACCGCGTCCGCCGCGCGCTCGATCGCCGCCTCCGATACGTCGGAGGCATGCGCATAGCCGACCGCCTCGTCCTTGACCGCGCGCAGGCCAAACCCTTGCGAGGTATCGTAAGTCGCCTGCTTCAGCCGCCCGTTATCGAAGGCCAGCGCTTCGCTCTGGCGATACTCGAGAAAAAGCTCCCCGTCGTCGGCGCCGTCCAGGCCGCGGGATATGATTTTAGCAAGCCGTGGCCGGTCTAGTCCGGCGCGGTCGACGAGCGAAATGGGGGTATCGGGCATGGCGCCTTTCCTCGTGCGGTCCGCCCTATATAATCGCTTCGCAGCCGAACGGCGAGGGGCCGTCTCAATCCCGTTTCGGAATGCCGGCCCTGTCGATCACCGCGCCCCATTTGGCGATGTCGGCTTTCAGCCGCGCGGTCATGTCCTCCGGCGTGCTCCAGCGCATCTCCATGCCCATCGTTTGCGCCTTGGCCTGGATGTCCGGGTCGGGCATGACTGCCTTCATCGCGGCGTTGAGGGTGTCGATGACAGGCTTCGGCGTCTTGGCCGGGACGGAGAGCCCGTTCCAGCTGGCGACATCGTAGTCCTTGATGCCGCTCTCGATGACGGTCGGGACGTTCGGCAGATAAGCGGTGCGCTTGGCGCCGGTTGACGCCAATACCGCCATTTTCTGACTGTCCAGGAAGCCGTGCACCGCCGCATAGAATTCGAAGGCGACATCGACATCGCCGCGCAGCACCGCATTGGCCATGTCGGGCGAGGTACGGAAGGTGACGACTGTCGCTTTGATGCCTGTGGTGCTGTTGAACAGCAAAGCGGCGAGGTTCTGCGTGCTGCCGGGAATGATCGTGCCGATATTGAGCTTGCCCGGATTGGCTTGCGCCGCCTTGATCAGGTCGCCAACCGTATGCAGCGGCGATCCTGCCCGCGTCACGATCAACAGATCGAAAAAAGAGGCGGTCGAGACCGAGGCGAAATCGGTCAAGACGTTGAACGGCAGCGACTTGAACAAAGCGGTGGCGATCGCGGTGTTGTTGCCGGTCATCAACAGCGTGTAGCCGTCGGGCGCGGCGTCCGCGCCGGCCTTGGCGGCGACAATGCCGGCCGCGCCCGGCCGGTTCTCGATGACGAACTGCTGCTTCAGCCGGGTCGAGAGCTTGTCGCCCAAAAGCCGCATGCCGACATCGGCGACGCCGCCGGGCCCGTAGGGCACGATCAGCACGACGGGATGATCCGGATAATGGTTTTCCGCCCGGCCTACCGTTGCCGCCAATACGGCGATAGCGGCGACCGCTGATGCGGCGGCGATTGCCGCCACGACGCGACCGGATGCGCGCATGAACTCCCCTCTGCCGTTTCTTGGCGGGAAAGTACGCCTTGGCGTCGATGCGTCAATTGTCGGCAGGTGCGCTATGGCAGCGCGTCGTAACCTTCGCCGAAGCCTTTAAGGCTCATCGGGAAGCCGATGCCTTCCTCGGGCGTCTGAAAGATAATGAAGGTCGAGGTTTTGCCGGTGCGCAGCTTATTGATCAGGTTGTCGTCCATGACGACTTCGGCGACGCAGCCGTTGGGCAGGCAGCGGACGAAGCCGGCGCGGCCGACGTCCTGGTCGTCGATCTTGAGCCCGAGTCCGGATGGCAGCAGCACCCCGAGCGGCGCGACAACGCGCATGAGCCGGCTCTTCTGATCCGACGTCTTGAGCACGATAACGGTCAGCCCGACATTGGGCCGGTCTTCCGCCGTCACGCTTTGCATCAGCGCACATTGCTGGGTCTGGGCGCCGGGCGGGGTGTCGCAGCGGATCTGCCAGTCGCCGTGGACCGACTTGACCGCGCCTTGAGCCAAAGCCTGACCAATCAAGGCAGGGCCGCTGACTGCCGCCAGGCCCAGCACGCAAGCGATGCCGGCGACGGCGGAGACGAATGGCCGCAACCGCCATCCGCCATCGAAATTGGCCATGATCATGTTCCCCTGACCAACCGTAAAAAGCCGCCCCGCACAGACTTGCGGGCCGCGCCAACCCTGACGCGAATCACTCGTGCCGGCCCCTTGGCCGCGTGCGGCTTGCGTACATGGCGAAACCGCAGTGTCAAGCCGATCCAAATCAAGGCATTGTGGCCACGCCAAGGTGGAGGCGGCGGGCTTTCGGTCGCGCGGGCGGCGTCCGAATGCCGCTGTCCACGGTCCGGGAAAACGCTGATGACGAGTGCATTGCGGCAGGCCGCGATTTGTGGTTTGGAGGAACCGGGATTCCCCTATCCCGCCGATGCCTGCCAAGGACTTGAGAATAGCGGTGCAAGTCCCGCCGGAAGCAGGCGGCGCCATGCCGTTGCGATCTGTGTGCAAGCGGACCTTTGCGCTCTTCGTGGACGGTAATTTGAGCGGTAGACTTGGGCAGCGTCGGCCAAGATCAGAAACAGGGAGCTGAACGAGACATGAAAGTGTTCTCACGCCTAACCGCCATCGCGGTGATTGCCGGCGTTGTCATAGCCAGCGCTGGCCCGGCACTGGCCGCGCTAGGGCACCCAGTGCCCTGGCAGATGGATCTCCAGGACTCGGCCACGCCGGTGATGGATGAGATTTCCGAATTTCATTATTTCCTGCTCTGGGTCATCGGGGTGATATCGGTCTTCGTCCTTGCGCTCCTCCTGATCATCATCGTGCGCTTCAACGCGCGCGCCAACCCGACGCCGACGCGCACCACCCACAACACGCCGCTCGAAATCATCTGGACCATCGTTCCGGTGATCATCCTCGCAGTGATCGCCGTGCCGTCGTTCCGGCTCCTGTTCGTCGAGCTCGACGTGCCGCATCCCGATCTCACCATCAAGGCGACCGGCAAGCAGTGGTTCTGGAGCTACGCTTATCCTGATA
Source organism: Xanthobacteraceae bacterium (assembly GCA_049285535.1). Taxonomy (GTDB): domain Bacteria; phylum Pseudomonadota; class Alphaproteobacteria; order Rhizobiales; family Xanthobacteraceae; genus BOG-931. Next base: position 22,806 of record JBAQAB010000333.1, read on the forward strand.
ACGGCAATTTCGAATTCGATTCGCTGATGGTCCAGACCAAGGACCTCAAGCCCGACCAGCCGCGGCTCCTCACCGTCGACAATGAAGTGGTCGTGCCGGTGAACAAGGTCGTGCATGTGCTGGTGACCGGCGCCGACGTCATTCACTCTTTCACCGTGCCGTCGTTTGGCATCCGCATCGACGCCGTTCCCGGCCGCATGAACGAGACCTGGTTCAAGGCCACCAAGACCGGAATGTTCTACGGCCAGTGCTCGGAACTGTGCGGCAAGGACCACTCCTTCATGCCGATCGCCGTGCACGTGGTCAGCGAAGCCGATTTCAATGCCTGGGTCGCCCAGGCCAAGCAGAAGTTCTCCGCCGAGAATGGCGTGCCGCCGAATACATACGCGGCGGCCGGCGCTCCGGCGTCACAGTGACGACCGGAACGCGATGGACGAGACGGAAGGCAAGCGGGCGCTAACGAGGAACTGGCAATGGATACGATGGTACACGCGGCGCATGACGACGAAGGCGGACACGCGATCCCGCATGGCTGGCGCCGTTTCGTCTATTCGACGAACCACAAAGACATCGGCACGATGTACCTGGTGTTCGCGATCATGGCGGGTCTTATCGGCGGCGCCATGTCGATCGCGATCCGCGCCGAGCTGATGTATCCCGGCATCCAGATCTTCCACAACACGCACACTTATGACGTCATCGTCACCGCGCACGGACTGATCATGATCTTCTTCATGGTCATGCCGGCGATGATCGGCGGTTTCGGCAATTGGATGGTGCCGCTGATGATCGGCGCGCCGGACATGGCGTTCCCGCGGATGAACAACATTTCGTTCTGGCTGTTGCCGGCGTCCTTCTCACTGCTGGTGATCTCGATGTTCGTCGAGGGCGAACCGGGCACGCTCGGCGCCGGCACCGGCTGGACGCTCTATGCCCCGCTGTCGACCTATGGTCATCCCGGCCCGGCGATGGATTTCGTCATCCTGTCGATCCATCTCGCCGGCGCCTCGTCGATCCTCGGCGCCATCAACTTCATCACCACGATCTTCAACATGCGCGCGCCCGGCATGACCATGCACAAGATGCCGCTGTTCGTGTGGTCGATCCTGGTGACGGTGTTTCTGCTCTTGTTGTCGCTGCCGGTGCTCGCCGGCGCCATCACCATGCTGCTCACCGACCGGAATTTCGGCACTACCTTCTTCAATCCGGAAGGCGGCGGCGATCCGCTGTTGTTCCAGCATCTGTTCTGGTTCTTCGGCCACCCCGAAGTCTACATCCTCATCCTGCCGGCCTTCGGCATGGTCAGCCAGATCGTGGCGACGTTCTCGAAGAAGCCGGTGTTCGGCTATCTCGGCATGGCCTACGCCATGGTCTCGATCGGCGCCATCGGCTTCGTGGTGTGGGCGCACCATATGTACAACGTCGGCATGTCGGCGAACGTGCAGGCCTATTTCATCGCCGCGACCATGGTGATCGCGGTGCCGACCGGCGTGAAGATCTTCTCCTGGATCGCCACGATGTGGGGCGGCTCGATCGAGTTCAAGACGCCGATGCTGTGGGCGATGGGATTCATCTTCCTGTTCACCATCGGCGGCGTGACCGGCGTGGTGCTGGCCAATGCCGGCGTCGACCGCGAATTGCACGGCACCTATTACGTCGTGGCCCACTTTCACTACGTGCTGTCGCTCGGCGCGGTGTTTGGCATCTTCGGCGGCTGGTACTACTGGTTCCCGAAGATGACCGGCTACATGTACAACGAGGCCATCGGCAAGGTGCACTTCTGGCTGACTTTCATCGGCGTCAATATCGTGTTCTTCCCGCAGCACTTCCTCGGGCTCGCCGGGATGCCACGCCGCTATGTCGATTATCCGGATGCCTTCGCCGGCTGGAATTTCGTGTCGTCGATCGGCTCGTACATTTCCGGCTTCGGCGTGCTCGTCTTCCTGTTCGGCATGGCGGTTGCCTTCGCCAAGAAGGAACGCGCACCGGCCAATCCGTGGGGACCCGGCGCGACCACGCTCGAGTGGACGCTGTCGTCGCCGCCGCCGTTCCATCAATATGAAACGCTGCCGCTGATCCGATGAGCCTGACCGTCGCGCGCGTCGAGCCCAGCATAGCGGGGGTCGGCGATTACATCGAACTGATGAAACCGCGGGTGATGTCGCTCGTGGTGTTCACGGCATTGGTCGGCCTCATGGTCGCGCCGGGCCATGTGCATCCGGTGATCGGGATGGCTGCATTGCTATGCATCGCGGTGGGCGCCGGCGCCGCGGGCGCGCTCAATATGGCCTATGACGCCGACATCGACGTGCTGATGACGCGCACCGCCGGCCGGCCGATCCCACGCGGCCGCATCACCGCCGGCGAGGCGGCGGGTTTCGGCATGACACTCGCCGCTTTTTCGGTGGTGGCGCTCGGACTGCTTGTCAACGTGGTCGCGGCGGCGTTGCTCGGCTTCACCATCCTGTTCTACGTCGTCATCTACACGATGTGGCTGAAGCGCTCGACACCGCAGAATATCGTCATCGGCGGCGCCGCCGGCGCCTTGCCCCCCGTGATCGGCTGGGCGGCCGCGACCGGCAGCATCGCTGTCGAGCCGGTTCTGCTGTTCCTCATCATCTTCTTCTGGACGCCGCCGCATTTCTGGGCGCTGTCGCTTTACCGCACCGAGGATTATGCGCGCGCCGGCGTCCCGATGCTGCCGGTGGTCGCCGGCGACCGCGAGACGCGACGCCACATCCTCATCTACACCTTGCTGCTCGCGCCGCTCGGCGTGACGCCGTGGCTGTTTGGCTATACCGGCCCGATCTATGGCGTCGCCGCAGTGGTGGTCGGCGCGATCATGATCGCGCTGGCGTTTCGGGTGCGCGCCGAGCGCGCCGGTTACACCGCCAGCAAGCAAATGTTCGCGTTCTCGATTCTCTACCTCTTCCTGCTGTTCGCCATGCTGTTGGTCGATCGAACGTCCGGACTGGTCTTCGGCCATATCGCGCTATGACAACGGTGAGTACTCCGGTGGACGACTTCACGAAGCGATTCATGGGCGATCCCATGGGCGATCCTCCGCCGCAGCCCGGCGTGAAACTGACCGAGCAGCAGTTGCGCGCGCGGCGCGCTCGTTCGATCGCGATCGCGCTGGCGCTCGGCGCCTTTGTCATCGTGATCTTTCTGGTGACGATCGTGCGGCTCGGCGGCAACGTCCTGACCAAGCCGATGTAGCGGCTCTGTGAATCTGTCCATGCACGCACCGCTCAATCTCCCCAATCGACCCCGCGGCAGCCGCCGCGATATCGCGGTGGCGTTTACCTGCGGCGCTTTTGTCGCGACGATGGTGGGCGTTTCCTACGCGGCAGTGCCGCTTTATTCCTGGTTCTGCCGTACCACCGGCTTCGGCGGCACGACACAGGTGGCGCGCGCGCTGCCGACGCGCGAAGTGTCCGGCCGCGTTATTACGGTACGCTTCGATTCCAACGTCGCGCCCGGCTTGCCCTGGAGCTTCGAGCCTGAGCGTCCCACCATCGACGTGCATCTCGGCGAGGTGGTCACCGTCTATTATACGGTGACCAACGAAGCCGCCCGCGTGACCACCGGCCAGGCCGGCTACAACGTGACGCCGCCGACCGTCGGCATCTATTTCGAGAAGATCAACTGCTTCTGCTTCACCCAGCAGACCATGAAGCCGGGCGAGAAGCGCGACATGGCGGTGGTGTTCTACGTCGATCCGAAGCTCGCCCAGGATTCCGAGCAGGATGCGCTTTCCAATATCACGCTGTCCTATACATTCTATCCGGTGAACCAGCCGGACCCGCCGGTGGCGGAGAGCGAGTCAAAGAAGTTCGGACACATCTAGAGGAAGATGACGATGGCTGATGCTGCACATGCCGGACCGCACCACGATTACCACTTGGTCAATCCCAGCCCGTGGCCGGCGATTGGCGCGACCTCGGCATTCTTTGTGGCGGTCGGCGCCATCCTCTGGATGCATCAGATGGTCAGCTACGCGCCGGTTATCATGGGCGCGGGCATCATCGGCGTCGCCTACACCATGATCGGCTGGTGGCGCGACGTCATCCACGAGGCCGAGTTCGAAGGCGATCACACCCAGGTGGTGCAGATCTCGCACCGCTACGGCATGATCTTGTTCATCGCCTCCGAGGTGATGTTCTTCGTCGCCTGGTTCTGGGCCTATTTCAACACCGCGCTATTCCCGGACGAATTCCGCGACATCGCGCGGATCGCCTATACCGGCGGGGTGTGGCCGCCCAAGGGCGTCGAGACCTTCGACCCCTGGCATTTCCCGCTGCTCAATACGCTGATCCTGCTCACCTCGGGCACGACGGTGACGTGGGCGCATCACGCGCTGCTGGGGAACGATCGCAAAGGCCTGGTCTGGGGTCTTGTTATAACGATCGCGTTGGGGCTGAGCTTCACCTGCGTGCAGGCCTGGGAATACATGCACGCGGCGTTCCACTATTCCGGTAATCTCTACGGCGCGACGTTTTTCATGGCGACGGGCTTTCATGGCGCCCACGTCATCATCGGCTCGATCTTCCTGATCGTCTGCCTGTTCCGCGCTCTGGCCGGCCAGTTCACACCGACGCAGCATCTCGGCTTCGAATTTGCCGCCTGGTATTGGCACTTCGTCGACGTGGTATGGCTGTTCCTGTTCGCCTGCATCTATGTGTGGGGCCAAGGCCCGCCGATCGCCGGCTAAGCCCCGGCAAAGGTTCTCCACTCATTCTCTCGCGACAGCGGGGATCGAGGTTACGCGGGGCCTGCGCCACCGCTACCGCGGGGACGCGCGGTCTCCTACATAGCTGGTATGGCCGAGGACAAAATCAGCACGCTTGCGGGATCGATTGGCGCCGGATTGTCGTGCGGCTGTCCGCGCTGCGGACGCGGCAAGCTATTTGACGGATTCTTGAAGCTGCGGCCGCGCTGTGAGGTGTGCGGGCTCGATTACAGCTTTGCCGATGCCGGCGACGGCCCGGCCGTGTTCATCATGTTTTTCGCCGGCGCCATCGTGGTCGGCGCCGCGCTCATCACCGAGGCGCTGTATCAGCCGCCTTATTGGGTGCACGCCGTGTTGTGGCTGCCGCTGATCTTCATCCTTACGCTCGGACCGTTGCGGCCGATGAAGGGCCTGATGATCGCGCTGCAGTACCATCACAAGGCCGCGGAAAGCCGCTTTGGCGGCGATGTTTCATGAACGCGCATGCGAAGCTGCAAGTATCGCCGGAGCGCGCGCCGCGGCGGCGCAGTCGCTCTTGGCTTGGGCTGCTCGTGCCGGCGCTCTTGGTTTTCAGTTTCCTTGTCGGGCTCGGCGTTTGGCAGATCCAGCGCAAGGCCTGGAAGGAAGGTCTGATCGCCGAGCTGACCGAGCGGCTTGCGATGCCGTCGCAAGCGTTGCCTTCGGCGAAGGCGTGGCCACAGCTCAATGCGGCCGATGACGAATACCGCCGCGTAAAGTTCCGCGCCACATTCGACAATGCGCCCGAGGCGCTGGTGTTTGCTTCGGCAACGGCGTTCCGTCCCGATGTGTCCGGCCCAGGCTATTGGGTATTCGCGCCGGCGCGGCTTGCCGACGGCGGCATAGTGATGGTCAACCGCGGCTTCGTCCCCGATGGCCGGCAGGACCCGAAATCGCGGCCGGGCGGCCAGCTCTCCGGTCCGATCGACATCGTCGGCGCCATGCGCTGGCCCGATACCCGGCACTGGTTCACGCCCAACGACGACCCCGCCCATAATCTGTGGTTTGCGCGCGACCCGGTGGCAATCGCCGCCGCCAAGACTATCGGTCCGGTCGCGCCGTTTTATGTCGAGCAGGAGGCGCCGGTTCCCCCGAGCGGCTTGCCGCAGCCGGGTAAGCTCGTCGTCAGCCTGCCTGACAATCATCTGCAATATGCGATCACTTGGTTTGGATTGGCAGCGGTCCTGGCCGGGGTTTTCATCTCCTATGTCTTCAGCTCGCGGCGACATACCGGCGCCGGTGAGGCTGCCGCGCCGACCGCCTAGGTCCTTTTTTGCCGCTTTTCCGGGACTGTTTTGGCTCCCTTGGCGTTCCCCCTGAAGCCATCTAGTGTGGCGGCTGCCCGGTGATCGCAAGGCGAGGGGCTTCCGTGAAAAAACAACTAGAATCAGTAGCTTAATACAAATCCGGTAGCGGAACCGGCCGTGAGGAACTCGAATTGCACTATGTCTCCACCAGGGGCGAGGCCCCGTCGCCCGGCTTCACCGAAGTCATGCTCGCGGGCCTTGCCCGCGACGGCGGTCTTTATGTGCCGGAGGCCTGGCCGCGTCTGGAGCCCGAGGCGATCGCCGCCTTTGCGGGTTGCTCCTATGCCGAGGTCGCGGTCGCGGTGATCCGCCCGTTCATCGGCGATTCCATCCCTGAAGCCGACCTCGCACGCATGGCGCGCGAAGCCTACGGCAGTTTTCGCCATCCCGCAGTCGCCCCGCTCGCCCAGCTCGGCGTGAACACCTTCATGCTGGAATTGTTTCACGGCCCGACGCTCGCGTTCAAGGATCTGGCGATGCAGCTTCTGGCGCGGCTGATGGACCATGCGCTCGCCGTGCGCGGCGAGCGCCGCACCATCGTCGTCGCCACCTCCGGCGATACCGGCGGCGCTGCCGTCGAGGCGTTCCGCGACCGCAGCCAGGTCGATGTCGTCGTCTTGTTTCCGCATCGCCGCATTTCCGAAGTGCAGCGGCGGATGATGACCACGGCGGCGGCCAGCAATGTCAGCGCCATCGCCGTCGAAGGCACTTTCGACGACTGTCAGGCCATCGTGAAAGGCCTGTTCAATCATCACGCCTTTCGCGACCGGGTGCGCCTGTCCGGGGTCAATTCCATCAACTGGGCGCGCATCGTGGCGCAGGCGGTCTATTACTTCACCGCCGCGGTCTCGCTTGGCGCGCCGGCGCGCAAGGTCGCCTTCACCGTTCCGACCGGCAATTTCGGCGACGTCTATGCCGGCTACGTGGCGCAGCGTTTGGGATTGCCGATCGACCGGCTGGTTATCGCCACCAACGTCAACGATATCCTGACCCGCACGCTATCGACCGGCGTCTACGAGCAGCGCGAGGTCGTGGCGACCACCTCGCCGTCGATGGACATCCAGGTCGCCTCGAATTTCGAGCGGCTATTGTTCGATGCCTATGACCGTGACGGTAGCGCCATCCGGGCGGCGATGGGATCGCTCCAGCAATCGCGGCGGTTCGTGCTCTCGGCGCGCGCACTGTCCTACATCCGCGCGCTGTTTTCCGCGGGCCGTGCCGACGAGGACGAAGTCGCGGCGACCATGCGCGCGGTTAGGCGCGAGACAGGCAATTTCGTCGATCCGCATACCGCGGTCGCCATCGCGGTGGCGGAAAAGGAAAGCCGCGACCCTGCGGTGCCGATGGTAGTGCTGTCGACCGCGCATGCAGCAAAATTTCCCGACGCCGTCGAAGCCGCCTACGGCGCGCGTCCGGCATTGTCCGAATGGCTATCCGACATCAGTAAACTTCCGGAGCGCGTCACCGTGCTGCCGGCAGATCAGTCCGCGGTTGAGCGCTTCGTCCTGCAAACGAGCCGTGCCGCACAGGAAGGAGCGGCAGCATGAGCGTAGAGGTGACGACCTTGAAATCCGGCATCAATGTGGTGACCGACACGATGCCGCATCTCGAGACCGCCTCGCTCGGCGTCTGGGTCAATTCCGGCAGCCGCGACGAACGCCGCGACGAACATGGCATATCGCATCTGCTCGAGCACATGGCGTTCAAGGGCACGCGGCGGCGCAGCGCGCGGCAGATCGCCGAGGAAATCGAGGCGGTCGGCGGCGATCTCAACGCGGCGACCGGCGCGGAGAGCACCGCCTATTATGCGCGGGTGCTGCGGGCCGATGTGCCGTTGGCGCTCGACGTGCTCGCCGACATCCTGTCCGAGCCGGCCTTCGACCGCGAGGAGCTGATTCGCGAGCAGAACGTCATCGTGCAGGAAATCGGCGCCGTCGCCGACACCCCGGACGATCTCATTTTCGAGCATCTCCAGGTCATCGCTTTTCCCGACCAGTCGCTCGGCCGCTCGATTCTGGGCACGCCGAAAACGGTGCGCTCGTTTGATGAGGGCAAACTGCGCGATTATCTCGCCCGGAACTATCGCGGTCCGGAGATCGTCGTGGCCGCGGCCGGCGCGGTCGAGCACAAGGCGGTGCTTGCCGAGGTCGAGAAGCGTTTTTCGCGCTTTGACGGCCCGGCCGGCCCGCTGCCGGAACCGGCGCGCTTCGGCGGCGGCACCCATGTCGAGAAGCGCGAACTTGAGCAAGTGCATATCGCACTGGCGCTGCCCGGTCTGGCGATCGTCGATCCGACGCTATACAGCCTGCAGGTCTTCACCTCCATTCTCGGCGGCGGCAAGTCGTCCCGGCTGTTCCAGGAGGCGCGCGAGCGGCGCGGCCTTTGCTACTCGATCTATTCTTTCCACGTGCCATATTCCGACATCGGCATGTTCGGTCTTTATGCCGGCACCGATGCCGCCGACACTTCGGAGCTGATGCGGCTCATCGTCGACGAGATCGCCTCGACCGCGGAAACCATTTCCGAGCCGGAAGTGGCGCGCGCCAAGGCGCAGATGAAGGCCGGCCTGCTGATGGCGCTGGAGAGCTCGGGCGCGCGCATCGAGCAACTGGCGCGGCAGATGATCACGCGCGGCCGGCCGATCCCGCTTGCCGAGCTCGTGGAAAAAGTCGAAGCCGTCACGGTTGAGAGCGCACGCGCCGCGGGCCGCGCGCTGCTCGCCCGCGGCAAGCTTGCGACCGCCGTACTTGGGCTCGGTTCCGGGCTTGAAAGTGCGGCGGCGATTGCCGAAAGTCTCACCCGCCGGGCTGCATGACGAAGACTTGCCGATAAGCTGCCGTAATGGCGTTCTTCCGCACCATCAATTTCAGCGAGCCGCTGCCGAGCATCGACGGCGACGGTGTGGCGTTGCGCACGCCGCAAATGACCGACTTCGAGGAATGGGCGGCACTGCGCGAGGCGAGCCGCGATTTCCTCACGCCTTGGGAGCCGACTTGGCCGGACGACGATCTGACCCGCGGCGCGTTCCGGCGCCGGCTCAAGCGCTACGCCGAGGATCTGCGGACCGACCAGGGCTACGCTTTTCTGATCGCCCGTTATGCCGACGGCACGCTGCTGGGCGGCCTGACGCTGGCCAATATTCGCCGCGGCGTCGCTCAGGCCGGCAGCCTCGGCTATTGGATGGGCCTGCCTTTCGTGCGTCACGGCTACATGGCGGCAGCGGTGCGCGCCGTCCTACCCTTCGCGTTTGCGAGCTTGCGGCTGCACCGCGTTGAGGCGGCCTGCATTCCGACCAATGCCGCCTCGATCCGGCTGTTGGAGAAAACCGGCTTTGTCCGCGAGGGCTATGCCCGGGAATATCTGTGCATCAACGGCGCCTGGCAGGATCATCTGCTTTTCGCCCGCCTGAAGGATGCGGCTAAAGACCGTCCCGAGCGGTCTTAACCATAACGCGTCGCCCCCGCGCGCGCGGCTGCCGGGAAGGGTAGGGTAGCGCCTTGGGATGGCCACGGTTGGTTTGTTATAAGGTCGAGGGCATCGCACTCTGAACCGAGCAAGACGTTTCCCAAGTCATCTATCGGAAACATGCTCTCAGCGATGAAACGGGGAATGTTGCGGTCCTGTCCGAGAGTATTGTTTGATCGCGCGCCGGTCGTGGCGCTGCTTGCGCTTGCGTGTATTTTGCCGGGATGTTCCGGGGGCAGCAGCAGCGTATTTGGCGGGCCTACCGCAATCGCGACTTCGGAGCCGCCGCCGCCAGCACCCGCTCCGGCGACGGCTGCCGCGGCGCCTCCGCCGCTGACGGCCGCCGCATCGCCGAGTTCCAATTCGCTCAAAGACAAGATCGAGAGTTTCTTCTCGAGTGCGGGAGCGGCGCACGATCCGCGGCCGGTCGTCAACACGCAGCAAGCCGATGTCGATTGCCCCCTGATCGACATTCGCCAGGGTGCGGGGACGCTGACCATACCGCTGCCGCCGCCCGATGGCAGCAACGACGCCATGTCGCTGAAATACCAAGGCACCTTCGTGCGCGCCGCGCGCGACTGCAAAGTCGTCAACGGTCAGTTGGCGATGAAGATCGGCGTGCAAGGCCGCGTCATCGTCGGACCCGCCGGCGGGCCGGGCCAGATCGAAGTGCCGCTGCGCCTCGCGGTTGTCGACCAGACGCCGTCCGGATCGAAAACCATCGTCACCAAGCTCGTTCTCGTTCCGGTGATGGTCACATCCGACGACGCCGGTGCGCTATTCACGCACATCGAGGATAATTTCGCGTTCCCGCTGCCGTCATCGGCCGAGCTCGACAATTACATCGTCTATATCGGCTTCGATCCGATCGGCGCCCAGGAACAAGAGCGGGCGAAGCCGCGCCCAGCGGCGAGAGCGAAGCCGAAGCTCAAGCCGAAACCCAACCCGAACGCGCCGACGGGATAATCCGCTCGTCATTCCGGGCTTGCGCAGCTTAGTGACGGGATCACCACCCCCGCAGGTCGGCGATCGCGCTCTTCAAGGCGCGCATGTCGGCGACGATGGTGCGGGCGCCGGTGGCGAGCAGTTCAGCGGCGAGCTTGCCCGGCGCGGGACTGCCGCCGACAAAGCCGACCGGCTTCATCCCCGCCGCTACCGCCGCGGCAATGCCCGGCGCCGAATCTTCGACCACGATGCACGCTGAGGGCTCGGCTTCGCTGCGCGCCGCCGCCAGCAAGAATAGATCGGGCGCCGGTTTGCCTTTGCGCACGGCGCTGGCCGAGAAGCAGCGCGGCTCGAAAAAGCGCATCAGGCCGGTGACCTCGAGACTGGTGCGAACCCGCTCGGGCGGCGAGGACGACGCCACGGCCTTCGGCCCGCGGATCCAGGTCAGCGCGTGCGCGGCATGGGCGATGGGCCGCAGTTCCGTGCGCAGGCGGTGAAGCGTTTGCGCCGCAACGAACGCCGCAAAATCGGGCGGCAGCCGCCTTCCGGTGGCGGTCTCGACGGCGGTGAAAACGTCGGCCGGCCGGCGTCCGTGGAATCGGCGCATCGCGCCGGCGGCGGACAGCCTTACGCCGATCCGGCCGAGAGCTTCGGAAAACACCGCGGCGGCGATCGGTTCGCTGTCAACAAGCACGCCGTTACAATCGAAGATGACCATTGGTCCCTCCGAAGGTTCGGCCTTAAAGCACGGCCGTCGCCCGGCTTTCCGGTAAGTCCAGGATGACGATAACGGTCGCCGCGATTATGCAAAGAGACGCCGCGCACCGCCCCGCAATTATGCACAGAAAACGGACATAATTCACAAACGATATTATTAGGAACGATCGCCGGCCGGCGGCCGCGATCTAATTGAATTTTTGTTTGATGTCTTCGATGCCCCGCGCCAGCAGGTCCTCGGCGACCTTGCCCTTGGCGGCGGCGGTGAGGATTTTCTCGGCGGCCGCGACCGCGGCTTCGGCGGCGGCGGAGCGCACGTCGGCAAGCGCTTGAGCTTCGGCCTGGGCGATCTTTTCTTCCGCCATTTTGGTGCGGCGCGTCACGAAATCTTCCGCCTTGGCCTTGGCGTCGGCGGCGAGGCGCTCGGCTTCGGCCTTGGCGCCGGCGATAATGGCTTGGGCCTCGGTCTCCGCCTCGCGGCCCTTGCGCTCGAACTCGACAAGCAGTGCTTGCGCTTCCTGGTGCAGCCGGCTCGCATCGTCGAGCTCGGACTTGATGCGCGCCCGGCGCCCATCGATGGCTTCGATGATCTTGCGGTGGGCGCCGAGATAGGCGAGCAAGCCGAGGAAGCAGAGAAAGCCCAGCGCGACCCAGTTTTCGGTTTCCATCAGCGCTTGCGACATCGGCGGCTCAATTCTTGACCATGCCGCCGAGCGCGGCAGCGACGTCTTGTTGGGCCGGCGCCGTGCCGATCAGCCGCTCGACGATCGCCGAAGCGGTGTCCGACGCGATCGCATGCACGTTGCCCATGGCGGCGGTGCGGGTCCGCGCGATCGACTGTTCGGCGGCGCCAAGCCGCTCGTGCAATTGCGCGTCCAGCCGCTTATGCAACTCCTCGGCCTCGCGCGCCTTCTGTTCCCGCATCGCCCCGGCAATGCCTTGCGCGCGCGTGCGCGCGTCGGCGAGCGCCTTCTCGTAAGCCGCATGTGCGGCGTCCGACCGCTCCTTCAAACGTTCCGCTGCCGCCAGTTCGTCGCCGATGACCCGGCTCCGCTCCGCCAGGATCGAGCCGATCCGCGGCAACGCCACCTTCGCCATCAGCGCGTAAAGCAGCGCAAAGCTGATCGTCAGCCAAACGAGCTGTGACGGATAGTGCTTCGCCTGGAACGGCGGGAAGGCGCTATGGCCCGCTGGCTGTTCGGTATGGGCGCTCGGTTCGGGCATTGCTATGCCTAACTGGGATGCGGCGTCGGCGGCGAGGGCTTAGAGCCCGAACAGCAACAGCAGCGCGATCAGCAGCGAGAAGATGCCGAGCGCTTCGGTAATGGCGAACCCGAAAATCAGGTTGCCGAACTGGCCCTGTGCGGCCGACGGATTGCGCAGCGCGGCGGCCAAGTAGTTGCCGAAGATGATGCCCACGCCGATGCCGGCGCCGCCCATGCCGATGCAGGCAATGCCGGCCCCGATGTATTTTGCGGCGGTCGGATCCATGAGAAAACTCCTTCTTTAGGCCCCCTCCAATCCTCCCCCGCAGGCGGGGGAGGGTAGGGAGGGGGGGCCATCAGTGGCCCGGGTGAATCGCATCGTTGAGATAGATGCAGGTGAGAATGGCGAACACATAGGCTTGCAGGAAAGCCACCAGCAGCTCCAGCGCGGTCAGCATCACCACCATGATGAACGGCAGCGTGGCGCCGAATATGCCCAAGATCCCGGCGCCCCCCAGCATAATGATGAAGCCGGCGAACACTTGCAGCGTGATATGGCCGGCCAGCATGTTGGCGAACAGACGCACCGAGTGCGAGACCGGCCGCGACAGGAACGACAGCACCTCGATGACCACGATCGCCGGCAGGATGAGCTTCGGCACGCCCTTCGGCACGAACAGATTGAGGAAGTGCAAACCGTTACGCCAGAAGCCGTAGCCGACCACGATGAAGAACACGAGCAGCGCCAGAGTCGCGGTCACGATCAATTGGCTCGTCACCGTAAAGGAATAGGGAATGAGCCCGATCAGGTTGGCGAACAGCACGAACATGAACAAGGTGAACACGAAGGGAAAAAACCTCATGCCCTCGTTGCCGGCGGAAGAGCGCACCGTGTTGGCGACGAACTCGTAGGACATTTCCGCGATCGATTGCAGCCGCCCCGGCACCACCGCCCGAGGCGCCGTCGCGCTGATCAAGAGCGCCGAAACGACGCCGACGATGATGAACATGAACAGCGCGGAATTGGTGAAATCGATCTGATGCCCGCCCATGCTGACCATGGGTATCAGGTTCTTGATCTGGAACTGATGGATAGGATCGACTTGCATGGCGCCTTCGGCGTGAGTTGCATCTGCAGCATTGGCTGCAGCGCCGCATTATTTTTCCCGGTGTTCCGGTCCTGTATTGTCCAGCGCGGTGCCCGTAGCGAGCCCCGCGGAGCGCATCACATTGAGCACGCCCGCGGCAAAGCCGAGCAAAAGAAATACAATGAGCCCCCAAGGCGAGATGCCGAGCCAGCGATCGATGAGCCAGCCGATGCCGGCACCGACCACGACGCCCGCAACGAGTTCGCTTGAGAGCCGGAAGCCCCTGGCGTAGCCGGATGCGGTCGTCGCCCGATCCGCACCAGAACCGTCCAAAGGCGGGCGCACCGAGTCGCGTGCGTGACCGAGACCTTCGTTGAGCCGCTGGAGCCTCGCGGAGAGAGCAGCTTCGCCGGTTTGTTGCTTGTCGTGCTCGCCGTTATCGCGCGCGTCGCTCATGCTTTCCGACACTCGCGGCTCGCAGCGATCGCGGCACGCCCGCTCCTTAAAAGCCGCGCGGACCATACTGACGTCGTTCCGGCAAGTCAAGAAACTGGGGACTAATGCTAACGCATTGAAATATCGTCACATATGTCACGTTTTCGACACCCGTTGCAGGGCCTTACTTGTGCCCTGCGAAGCCGCATAAGACTGTCTAAGATGGAAAAGCCGAGACCTCGCGGGAGGAGTAGCTCATGACACGCTGCAATATCTTTATCTCCACCCTCGTCCTGTGCCTGATTGGCCCGCCCCTGACGGTGCCGGCGTCCTTGCGGGCGCTGGCGGATCCCACGACGCCGGACACTGCCGGCGGCCGCTATATGTTCGAAAAGCAACCTGGCGCCCAAGCGCAAGATCACGTCGGCTATTTGCGCCTCGACACGCAAACCGGCGAGGTCGCTCTATGCAGTCAGCGCAGCGTGGGTTGGGCCTGCGAGGCGGCGCCGGAGGACCGCGCCGTTCTCGAAAACGAAATCGCGCGGCTGCGCGCCGAGAATGCGGCACTGAAAAAAGAAATCCTGTCGCGCGATATGCCGCTGCCGCCGGGCGCCAATCCGGAGCCGGGAGCGTCGTCACCAACGGCGCAGAACAGCGTGACGCTGCAATTGCCGAGTGACGCCGATATAGATCGCATGGTCGCCTATGCCGGCCAGCTCTGGCATCGCTTCATCGATGCCGTCGATCGCGCCCAGCAACAGGTCTTCAACAAGAGCTAGTTTCGGGTGGGCAAATTGTCAGGAGTGCGCTCCGCGCGCATCGATACGTTCGCGACCGCAGTATTGACTGTGGCAACGACGGGCGAAGGATTTTTCGAGATTACGCGCGACCTCGTGCAGTTTCTTGACCAGATCAAAGCGTGCGACGGCGCCGTACTGCTCTATCTCAAGCACACCTCGGCGTCGCTCGTAATTCAGGAGAACGCCGACGCCGACGTCCGCACCGACCTGGTCACCGCGCTCAATCGGCTGGCGCCGGCGCAAGCCGGCTGGGTGCATGACGTCGAAGGTCCGGACGACATGCCGGCGCATATCAAATCCATGCTCAACGGCGTGAGTTTGTACGTGCCGGTGATCGATGGCGCATTGGCGCTCGGCACCTGGCAGGGCATCTATGTCGCCGAGCATCGCAGCCGGCCGCATCGTCGCGAGGTGGTCTTGCAATTTCTCGGCTCTTGTCACTGAGCGTTGAACCGGACCAAAAAACGGCCGGGCCCTTCAATTGCCCGGCCGCGCCTTTCGTTCAGAACTGCGTCGCTCGTGCCGCCATCAATTCGGCCAGCACTTCTTTCCTTCCGGCCCGAGGT
This sequence comes from Xanthobacteraceae bacterium, assembly GCA_049285535.1. Lineage (GTDB taxonomy): Bacteria > Pseudomonadota > Alphaproteobacteria > Rhizobiales > Xanthobacteraceae > BOG-931. The sequence goes on from JBAQAB010000333.1 coordinate 38,084, forward strand.
GGTATCCGGGTGGGCACGCGCGGCCGACGGCGAACGGATGGCAGCGTCCCGCGGGGCCGCGCCAATAACCGGGGCCGCATCCCTCCGCAACCTTGATGATCAGGCCGTCGTTATTGCCGAGTGGCACAGGGGTAAAGCCGGCGGCGCTTGCGGCGGTGGCGACACCAAAAACCAATGCAGCGCTCAACAAGAGTGATCGAACCATGGTTTCTTCCTTCCCGATTGTTGATGCCATCCGATGGGGGATGAATGGCTTGCCGAGTAAAGCAACGATCGCGATGAACTACGCCTGAATGAAGCCTTAAGGGGCTCGACAGAAAATTCGTTCCGCTGCGCATCGCAGTTGCGCGCTGAGACAATTCCCGCAAAAGACGGCAGCATCGGTGGACCGGGGCCCGCGAACGGCGGTAACATAGTCCGCAAACTTGCGTGCGAACCGGGGCCGTCATTGAGCGAGGCAACTTCTCATCATCTGTTGATCGCCGACGATCATCCGCTGTTCCGCGGCGCGCTGCGCGAGGCGGTCAGCGGCCTGTTCGACCGCGTCGAAATCGGCGAGGCTGGCACCTTCGAGGAGGTCACCGAGCTCCTCGAACGCGGCGGCGAGATCGATCTGGTTCTGCTCGATCTGCGGATGCCCGGCGTGCGTGGCTTCTCCGGCCTGATGTATCTCCGCGCCCAATATCCGAGCCTGCCGATTATCGTGGTCTCAGCCAATGACGATCCCGCCGTGATCCGGCGTTGCATGGAATTCGGTGCCTCCGGTTTCATTCCCAAGACGCTCGGCATCGAGGTGATCCGCGAGGCCATCGCGCGCGTGCTACAAGGCGGAGTGTGGACGCCGCCCGATGTCGATCTGGGGCGCGGCGCGGATGCCGAATCCGCCGCCACGATCGCGCGGCTCGCGACGCTGACGCCGCAGCAGGTGCGGGTGCTGATGATGCTGTCGGGCGGCTTGCTCAACAAACAGATTGCCTACGAGCTCGGCGTCTCGGAAGCGACCGTGAAGGCGCACGTCTCCGCCATTCTGCAAAAACTCGGCGTCGAAAGCCGTACCCAGGCCGTCATAGCTGCCGGCAAGATCGAAGCCGGCCAGTGGCCGCAGGTGCCGGCAAGGCAGGAGTGATGGTCAGCGCCAGCCGAGGCCGGGAGCGACAAGTTTAAAGAACCGCTTCGACGACGGCGTTCTCGAATGATGCGGCGAATCTAGTGCAGCAGCCAGGTTGCCATCGCGTTGAAGCGGGATTTTGGCTGCATCGGCTTTGCCGACGTTTGATCGCGCTCGTTCGTGCGCCTGATGCCGAATTGTATCTTTCCGGAACTCTGAGCTTTTTCGGCGTTGTCACGGTGATCATGAACCCCATTCGCTTGGTAAAATTTTCGTCCCTCGCAATTCGGGCATCGCACCGAAAACTCGCGTGGCAAACTCATCGTGTTCAGCATGATGATTTCGCAGCCACACGTCGGACAGCTCACGTAAGTGTCTGGCCTGATATCTTTCCGGTAAGTTGCCACGATTGCCCTACTGTCCTGCCGAAGCGGATGGAGCGGTTCGGCGACTCTTGCTTTGAAATTCTAGATGCCGGCACGGAGCGGTATTGATCTGAGGCCGACGAACGGGGACTTCGACCGACAGGCGAAGCCCCTTTGTCGTTTTGGATTCGATTACTTAAGTGCGGTTGAAACCGACGAGAAGGTCGTTTTCAGGTTGGTTCCGAGG
>JBAQAB010000334.1:0-2018 GCA_049285535.1 Xanthobacteraceae bacterium
GGCATCTTTCGCCGGGCGCAGTTTGGCCGGGTCAGGGGAAGCCCGGATGCCGGAGGTTTGTAGGGCGGATTTCAAACCCTCCCCTACGACGTCCGTCGCGTTCACCACATGTGGCTCGACACCCGGACGATGACCGGGCAGAGGATGACGATGAACAGCACCGGGAAGATGCACACCATCATCGGCACCGAGAGCTTGGCGGGCAGGCTGTAGGCCTTCTCCTCGGCGCGCGACAGACGCTTGTGGCGCATGTCGTCGGAATAGACCCGGAGCGCGTCGCTGATCGAGGAGCCGAGCTCGTCGGACTGCTGGATCAGCGTGGCAAACGAGCGCGCCTCTTCCAGCCCGAGCCGTTCGCCGAGATGGTTGAGGGCGTCGGTCATGGTGCGGCCGGCGCGGATTTCGAGATTGGCCATGTGGATATTGGCGGCGAGCGACGGATAGGAGACGCCGAGCTCGCGGCCGACGCGGTCGAGCGCCCCCTCCATGCTCAAGCCGGCGTCGGCGCAGACCACCAGCAAATCCATGAAATCGGGAAAGCCGGCCTGGTGCTCGAGCCGCCGCGCGGCGATGCGGCGGTCGAGATAGATGCTCGGCGTCAGATAGCCGAGCCCGCCACCGCCCATGACGAGCAGCCAGAACGAGGTCTTGGCGCCCCATCCGAGCATCGATAAAGCGAAATAGGCGGCGACGGCGAATGCCACGGCCGTAACGCCGCGCGCCAGGAAGTAATAGGCGGCGGCATGCGGATCGTAGACGCCTGCCGCCACCAGCCGCTGCCGCAGCACCTTCATGTCGCCGGCATCGGCCTCGGAATAGTGCTTGGTGGTGTAATCGATCAGCTTCTGCGCGGCCTTCAATCCGGAAAAACGCAGCGAGCGCCGGTTGCCCGGCGCACCGTCCTCGACGCCGACGCGCGAGGCGCGCCGCCGCACCGCCTCGCGCGCGATCAGGCCGTTCATCACCGCATAAGCCAACGTGGCAGCGGCGAGAAAGATCAGGCCGTTGAGCAGCGTGGTTTCGCTGGTGCCGAACATGAGGGCGCGGTCCGCGGTTTCAAATCTTGAAGTTGACCATCTTGAACATGATGAGATTGCCGACCAGCATCCAGGCCGCGGCGCCGAACAGCAGCACCTGGGTCAGGTGGACCTGCCAGACCGAAGCGTAGAAGTCGGGCGCGACGAACTGGATGACGGCGAACATGCCGATCGGCAAGCCCGACAGGATCATCGCCGAGGCGCGGCCTTCGGCGGCGAGCGCGCGGATCTTGCGCCGCATCTTGAAGCGCTGACGGATGACGCCGGAGAGGTTTTCCAGGATTTCGCCGAGATTGCCGCCGGTCGAGCCCTGGATGGCGACCGCGGTGACGAACAGCGGCAGGTCGTCGGAGCCGAGCCGCGCATAAAGGTTGCGCATGGCGGTTTCGAGATCGGCGCCGTAGGTGATCTCGTCGGATACCACGCCGAATTCCGAGCCGATCGGATCGGGCATTTCGCGCCCGACCATGGAGATGGCGATCGGCACCGGATGGCCGGCGCGGAGACTGCGCACGATGATGTCGAGCGCGTCGGGAAACTGCGCCCCGAATTTCTTCTGCCGCCGGCTGCGCAAAAATTTCAGGACCAGATACGGCAAGACTGTCGCGCTCAACAGCGCCGCCGCGGCCGCTTGCGGGAGGCTGTGACGAAACACCCAGGTGGCGCCGAAGGCGAACAGGCTGGCGATACCGACGATGAGGCAAAGCCGGGAGATGCCGAGCGTCAGCCCGGATTGCAGGATCAGCCGGTTGAGCGCGATCAGACCGATCCGATAATCGCCCTCCCCGGTGAGCCCGCGCCCGCGGCGCAATTCGACCAGCACGCTCTCGCGATCGGTGCGGTCCTTGGCGATCGATAGCCGCCGATTGATCCGGCTGCGATAGGACGCCGCCGAGAAGAACATCAGATAAAGCGCCTCGACCGTGAGCCCCGCGGCCAGCGCGACGAACAGCCAGACCAGATAGATCGGATTGAAATCGA